>NC_015717.1:316000-632000 GCF_000253295.1 Hyphomicrobium sp. MC1 | reverse complement strand
ATGCCTGGCGATCGTCGTTGCTTTTGAAATTCACCGGCGTGCGAACTGGAATACCGAGAGCTTCCGCACGCCGATGCACCGGCGATTTCGCTTCCGCCATGCCCCGTCCCGCCGGACGCGGCGGCTGGCTATAAACCGCGACAACCTCATGCCCCGCCGCCACGACCGCATCGAGCACAGGCACGGAAAAATCCGGCGTCCCCATGAATACGATCTTCAATGGCATATGGACTCTTTTGTAGGCGCGATCGACGACCCAAATTTCGCGCGTGCGGCCGGCTGACCGGAGGTCAGTCGCACGCGCCAACCAAAACCTTAGCTTCGCGACTGCTTCTTGAACTTGCGGATGACCATATCGCGCTTCAGCCGCGACAGGAAATCGATGATGAGCTGGCCGTCGAGATGGTCGATCTCATGCTGGATGGCAGTCGCGAGCAAACCGTCAGCCTTAAGCTCCTGCTCTTTGCCGTTCCGGTCGATGTAGCGCACGGTTACTTCCGCCGGTCGCTCGATTTCGACGCGCACGTCGGGAATGGACAGACAGCCTTCCTCATGCAACCGCGTCGTCGAACCCAGCGCGACGAGTTCCGGATTGGCCATGGCGAGCGGATTGGGCGGCTCGCCCTCGTCCGAGGTATCGAGCACGACGACGCGCCTCAGCACGCCGACCTGCGGCGCGGCAAGGCCGACACCCGGCGCCGCGTACATCGTCTCCAGCATGTCGTCCATCAGCTTGACGACGGCATCGTCTACGCGCTCGACCGGATCTGAGATCTTGCGCAGGACGGGATCGGGAATGGTGAGAATGGGAAGTACGGCCATGGCGCCTGACATATGAAAGGCCGCAGCCGCGGTCAATGGCGTGCGTCTCTATACCGTTCCGAGACCTGATCCCCGGCAGGTTGCCGCGTCGCCACAGAGGCCGCGAGCGCCGCGGCGGTTGTCTCCGGCGGGGCCCAGCCAATCCGGCGCAACCGGGCCGCGTCAACGACCAGATCACCCGTTAGCCGGTCGGCGAAATCGCCCTTCCCGGCAAGCCGCAGCAGGCGGGCGAGCGATGTGTCCGGCACGGGAAGCAGCATTTCCGGCCGCCCGAGCCCTCGCCGCAGCGCACGGATGATCTCGGCCATCGTCAAAGCCTCCGGGTCTGCCACGATAAATGCAGCATTTTCAGCAGTTTGGGTTTGCAGAATATATTGCAGCGCGCTGATGAGGTTGCCGATGCTGACCAGCGACCTCCGCGCTTTAAGCGCCCCGAACGGCAGCGGCACCGGCAAAGCGGCGATTTTCAGCAGCGCCGCCATATTGCCTTTGACGCCCGGTCCATAAACCAGCACCGGCCGGAGCACGGTCCAACGCGTCGCCGAACCATCGAGCATCTGTGCCGTGACGGCTTCCGCCGCCTGCTTCGACCGGCCGTAGGCGTCCGTCGGCGCGGCCGGCGTCGCCTCCGTCACGAGCCCAGGATAGGTCACGCCCACCTGCGCTCGGATCGACGACATCAAGACGAAGCGCTTCACCCGCGCCGAACGGGCGGCTCTGGCCAGCTGCCGCGTTGCATCAACATTGATAGCCGTATAGGCCGCAGACGGCAGATCGGTCCGCGCCGCCGAAAGCCCGGCCGCGTGCACGACGGCATCGACGCCGCGCACGAGGAATTCCGCGGCGAACGATCGCGACATGTCGCCGACGGCAACGCCCTCGACGCGAGGACTGTCAAATACGATGGGGTGCCGCGACGCCGCCCGGACGTTATAGCCACGCTCCGCCAGTACGCGGACGACATGCTGTCCGATGAAACCCGACGCTCCAGTCACGAGAATGCGTTGGGCAATAGCCACACCCGCTCTCCGTTAGCTCAACGTGGCGCTGCAATCGACTCTTCCAAGACGATCTAGGACCGTCTCGTCCGAAAGTGCAACGCCGCGCGCGCTAAAGTCTCAGCGTTTCCCCAACGCGCGCAACCAAACGGTAGCCTACAAATATGGAAATTAGGCCAAAGGCGACGCCACCAACCAAATTACCCGCGAGCACGCCTTCGGCACCGTAAAACTTCCCGCCCCAAATGACGAAAGGAATAGTGCCAACCGTGGCGCGGCCCCAGTTGAGAATCGTCGAGACGTGCGGCCGACCCAGCGTATTGAAGACGGCATTCGTCACGAAGATCGCGCCCATGAAAACGAACAGCGGCGACAGCCAGCGGCAGAAGAAAACGATCAGATCACGCACCTCGCCCGTTGCATGAAATAGCCCCGCCAGAGGATCGGCCGCGACCGCAAGACCGAGCCACGCAACTGCCGTGAAGGCCGCCATCGTCAGCAGCGAGAGCGTGTAGGCGTCGCGCATTCGCGTCCGCAAGCCCGCACCGAAATTCTGCCCAATGATCGGTCCGACCACGCCGGAAAGCGCAAAGATCGCGCCGAACGCCACCGGAATGATCCGTCCAATGATCGCCCACGCCGCAACAGCAGCATCGCCATAGGGCGCAATGGCGTGCGTAATGTAGGCGTTGCCGACGGCCGGCGCGATATTCGTCAGCACGGCAGGTGCTGCGATCCGCGAATAGGGTCCGACGTCCTGCTTCAGCGTCGCGATCTTCGGCCGTCCCATCAGATCGTGCACGCGTACGACACCGTACAGCCCGACGGCCATCATCACCAGCCGCGCCAGCAAACTCGACAACACGGCACCTTCGATGCCGAGCCCGAAATGCACAATGAAAATCAGATCGAGGATCGTATTGACGATCGCGCCCGACAGGGTGACGTTCATCGCGCGACGCGCATCGCCGACAGAGCGCAGCACCGCTGACGATGTCATGCCGAGCGACAGAAACGGCAGCGTCGGCAGCAGAATTTCGAGATAGAAGCTTGCAAGATCGAGCGTCCGCCCGCTGGCGCCGAGCAGCCGCAGCAGCGGCTCGATCGCGAACCACAGCGCCAAGCTCGCAATCGCTGAGAAAACGAACGCCATCACGTGCGCGTTAGCCGTCAACCGCCGTGCCCTGACGCGCCGCTGCGCACCAAGGGCCGGCGCGATCAGCGACGTAGCGGCGATGGAAAGCCCGATGCCGATAGACGTCGAGAAGAAGAGGATGGAACTGGCGTAGCCGACGGCGGCGACGATCGCGTCGTCACCGATGCGCGACAGAAAATAGATATTCGCAAGATCGCCGACGAACACCGCCATCAAGCCGAGCGCACCGGCAGCGGTCATCGCCAAAATGTGCCGCAACAACGAGCCCGTGACGAACTTCGGCCCGCCACCGCCGCGCCTGACGATTTCGACTTCCGCCATATGCCTGACGTTTCCGCGGTGAGATATCCGCGCTCCCGGAGTTCTTATAATTTCCGCCGGGCCTTGAAGGCGGCGGCCAGCGTGCCGTCGTCGAGATAATCGAGTTCACCGCCGATGGGAACACCTTGCGCCAGCCGCGAAACAGTAACGTCGGTACTCTGAAGCTGATCCGAGATGTAATGTGCCGTCGATTGGCCTTCGACGGTGGCATTCAGGGCCAGCAGAATTTCCTTCACATCCGGCGATTGCGCCCGCGCAACGAGGTTCGCGATATTGAGCCGCTCCGGCCCGACGCCGTCGAGGGGCGATAAGTGTCCGCCGAGCACATGATAGCGCGCGGAAACGATGCTCGCCCGTTCAAGCGCCCAAAGATCGCCGACCTCTTCCACGACGACGATCAGACTCGTATCACGCCGCGGATCGGCACAGACGCTGCATGGCGACACCGTATCGAGATTGCCGCAAATGGAGCATTCCGTGATTTTCGCGATGGCCTGCTGAAGCGCGTCCGCCAACGGCAACATGAGATCGTTGCGCCGCTTGAGCAGCGCCAGCACAGCCTTGCGCGCCGAACGCGGCCCGAGCCCCGGCATGCGTGCCAGGAGCTGCACCAGCCGCTCGATTTCAGGACCTGCGGTTTTACGAGACATGTCCCAGTTCATGATAACTTACTTCGTCATCCTCGACCGAATGAGCGAAGCGAATGATGGTCGGGATCCAGCACAAAAGTCGTCGAAGACGCAAAAAATATCGAGCCTTCGGCAGTTTTGCGATGGATGCCCGAACGGCTCGCAAGCTTGCCGTTCGAGGACGACGTAAAAAAATCAGAAAAGCTTCATGCCCGGCGGAATCGGCAGACCGCCCGTGATCTCGGCCATCTTCGCCTGCATCACATTATCGACCTTTGCTTTCGCATCGGTCGCGGCCGCCACGATGAGATCTTCGAGAATTTCGACCTCATCAGGCTTCATCAAGCTCGGATCGATCCGAACTTTTTTCAGCTCCCCGCGGCCGTCGACCGTCACATGCACCAGACCGCCGCCCGCCTGGCCTTCGATCTCGGCCCTTTGCAGCTCGTCCTGCATTTCCTTAAGGCGCGCCTGCATCTGGCCCACCTGCTTCATCATACCCATAATGTCTTTCATATTGTCCTCGCGGCAGAGAGCCGAATTCGTCCTTGAAGTTTAAACGGCTTCGCTCTCGCTGTCCGTATCTGTCTCATGCCCTGCAATTCGCCGCACTTCGGCGATCTTCGCATCGGGAAAAGCTTCGAGAACCGCGCGCACTGCCGGATGCGCTTTGAGCGATTCGAGTTCCTGAGCTTCGCGCTCTCTGCGCACGACGCCAATAGGAGGCGCGCCGGCATCCTTCGAAAGCACGACGACCCAGCGCCGCGTTGTCCAAAGGTTGAGTTTTTCCCGAAGGTCGTTGGCGAGTTCCGGCGGCGCCTCGGGCATCAGAAAAAGATCGATCGAACCCGCCACCGCATCGAACTTGACGAGGCTGACATGGTCTTCGAGGTGCCACTTGAGCTTCGCATCGCGCTTTTCGCCTGCGAGCGCCACGACGTCTGCAAACGATCTCGGATCGGACTTCATCGATCCGGCCGCGACAGCCGGAGCAGCCACTTCGTCACCCTCGGCATCGCCAATCGGCTCGCCGTCGTCGAATTCGAAGCCGTCGCCCAGATCACCGAGGTCGCCGAGATCATCCTGATCGTTTTCAGCGACCGGAACATCAACACGCGCATTGAGCGGACCGCGCTGACCGGCAGGAGCATCCCCGGCCGGCAATGCCGGACGCCGCGCCGGAACAGACCCGCCGCCGAGCGCTTTGATCAACTCGTCGGGCGTCGGCAGATCCGACGTGTAAGCAAGCCGAATCAAAATCATCTCGGCCGCGACACGCGGATTGGGCGCGCGCGAAACCTCATCGAAACCTTTGACCAGCATCTGCCACGCTCGCGACAGGTACGGCATCGACAAACGCGATGCGAGACCGGCGATGCGCGCCTTTTCTTCCGCCGTCAGAGCTTCGCCCGCAGGCTCTTCGCCGACAGCTTTAACGCGCGCTATGGCGTGTACGGCTTCAGCCAGATCGGACACGACCTCGGCCGCTTCCGCGCCATCACGATGCAGCGATTCCAATCCTCGAATGGCCGTCGCGACATCGCCTTTGAAGAGCGCTTCAGCGAGATCGAAAATCCGCGCGCGATCGGCAAGGCCGAGCATGTCGCGAACCTTCGCCGCCGTAACGTGCCCCTCGCCCATCGCGATCGCCTGATCGAGAATGGAAAGGCCGTCGCGCACCGAACCTTCGGCCGCGCGTGCGATAAGCTGCAAAGCATCAGCGTCAGCTTCGGCACTTTCCAGGCCGACGATCTTCTGAAAATGTTCAGCCAGCACCGGTTGCTCGACACGGCGCAAGTCGAAGCGCTGACAGCGCGACAGCACGGTGACGGGAACTTTGCGAATTTCGGTCGTCGCGAAAATGAAACGGACATGCGATGGCGGTTCTTCAAGCGTCTTCAAGAGCGCGTTGAACGCGCCCTTCGACAGCATGTGAACCTCGTCGATCAGGAATACTTTCGTGCGCGCGACGAGTGGCGTGTACTGCGCGCTTTCTATGATCTCGCGGATATTATCGACACCGGTATTCGAGGCAGCGTCCATTTCGAGCACGTCCGGATGACGGCCCTCCATGATGTCCTTGCAGTGAACGCCGAGACCCGGCATGTCGATGGTCGGCTTGTCGTAGCCCGGCGCTTCGTAGTTGAGCGCCCGCGCGAGAATGCGCGCCGTCGTCGTCTTGCCGACACCGCGCACGCCCGTCAGCATGTAGCCCTGCGCGATGCGCCCGGACGCGAACGCGTTGCGCAGCGTCGTCACCATCGCCGACTGGCCGATCAGGTCATCGAACGTCGCCGGGCGATACTTCCGCGCCAGCACGACATACGGCTTCGCGGGCTCGGTGCTTCCCGAACCTTCGACGCCGTCAGACGTTTCCGATTTCTTTTTCGCCATGATCCCTGAAACAACCTTTCGCCCAGAGGGCGAGGGAGCAAGGCGACCCGCGGTAAGCCGCGCCCCCCGCGGAGAGCGCCGGATCGCCCTTGCGATCCGAATTGCGCTCGTGAGCGAGTAAAGAGGCTGGCGAACGACCCGATTTCTGATCGTTAGGGCTGCTTCCTTCCGGACCTGACCCGGTTGGCGACGAACTCGTCCGCCGCCAGCCCGTTCCTATAATGGGCCGGGCGGCGAAAAAGTACAACCCTCCCTGCACCGGAAACTAACAGCCTCCACAACAAGGCAAGCCGCGGATTTACCGGCCGAATTTCGCTTCCGGCGCAGCGGCGCTATTCGGCGCGCTTGATCGGGACGAGGCCGTTGGCCGCAAGCTCCGCCGCCTCCTTGCGGTAGGGGCTCGCCGGATAGGTGCCGAGGATCTGCGTCTGCGTCGAGAAGAACGACAATTCCTCAAGCGCAAGTTGCACAGGCCGGTCGACCGGATGACCTTCGATATCGGCGAAGAAGCGGGAGGCGTTGAACGTCCCCTCCTCCTGATAGCTCTCCAGCTTCGTCATGTTGACGCCGTTGGTCGCGAACCCGCCGAGCGCCTTGTAGAGCGCCGCCGGCACGTTTCGCACCCGGAACAGGAAAGTCGTCATCACCGGGCCGTTGCCGGGCTCGGCGTCATCCGGCTCCTTCGCCAGGATTATGAAGCGCGTCGTATTGTGGGACTGGTCTTCGATATCGCTCCTGATGATTTCGAGACCGTAGATTTCCGCCGCAAGACGCGATGCGATGGCGCCCGTCGAAAGATCGTCGCTCTCGGAGACGAGCCGCGCCGAACCTGCCGTATCGGCTTCCGGCACCGGCTTCAAACCGAGCTTGCGAAGCGTCGTCCGACATTGCCCCAGCGCCTGCGTATGGCTCATGACCCGCTTGATCGTCGAAAGGCTCGCGCCCGGCTTCGCCATGAGCTGATGGCGCACGCGCAGGAAGTGCTCGCCGATGATGTAGAGCCCGGCGTCGGGCAGCAGATGGTGAATGTCCGCGACCCGCCCCGCGACCGAATTCTCGATCGGGATCATCGCGTAATCAGCTTCGCCGTTCTTCACCGCCGCGAGCGCATCCTCGAATGTCGGGTAGGCGACGCTTTCGGCATCCGGATAGACTTCGCGCGCCGCAAGATGCGAATTCGCACCCGGCTCGCCTTGATACGAGATTTTGAGGGCTCCGGCTTCGGAACCTGTGGTTTTGGTCATGGTGGATCGGTTGTCCGGGAAAGAAACGTCAGGGCGCGATGAGGCGTCGGGCGCGCTCAAGGTCGGCGGGAGTATCGACACCGAGTGGAACCGTGTCAACGACGCTGACGTCGATCCGCATTTGAGCCTCAAGTGCCCGTAATTGCTCGAGCTTTTCCCGTTTTTCCAGCGTCGCTTGCGGGAGCGATACAAACCGTTCGAGGCTGGCACGGCGGTAAGCATAGATGCCGATGTGGTGATAGAGCGGCCCGTCGCCGTGGGGCGCCGTCGCTCGGGTGAAGTAAAGCGCCCGCAGCCGGTTCTCGCCGATCGGCGTGCCGACCACTTTGACCACGTTCGGATTGGTGCGCTCTTCGTCTTCCGAAATCACCGCCGCGAGCGTCGCGATGTCGGTCGCCTCATTCGCAAGCGGCGCAACGCAATCGGTGACAAGCACGGGGTCGAGCGTCGGCAGATCACCCTGCAGATTGACGATGATCTGGGCTTTTTTCTCCGGATCGAGCGTCGTGACGGCTTCGTGAATCCGGTCCGAACCCGAAGCATGATCGTCCCGCGTCATCACCGCTTCGCCGCCCGCCGACTTCACGGCCGCCAGAATTTCGGAACTGTCGGTCGCGACGACGACCCGCCCCAGACCGGCCTCCATCGCCCGCCGCCAGACGTGCACGATCATGGGCGCACCATGAATATCCGCAAGCGGCTTTCCGGGAAGACGGGTGGCGTGCATGCGGGCGGGAATGAGGATGAGCGTTTGTTGAGACACTGCGATCGAATTCTTTTGTTCGGTGACAAATCGCCCCAATACCGCTATCGACGTTCTTACAAAAAACGACGACGTGCTTGCAGGGCGGCCGAGCTTATATACCGCAAATCGATCTCGTCACCTTGAATTGCGCGTCATGGGGAGTGACCGTCCAAGGAGCTGAGACATGACGATGGACAGTTTCGAATTCACGAAACTTGCCGGGGCCGTGCTGTCTGCACTGCTTTTGATTTTCGGAACCCGCACGATCATCGAGATGACCGTTGGTCATACGCCCGAGAAACCGGGCTTCACCCTTCCTGCCGCCGCGCCCGCTGAAACGGCGACCCCGCCTGCAGGTGGTGCAGCAGCGCCTGCTGCCCCGGCCGAAGACAGCGGCAAAGAGGTGATTGCGCTTCTGCCCAAGGCGAACGCCGAAAAAGGCAAGACGATTTTCAAAAGATGCCAAGCTTGTCACGTATCCGAAAAAGGCCAGACGCCGACCGTCGGCCCGAACCTGTGGGACGTGGTAAATCGCAAAAAAGGCTCATATCCCGGATTTAAATATTCGGCAGCGATGGAGAAAAAAGGCGGCGACTGGTCATTCGACGACTTGGCGCATTTTCTTCACAGCCCCAAGACGTTCATCCCCGGCACAAAAATGACGTTCAACGGCTTGCCGACACCGCAGGATGAAGCCGACGTCATCGCCTATCTCGCCACCCTTGCAGATACGCCCGTTCCACTGCCAAAATGACGGCGTTTTAACTCGCTATGGGTACAAAAGTTTGCGACCTTGCCGGCTCTTTGGCGGGGTCGTTTTTGTATCCGGCCCACGACTTGTCCCCGCTGCCCGGGGCTGTGTTAAGCTGGCCCCGGAATGTGACAATTTGAAAGGGACGAAGTCGAATATGCAGATGCGCCTGACGCCGTTTATCCTTGCCGCGCTGGCGTTCATGAGTTTTTCGCTCCCGAACCCTGCAAAAGCGCAAGACGCCGCGACGCCGCCCGCCGCAGCCGCGCAATCCGCAGACGCTCCAAAGCCCGCCGAAGCTCCCAAGACCGACGACGCACCGAAGCCGGTCGATGCGCCAAAAGCCGATGAACCCGTCAAGCCTTCGGAAGCCGCTGCACCCGCTGAAGCGCCGAAACCCGCTGAAGCCGCAACCACGCCGGTATCGCCGCCGAACCCCTCCGACGCCGCTCCTGCCGGTGCTGCCTCAACGGCCACGGCCGCTGACGTCCAATGCCATCACGCGCTGTCCCTCGTCGGCGAACCGAAATACGGACCCGACTTCAAGAATTTCGATTGGGTCAATCCGAACGCGCCGAAGGGCGGCACGGTCCGTCAGTGGGCGGATGGCACCTTCGACACGCTGAACCCATTTTCCGACAAGGGCGTCAAGGCCGCGGGCTTGGGTCTGATTTTCGACAGTCTGTTTACGCCGAGCCCTGATGAACCCTCGACCCAATACGGCCTGATCGCCGAGTGCGCCTCCTACCCGGCCGATTATTCGTCCGTCACGTTCAAGCTGCGCCCCGAAGCGAAATTCCACGACGGCTCGCCGATCACGCCGGAAGACGTCATCTTCTCGTTCGAGCAGTTCAAGAACGTCAATCCGTTCTACGCCTTCTACTACAAGAACGTCGTCAAGGCCGAGAAGACCGGCGACCACGAGGTGAAATTCACCTTCGACAAGACCGGCAACCGCGAGCTGCCGATGATCGTCGGTGAGCTGAATGTCGTCTCCAAGGCCTACTGGACCGGCAAGAACGCCGATGGCTCCCAGCGCAACCTCGCGGCCACGACGGTCGAAGCCCCCCTCGGCAACGGCGCCTACAAAATCAAGTCGGTCGATACCGGCCGCAAGATCACCTACGAGCGCGTGCCCGACTACTGGGCGAAGGATCTGCCTGTGTTGAAAGGCCAGATGAACTTCGACACGCTCGAATTCACCTACTATCGCGACCGCACGCCCGCATTTGAAGATTTCAAGATCGGCAACATCGACGTCTGGTCCGAGAACCGCGCCGACGCCTGGGCGACGCAGTACAATTTCGACGCTTTGAAAAAAGGCCTGGTGAAGAAAGAAGCCATTCCGGTGAAGCGCGTGGCGCCGATGCAGGCGTTCGTATTCAACATTCGCCGCCCGCAGTTCCAGGACCCGCGCGTCCGCCACGCTTTCAACCTGCTCTTCAATTTCGAAGAGACGAACAAGAAGCTGTTCTACAATCTCTATAAGCGCGTCGGCAGCTACTTCGAAAATTCAGACCTCCAGGCGACGGGCCTGCCGCAAGGCCGCGAGCTTGAGATCCTGAACGAGATCAAATCCGAAGTGCCGCCGGAAGTCTTTACGGCGACCTACGAAAACCCGGTCAACGCCCAGGAAGGCGACTTCCGCAAGCACCAGCAGGAAGCGCTGAAACTGTTCGAGGACGCCGGCTGGAAGATCCGCAGCGAAACCGTCAACGATCCGCATTGCGGCTTCTGGTGCAAGGCGATGCAGACGATTGGGCTATCATCGGGCTCGACCGCGCGCGTCCTGCGCAATGACAGGGGCGACCAGATGACGGTCGAATTCCTGATCAACGGCGACACGTTCGAGCGCATCATTCTACCCTACGTGCAAAACCTCGAAGCCATGGGCATCAAGGCGACGGTGCGAAACGTCGACGACGCACAGTACAAACAGCGCGAGGACAACCGCGACTTCGATATCATCGTCGACAGCTTCGCCCAGTCGAATTCACCAGGCAACGAGCAGCGCGATTTCTGGGGCTCTGCCGCCGCCGACAAGCCCGGCAGCCGCAACACCATTGGCATCAAGAACCCCGCGATCGACCACCTGATCGACAAGATCGTATTCTCGAAAGATCGCGCCGACCTCGTTGCCGCAACCCATGCGCTCGACCGGGTTCTCTTGTGGAACTACTACGTCGTCCCGCACTGGTATTACCCCTACGACCGGCTTGCCTACTGGGATGTTTTCGGCCGTCCGGACAAACTGCCGTCACAAGGCGCCGCTCTGACTCAGGTCTGGTGGTACGACGCGGACAAGGCGAAAGCCGTCCAGGCAGCGAAGGGAAAGTGACCCTGTTGGAACGACCCACCCGATCACGTGCGGCGGCCGGAGCGAAGCTCTCTTTTCTGGCCGCGCTGGCATTGCTGTTTTCCATGCCCGACGGCGGCCTGGCGCAGGCTGAGCCCCGCCATGGTCTCTCGATCTTCGGCGAACTGAAATACCCGCCCGACTTCAAGCACTTCGACTACGTCAATCCCGATGCGCCAAAGGGCGGCCGCATCGTGACAATGGGAACGGGCGACGTAAATACGTTCGACAGCTTCAACCAGTTCATCGTCAAAGGCGACGCCGCCCAGGACCTCGACCTGCTGTTCGACAGCTTGATGGTCCGCGCGCAGGATGAACCTGACGCCGTCTATGGCCTCGTTGCCCAATCGGCCGACGTCGCACCCGACCGCATGTCGGTGACGTTCAAACTTCGTCTCGAGGCAAAGTTTTCAGACGGCACCCAGATCACCGCCGACGATCTCGTCTATACGCTTAGCCTTCTGAAAAGCATGGCGACGCGCCCGCAATATTCGCAGCCCTTGCACGACGTCGTGAAAGCCGAGGCGCTCGATCCTGAGACGGTGCGCTACACCTTCCAGGGCAAACTTGTGCGTGATCTGCCGATCCTGATCGCTCAGCTCCCGGTGCTGTCGAAAGCCTACTACACGGCGAATCCCTATGATGAAACGTCGTTGAAGCCGCCGCTCGGCTCAGGCCCTTATCGCATCAAGACGTTCAACTCCGGCAGCTCGATCACATACGAACGCCGCAACGACTACTGGGCGAAAGATTTGCCGGTAAACAAGGGCCGCTTCAACTTCGACGAAGTTCGCCTTGACTATTATCGCGACCGCACCATCGAACTCGAAACGCTCAAATCCGGCAACTTCGACTTCCGCGAGGAATTCTCAAGCCTCGCCTGGGCGACGCAGTACGACATTCCAGCCGTTCGCGACGGTCGTCTCATCAAAGCGCTTTTGCCCGACCGCCGCCCGTCCGGCGCGCAGGGCTACTTCATCAATACCCGTCGCGATAAATTCAAAGATCCGCGCGTACGCGCCGCGCTCGATCTCGTCTTCGATTTCGAATGGTCGAACAAGAAGCTGTTTTACGGCCTGTACAGCCGCACGACGAGCTACTTCGAAAATTCCGACATGAAGGCCGAGGGCCTGCCCTCGCCGCAAGAACTCGCCCTGCTCGATCCTTATAAGGACAAGCTGCCTCCGGAAGTCTTCGGCGAGCCCTATACGCCGCCCGTCACCGACGGCAGCGGCAACAACCGCGCCAACCTCAAGAAAGCGCGCGATCTGCTCATCAGCGCCGGTTGGAAGCCCGACGCCGAAGGCAAGCTGCGCAACGCCAAGGGCGAGCAGTTAAGCATCGAGTTCCTCGATTTCGAAGCGCAGTTCGAGCGCATCACGCTTCCCTATGTCGAGAATCTCAAGCGCATCGGCGTCGACGCCAACTGGCGTCTCGTCGATCCGGCGCAATATCAGCAGCGCCTGAAGTCGTTCGATTTCGACGTCACGACGCAGCGCTTCTCGCTCGGCCTGACGCCGGGCGTCGATATGCGCGCCTTCCTCTCCTGTGAGGCGGCCAAGGCACAAGGCTCGTTCAATCTCGCAGGCATCTGCGATCCCGTCGTCGATGCCCTGACCGATAAGGTCATCGCCGCCAAATCCCGCGCTGAGCTGACCACGGCCACGCACGCCCTCGACCGCGTTCTACGCGCCGGCCATTATTGGGTGCCGCACTGGTACAAGCCGTTCTATTCGGTCGCCTATTGGAACAAGTTCTCGCATCCAGCCGTCCAGCCGAAGTATGATAGCGGCGTTCTGGATACCTGGTGGTTCGATGCCAAGAAGGCCGCCGACCTCAATTCGGGCAAGCCTGAGCCGCAAAAAGCGTCGCAAACGACGCCGAACTCCACGCAACAACCAGTGAAGCAGTGATGGCCGTTTATCTTTTAAAGCGCTTGCTCCTGGTGATCCCGACGTTGTTCGGGATCATGCTGTTTTCGTTCATCATCATCCAGTTCGCGCCTGGCGGACCGGTTGAACGCATGATTGCGCAGCTGATGGGCCAATCCTCGTCCATCGTCAGCCGCATGGGCGGTGGCGGCGGCGATACGCTCGGCGGCGGTGGCATGAACAGCCAGCTTGGCGTCGGCGGTGGCGACTCCATCACCTCGAAATATCGCGGCGCGCAAGGCCTCGACCCCGCGTTCATCAAGAGCCTCGAAAAGCAGTTCGGCTTCGACAAGCCGGCGCCCGAGCGCTTTTACCTGATGATGAAGAACTTCCTGACCTTTAATTTCGGCAAGAGCTACTTCCGCGACGTCTCGGTGCTTGAACTCATCAAGGAGAAGCTGCCTGTCTCCGTTTCGCTCGGCATCTGGATGACGCTGCTGACGTACCTGATTTCCATTCCACTCGGCATCCGCAAGGCCGTGAAAGACGGAGAACCCTTCGATACCTGGTCGAGCGCCGTTCTCGTCGTCGGCTACGCGATCCCGGGCTTCCTGTTCGCTGTTCTGTTGCTGATCCTGTTCGCGGGCTCGTCGTTCTTCCAGTGGTTCCCCTCACGCGGTCTCTTCTCCGACAACTGGGATCAGCTCTCGGTCTTCGGAAAGATAACCGACTATCTCTGGCACCTCGTGCTGCCGATGATCGCGATGGCGGTCGGCTCGTTCACCGCTATGACGTTCCTGACGAAAAACTCGTTCCTGGATGAAATCCGCAAGCAATACGTCGTCGCCGCGCGCGCCAAAGGCCTCACCGAAAACCAGGTGCTCTACGGCCACGTCTTCCGCAACGCCATGCTGCTCGTCATCTCGGGCTTCCCGTCGGCCTTCATCAGCGCCTTCTTCTCCGGCGCACTGCTGATCGAAACGATCTTCTCGCTGGACGGCCTTGGCCTCTTGTCGTTCGAAAGCATCGAAAAGCGCGACTATCCGGTCGTGTTCGCCTCGCTCTACATCTTCTCGCTCGTCGGCCTGCTGGTCGGCATCCTGTCGGACTTCGTCTACACGCTCGTCGATCCGCGCATCGACTTTGAATCGCGCGAGGTATGACGATGGACCAGCGCGCCGACAACGCTCCCGAGACAGTCGCAGTACCCGCCGCGAAGGCCAAGAAGTCCCGGTGGCGACGCCTCTTCCGGCTGTCGCCCGTCAACCGACGCCGCTGGGAACGCTTCAAGGCGCACAAAGTTGGCTATCGCTCATTTGTCGTCTTCTCGATCCTGTTCGTCGTCTCGCTGTTCGCTGAGTTCGTCGCCAACGACCGCCCGCTGATCGTCAGCTACAAAGGCGAAATCCTGTTCCCCGTGCTCGTCGACTATCCGGAAGACAAATTTGGCGGCTTCCTCGCCATCACCGATTATCGCACGCCCGATATCCAGAACGAGATCAACGCCAACGGCTGGATGCTGTGGCCGCCGATCCGCTATTCGTATTCGACCATCAACAAGGACTATCCCGGCCGCATCGGCGACAACGGCGTCTGCCTCGGTTATCCAGCGCCGCCGCCGTGGTCCTCGTCGCTGAAGCTGTGCCCGGCGCCGGCCGACCAGCTCGCCCGCTATAACGAGTGGGGCAACACCAACTGGCTCGGCCTCGACGATCAGGGCCGCGACGTCGTCGCCCGCATCATCTACGGTTTCCGAATATCCGTTCTCTTCGGCCTGATCCTGACGATCGTCTCGTCCGCCGTCGGCATCGTGGCCGGTGCGGTGCAAGGCTATTTCGGCGGCCGCGTCGATCTCATTTTCCAGCGCCTGCTCGAGATCTGGAACTCGATCCCCGAGCTGTTCGTGTTGCTGATCCTGTCGTCGCTATTCGTGCCCGGTTTCTGGACGCTGCTCGGCATTCTGATGATCTTCTCCTGGACATCCCTCGTCGGACTCGTCCGGGCGGAATTCCTCCGCGGCCGCAACCTCGAATACGTTCGCGCCGCACGCGCGCTCGGTCTGTCCGACTGGCAGATCATGTTCAAGCATCTGCTGCCGAACGCCATGGTCGCGACGCTGACGTTCCTGCCCTTCAAGCTGTCGGGCGGCATCGCAGCGTTGACCGCGCTCGACTTCCTCGGCCTCGGCATGCCGCCGGGTTCGCCCTCGCTCGGCGAACTGCTCCTGCAGGGCAAGAAGCACCTCGAAGCGCCATGGCTCGGTATCTCGGGCTTCATTGCCGTGTCGATCATCCTCTCGCTCGCGATCTTCATCGGCGAAGCCGTGCGTGACGCCCTCGATCCGCGCAAATCGTTCAGGGCCAAAAGCTGATGGCAAATCCCGTTCCTCTCGTTGACGTGCGCAATCTCTCCGTCGCTTTTGGCGAAGGAAAAGACCTCGTGCAGGTCGTCAACGGCGTCTCGTTCCACATCAACAAGGGCGAAACCGTCGCGCTCGTCGGCGAGTCCGGCTCCGGCAAGACCGTCTCCGCAATGTCGATCTTGCGCCTGTTGCCGAACTCCGCCTCGCATCCGACCGGCGAGATTTTGTTCGGCGGCACCGACATCCTGAAAATGTCTGGCAATGACCTTCGCGAAATCCGCGGCCGCCGCATCTCGATCATTTTCCAAGAGCCGATGACATCGCTCAACCCGCTTCACACCATCGAGAAGCAGGTCGGCGAAATCATCAAGCTGCACCAAATGCTGCCCGAAGCCAAAACGCGCGAGCGCGTCATCGAGCTTCTGACGAAGGTTGGCATCCGCGATCCGGAGAAGCGCCTCGGCGCCTATCCGCATGAGCTCTCTGGTGGCCAGCGCCAGCGCGTGATGATCGCTATTGCGCTCGCTAACAAACCTGACCTATTGATCGCCGACGAGCCGACTACCGCACTCGACGTCACCATTCAGGCGCAAATTCTGGAGCTTCTGAAGTCGCTTCAGAAAGAGATGGGCATGGCCATGCTGCTCATCACCCACGATCTCGGCATCGTGCGCCGCATGGCCGAACGCGTCTACGTCATGCGCAACGGCGACATCGTCGAGACCGGCGACGCCGAACAGATCTTCACCGCACCCAAGCACGCCTACACGCGCCATCTTCTCGATGCCGAGCCGAAAGGCATGCCGCCCGCCGCCGACCCGACGCGTCCCGTCGTCGTCGAGACGGACGATCTGAAAGTCTGGTTCCCGATCAAGAAGGGCCTGTTGCAGCGAACCGTCGATTACGTAAAAGCGGTCGACGGTCTGTCGATGAAACTTCGCGCCGGCGAGACGCTCGGCGTCGTCGGTGAATCCGGCTCCGGCAAAACCACCCTCGGCCTTGCTATCCTGCGGCTCATTTCATCGCAAGGTCCCATCGCCTACGTCGGCAAACGCATCGACGCGCTGACGAACAAGCAGATGCGCCCGCTGCGCAAGGAAATGCAGATCGTCTTCCAGGACCCTTACGGCTCGCTCTCGCCACGGTTGACGGTCGGCCAGATCATCGAGGAAGGGCTTCTGATCCAGAATCCCGAACTCGACGAAGAGCAGCGGCGCGAACGCGTCGGCGCGGAACTGAAGGAAGTCGGACTCGATCCAGCGTCGCAGGATCGCTATCCGCATGAGTTCTCCGGCGGCCAGCGCCAGCGCATCGCGATTGCCCGCGCCATGGTCTTGCAGCCGAAGTTCGTCATGCTCGACGAGCCGACAAGCGCTCTCGACATGAGCGTTCAGGCCCAGATCGTCGATCTTCTGCGCAAGCTGCAAGCGAACCACGGTCTCGCCTATCTCTTCATCAGCCACGACCTCAAAGTCGTGCGCGCGCTTTGCAACTACGTCATTGTCATGAAGAACGGCAAAGTCGTCGAAGAAGGCCCCGCGCGCGATATCTTCGAAAAGCCGCAAGACGAATATACCAAGGCGCTGCTCGCGGCAGCCTTCGACATCAAGGTGGCATACAAGGGGGCGCTTGCGAGCTGACAGGCTGGCGAGCTGACTGGGAGGTCGCCGATGGCAACGCCGAAGCTCGTCCACTATCACGCGCCAAACACCCGCTCATTCACCATCCGCTGGCTGTTCGAAGAATTGGGCGCGCCGCCGCACGAACTGAAAATTCTCGACATGAAGGCCGGCGAGCACAAATCGCCCGCGTTCCTCGCCATCAATCCGATGGGCAAACTGCCTACCGTGACCGCGGATGGCACGCCGATCACCGAGGTCGGCGCAATCGCAATTTTTCTTGCAGATCTGTTTCCCGAGGCAAAGCTCGCACCTGACGTGAAGGATCCGACGCGCGGCACCTACCTGCGCTGGATCGTCTTCAACCACGGCGCCATCGAGCCAGCCGTCATGGACAAAGCACGCAAGCTGCCGCCGGGCTTGCCGTCGTCCTCGCTCTGCTATGGTAGCTACGACGATACCGTAAACGCGCTTGTCAGCGCCGTGCGCAACGGCCCCTACATTCTCGGAGATCGCTTCTCCGCAGCCGATGTTGTGATCGGATCGGCGGTCCGGTTTCTGACGCTCTTCAAGATGCTTCCCGATCGGCCGGAATTTTCCAGCTATATCGAACGCATGACGAGCCGCCCGGCATTCAAAACCGCCGCCGCCAAGGACGATGCGCTCGTTCGCGAGCGGTCCTGCTGAACGGCATCGGTCGCCTTTCCGTACCCGGAAGATCGGTTATTCTGGTGATCCTCCGAATCGCTGACGCGAGACTGCCAGATGCTCCCCGATGATGTATTCCGCGACCGCCTCGAAAAAACGCTCGTGGAAATTGAAACGTCCGTCGCTCGCATGCGCGACTACGCCGCCGTCGATGTAATCGCGACGACAGCTTATTGGCGTGTCGTCGTTCTGCCGATCGTGCCGGAAGCTTGTCCGTTTGAACTGCTGATAGCATCCAAGCAGACCTTTAGCCTCAAGCTCGCCGAAGAAGCATTCGAAGACCTGCCGGTCGAGCATTTCGAGCTTTTCCCGCACCTCGTCCGCTCCATCGAAGCGGGCCACGTCGAGAAAATCTCCAAGTTCGATGCCATGACCGACGAGCTGATCGCGATCGAGATGCGTGTGGCGCTCGGCCCCGGATGGGATTGGCGCGGCGAACGCCGGATTGCCAAAGCGCCGCCGGAAGAGGTCTGGCGAACGCATCGCTATCTCGCCTACCGGCGCTAGAACCCATCCATCGCGGCATAGCCTGGAATGCGTTTGATCGCGGTAATCTGACTGCCCGTCTTGGCAATGCGTAGCACCGCCTCGGGCAGCGTCTCGACCGACGTCTGCATATGCCAGGCGTTGGCGTGCACCATCATGATGCCGTCGATCATGATGCCGACGTGCCCCTTCCAGAATATCAGGTCACCGCGCATCAAGCCTTCGAGATCGTCGGCCACCAGCACGTTTTCGCCAAGCTCGGCCTGCTGCATGTCACTGTCGCGCGGTGCGGGAAAACCGGCGGCGGCAAGCGACGTCTGCACGAGGCCCGAACAATCGATGCCGATCCGCGTGCGGCCGCCCCAGAGATACGGCGTGCCGATAAAGCGCTCGGCGATTTCCACGAAGTCGCGCGCGAAACGATCGTTCGGTGCAGCGTGGCGTGCATAGACGAAGCCGCCGCTTTCAAGCTCCAGAAAGCCCTCGTCGCCGCCGCGCACGGCAATCGCGGCATTGAGCGGCAGATGCATGATCGGCGGCGTCTTGATGTCGGGTTGGGCGTAGAGAAACGTCCCCAGCGCCTGAATGTGATGCGTCGTGTGAAAGGTGCCGCGGCGGATGGCATCGCTCGGCACATAGCCGACATAGCCGTCCCGCGCGAGCTGCACCCAGCTCCATCCACCGCCGTCTTCGTAGATCGTCAGGCTCTCGCCGAACAGCGCTTCCGTCTCGAAGCCACGGGCGGGATCGGGAAATTTGCGCAACGGCACCGTCGCGCGGATGACGAAACCCGGCTCTCCGGTGACATAGCGTTCCGCGCGCACGACACCTTCGAGCGACTGCGCCGCGAGATCCGAGCGGAATGCGTTCCGTCTCGGATCGAGCGAGCTCGCCGGTCGCTGAGAAACGTCAGCCGTCACGACGTCAACTCTCGCCGCAAGTGTTCCATCACGGCCCTCGCCGTTTGTGGCTCACCGCCCTTCGGCCCGAGAGGACGTGCGGCGGGACGCCAGCCATAGAGATCGAAATGCGCGAAACGGCGCGCTTTGCTGACGAACCGTTTCAGAAACAGCGCCGCAGTAATGGCACCGGCAAATGGCGATTCCCAGACATTGTTGATGTCGGCAATGTCGCTGTCGAGATTGCGTAGGTAACCCTCCCAAAGAGGCATAGCCCATAGCGGATCGCCGATTGACGCTGCAAGCGGCGGCAGAGTCTGCGCCAGATCATTATCGTTCGTGAAGAACGCCGGCAGGTCCGGCCCCAGAGCCGACCGCGCTGCGCCGGTCAGCGTTGCGAAAACGAAGATGCAGTCGGGCTCGTCGGCATCGGCAAGCGCCAGGGCATCGGCGAGCACCAGGCGCCCCTCCGCGTCCGTATTGCCGATTTCGACGCTAAGCCCCAGACGGCTCGCCAGAATGTCGCCCGGACGGAACGCATCGCCGCCTACGGAATTTTCCGCTGTCGGGATGATGACGCGCAGCCTGCAGTTGAGCCGCTGCCCCATGATCATATGCGCGAGCGTCAGCGCCGTAGCCGCGCCGCCCATGTCTTTTTTCATCAGCAGCATGGCGCTCGCGGGCTTGATGTCGAGACCGCCGGTATCGAAGCTGATCCCCTTGCCGACAAGCGTAATTTTCGGCGCCCCGACCGGCCCCCAGCTCATGTCGATGAGACGCGGCGGCCGCGGGCTCGCACGTCCGACCGCATGAATGAGCGGGAAGTTCTTCGCCAACAGGTCGTCGCCGACGACGACGGAGATGTCGGCCCCATGACGGTCGGCCAGAACCCGCGCGACGGCCTCGAGATCGGCGGGCGCCATGTCGGACGCCGGCGTGTTGATCAGATCACGGCCGAGCCAGACGGCTTCAGCCGTGTTGATGATGCGCTCAGCGCCCTCCGCCGCCAGACGCAGCTTCGCGCGCGCCCCGTTCGAACCTTTGCTGCGGTAGCGCGAAAACGAATAGCTGCCGAGCGCCCACGCCAGAGCTGCAAGGTCGGGCTGCGACAGCTCCGATGCGATCCGATAGGTCCCGGCAGGCAACCCCGCACCGAGCAGCCCCGCGAGCAATTCCGACGGACCGCTCGGCTCGCCCTGCTGGCCGTTGCCCGTGCCGAACGCGACGGCTGAAACTTTCCCCTCGGCGTTGGGCAGAAGAACGGAGCGCTTGGCGCTCCCGGAAAAATTCTGAGCTGCGAGCCACGCCTGCTGCGCGGCATCGAGCGGCGACGGCTGAAGACTGTTCGACCCGATGAAGTGCACCGGTATGTCGCTCGCATCCGGCGCGCCAAGTGCAAAGGTCTCCGCTGCGGCCCAGGCTGTCGTCTCAACCATTCGTCTTCGTTCTCTCTTTTACCGTTGCACCAAGCTGACCAAGGTCGCGACCCGGCCGCAAACTGGCGGCCTCGACAGGCGCCCCCGGGCTGCAGTTCATTCGCGTTTTCTCCAGCTATCACAGGTCACTGGCAAGTCTTAAGCGTTTGTTGACCGATGCCCCAGAAACTGACGGCCTCACCTTGATTCGTCGCTGATGAGCGAATCACCCCAGGAGACCGTCATGACGCGTTTTGAGCGCCCCCGCTCGCAAACTTTGCCGCGCCTTCCGCGCCTCGGAACCTTCGCGTCGCTTACGGCATCGCTGCTCCTGGGTGCCTGCTCCGCCTCCACTGATCTGCTACCAAGCATCGCCATGAAACCCAGCGATACGACGACCGGAGATACCACGCCGGACACGCCGCAGACCGAGTTGCAGAAGGCAACGATCTACTGGGGCCAGCAATACGCCAAAAACCCGGCCGAACTGAAGCCCGCACTCAATTATGCGAAAGACCTGAAGGCGCTCGGCGAAAAGTCGAAAGCCTTGTCTGTTCTGCAGCAAGCAGCGCTCATTCACGGCAGCGATCAGGAGCTTGCCGGCGAATACGGCCGCCTGGCGCTCGAAATGGACCAGGTCGGCGTCGCCAACCAGATGCTGACGGTCGCCGACGATCCGGCGAAACCGGATTGGCGGGTCGTCTCGGCGCGCGGCACCGTGATGGCGAAGCAGGGCAAATATGCCGACGCCGTGCCGTTCTATGAGCGCGCGCTGACCCTTTCGCCGGACAACCCCACCGTCATGAACAATCTCGCCATGGCCTACGCCATGACCGGCGATCCGAAAAAGGCCGAGGGCATCCTGCGTCAGGCATTGGTCGCCCCCGGCGCAACGCCGAAGGTTCGTGAAAACCTCGCCCTCGTGCTCGGCCTGCAAGGCCGCTACGATGAATCGAAGGCCATCGCATCCGGCGTGCTCTCGACCGATACCGCCAGCGCCAATGCCAGCTATCTGAAACAGATGGTCCAGCTCCAACCGACGACGGCCATGCCCGACGCCAAAAGCTTCGCCAGCAACACCTACGTGAGCCCCTCCCAGCCGCGGATCGAAGTGCAGCGCGCCGCCGCCACGACGACGTCATCGCTTCCCGTCAGCCAGAGCGTCTGGCAGACGACGACCGACCAAAGCCCGCCACTGGTACGCTGACCCCGCTGCCGGCTACCGCTCGACATCATGACGCGCCGCCACGCCAAGCGCGCACTTCTTATCAAATAGACAAAGACCAATCGCAGACCGGACGTCTCTTCTCGCTGCTCCTCGCAAACGTGGAGCGGCGAAAAGCGCGCCCTAATGCTGCTTCAGCGCCATATAGCTGATGACGGCCGGTCCCAGAATGACGACGAAAAGTACCGGCAGGAAGAACACGATCATCGGCACGGTCAGCTTCGGCGGCAGTGCAGCGGCCTTACGCTCGGCTTCCGACTGCCGGATTTCGCGGTTTTCCTTGGCCATCGTACGCAGCGCCGTCCCGACGGGCGTGCCGTAACGCTCCGCCTGAGCGAGCGCTGTTGTCACCGCTTTCACGCCGGGCAACCCCGTCCGCTTCGCAAGATTGTCGTAAGCCTGCCGCCGGTCCTGAAGATACGAGAGTTCCGCCGTCGTCAGCGACATTTCTTCCGCCAGCTCGACCGATTGGCTGACGATCTCCTTGCCGACTTTTGCAAACCCGGCTTCGACCGACATGCCCGACTGCACGCAAATCAACAGCATGTCGAGCGCATCCGGCCACGCCTGCTTGATGGCCATCTGGCGCTTCTGCACACGGTTGCTGATAAACATGTTCGGCACATAGAAGCCGAGAAAACCCGCCGCAAACGCGATCAATAGATTAACCGTCGGCGGATAGCCGCTGTCGTACAGCACGAAAAGATAGAAGAGAGCGAAAAAGAAAATCGCAATCGGAGCAGCAACGCGGAAGAACAGGAACGCGACAATGTTGGCCTGACCGCGCAGACCCGCTCGCTTGAGATTTTCGCGCAGCTCTTCGTTGTCGAACCGTTCCCGCAAATTGAACTTGTCGACAACCCGCTGCATAAAGCCTTTCGGCGTGGAGCGAAGCCGGCTCGTACCGCCCTGCTGGCGGTCTTTCGACGTCATTTCCGCAAGCCGCGCCGAGCGCATTTTGCTGCGCTCAATCGCCATTTCACGCATGCGCCGGTTCATCTGGTCCCGCTGCAGCATCGGCAACGCCACCGTCAAAACCGTCGCGAAGACGCAGATCGCCGCCAGCGCCGTCGCGATGAACTGCGGGTTCATGATTGTATCGATGAATGTCGTCATCCGCGCACGACCGTGCCTGCTCACGTGAAAAGATTAGAATTTGAAGTTGATCATCTTCCTCATGATCAAAACGCCGGTAAGCATCCACACCGCGCCGAACGCGACCATGAAATGCCCCATCGTCGTTGTGAACAGCGGCATGATGTAGTCGGGCGACGACAGATAGACCATCGTCATGACACCGGGCGGCAAAGATGCAAGCACGATGGCCGATGCCTTGGCTTCCGCCGACAGCGCCTTGACTTTCATCGCCAGCGACTGCCTTTCGCGCAACACGCTCGCCAGATTGGAGAGTGCTTCTGACAAGTTGCCGCCCGCCTGCTGCTGGATCGCAATGACGATCGTCAGAAAGCGCACTTCGGGAAGTGGAAGCCGGTCGCACATGCGCTCAAGCCCGTCCGCCAACCCGACGCCCATCTTTTGTTGATCGACGACTTCGAGAAACTCGCTGCCGAGCGGTTCCGGACTCTCACGTGCGATGACCTGAAGACATTCGTTGAGCGGCAGGCCGGATTTGATGCCACGCACGATGACGTCGATAGCGTTTGCAAGCTGACCCAGAAATTTGGCCTGCCGACGCGCGGTCATCTTGTTCAGAATCCACCGCGGCAGACCAAAACCGCCGACGAATGCCGCCACGATCGCCGCCGAAAACGGCAATTCGAGAATGAGAAGCGCGATAGACGCCAAAAGCACGCCGAGCAACGCACTCGCAACATAGAAATCGCGGGGCTTTCGCTTCGTACCGGCCCGCATCAAGCGCAGGCTCATCGTGATCTTCTTCTTGGCCTTCTCGCGGACTTCGATTTCCTTCAGCGTTTCAGCAACGGACTTTTTTCTGCTGCTCTGGATATCGGCAATGGCCGAGCTACCTTTGCGCGACGACCGTCCTCCCGCAACGACCTCGACACGCTTTCCCTTGCGATCGTCCGCAAAATACGGGTACGCCACCGCGAACACGATACCGGCGAAAGCCAGCGCGGCGAGCAGCGGCGCGAGAAACGTCGGCAGCCCAAGATCAGCCATTTTGATCTCCAAGCGGATTGCCGAGATCGTCCATGACTTCCGACCGCACGAGCGCCGCTGCGAGCTTTTCAGTCTCGTTGTAGTATTCTGCGCGCTCCCAGAACCGCGGACGAACGATGCCCGTCGAACGGTGTCGCCCGGTCAGCTTGCCGTGTGCGTCTTCGCCCGTGATTTCGTAGACGAGAATGTTCTGCAGCGTGATCGTTTCTTCTTCCATGCCGAGAACTTCAGTGATGTGCGTGATCTTGCGCGAGCCGTCCCGCAATCGCGAGGCCTGAATGATGACATCGACCGAACCGCAGATCATTTCGCGGATCGTCTTGATCGGCAGCGCGTAGCCACCCTGCATGATCATCGATTCAAGACGGCTCAAGGCTTCGCGCGGACTGTTGGCGTGAAGGGTGCCCATCGAGCCGTCGTGGCCGGTATTCATGGCCTGAAGCAAGTCAAACGCTTCAGGTCCGCGGACTTCGCCGACGATAATCCGCTCAGGCCGCATACGCAGGCAGTTCTTGATGAGATCGCGCATCTTGATCTCGCCCTCGCCTTCGAGGTTCGGAGGGCGCGTTTCAAGCCGCACGACATGAGGCTGCTGCAGCTGAAGTTCGGCCGAGTCTTCGCACGTGATAATGCGCTCGTCGTGGTCGATCGAGCCGGTCAGACAGTTGAGCAGCGTCGTCTTGCCCGAGCCCGTACCGCCTGAGATGACGACGTTGCAGCGAACGCGTCCAATGATCTCCAGAATAGTTTTGCCTTCCGGCGTAATCGAACCGAACTTAACGAGCTGTTCGAGCTTCAGCCGATCCTTTTTGAATTTTCGGATCGTGAGCGCCGGCCCGTCGATTGCAAGCGGCGGCGCTATGACGTTGACGCGTGACCCATCCGGCAGACGCGCGTCGCAGATCGGGCTGGATTCATCGACACGCCGGCCGACCTGGCTGACGATGCGCTGACAGATATTCATCAACTGCTGATTGTCGGCGAAGCGGACGCCGGTCTTTTGCACCTTGCCGCCGACTTCGATGAAGGTCGTCGCCGCTCCATTCACCATGATATCGGCGATATCATCTCGCGCCAGAAGGGGCTCAAGCGGACCATAGCCGAGAACATCGTTGCAGATGTCTTCGAGCAGCTCTTCCTGCTCCGAAATCGACATCACGACGTTCTTGATCTGAATGATCTCGCTGACGATATCGCGAATTTCTTCGCGCGCCGTCACGCTGTCGAGCTTCGATAGCTGCGTGAGATCGATGGTGTCGATCAGCGCGTTAAAGACTGTCGTCTTGACGTCATAGTACTCTTCGGAATGCCGCCGCTGCGGTTCCGGCGCGGGTTCCGGCTTTTTAGGCGGCGCGCTCGGTGGCGGCGCCGCACTGCGCGCCGGAGCTGCCGCAGCCGGTCTAGCCTCGGTTGCAGCAGGTGCGGCCTGCGGTTCGGGAGGACGCGGCGTTACGCGTCGATCTGCCTGTGGCTCGTTTGAGCGCCTTCCGAACATGAACCTGAAATCCTCAACGCTTGAGCTTTAGCTTCTCCAAGATCGGCGCCAGGGCCGAAAGTGCCGAACTCTGTTTTTCGGCCTTCGTGTCTTTACGTCTCGTTAGCTTCATCGCCACATCGTGAAACTTTTCGACGGCTTTTGCCTTGGCGTTAAGCTCTTCCACCATCTGGCCGTTGTTGGCGGCCTGACTGAACGTCTCGCTGTCATAGTCGACGACGGCGAGAACCTTCAAATCGAGCGCCTGCTCGAATTCCTTGACGCTGATTTCCTGCCGCTTCGGCTGGTTTGCCATATTGAGGATCAGGTGCGGATGCTGGTCGTTCCGCCGCGAGGTCTTCATGAGATCGACAATATTCTTCGCGTTTCTCAGATTGGCGAGATCGGGCGCAGCGGTAATGACGATCTCGTCGGCCTGCAGCAACAGCCGCTTCGTCCACGGAGACCAGCCGTGCGGCAGGTCGATCGCGACGAAGGGCACGTTCTGCCGCGCGACATCGATAACGGTCTCGCAAGCGTCAGCCGAAAAATCGAAGTCGCGGTCGAGGACAACGGGGGCCGCAAAAATCGACAGCCGTTCGGAGCACTTCGTCAGCAACCGGTCTAGCAGCTGATCATCCAGACGCTCCGGCGCCGACAGCGCTTCGACGATGCCTTGAACGGGATCCTGGTTAAAATCGAGACCCGTCGTGCCGAACGCGAGGTCCATGTCGGCAATCGTGACGTCCGTTTCCAGCGCCTCCGACATCGTCCACGCTACGTTATGGCAGATAGTCGACGACCCGACGCCGCCCTTGGCGCCGATGAACGCAAAGACGTGCCCGACCGGGTCCGTCTCTGGGTTGTTGTAGAGATTGGAGATGCTCTCCATCAACTCGATGGGATCCGTCGGCGCGACCAGATATTCAGCGACGCCGCGCTTCAACAGCTCGCGATAGAGCATCACGTCGTTATGGCGACCGATAACGATCACCTTCGTTCCCGGATCGCAGCTTTCTGCGAGATGATCGAGCTCCGACAGCAGCTGACTGCCGCTGTGAGAACTATCAGCAATGATGAGATTGGGCGTCGGACTATCGGCATAGTGCGCAATCGCCGCCGCGATCCCGCCCATGTGGACGCTAACATGCGCCTTCGCCAGGCGCCGATCTTCCGCCGCATGCTGAACCGCATCAGCGACGTTCAGATCGTCGCAAAACGCTTGAATTGAAATGCGCGGGATCGGCCGGGCGCGATCGCTAGGATGGGCGGCCAACGCCTCATCGCTATCGAAGTAGGGCTCGTCGTCGGTAACATGAGCAAGCTTGGACATGACGTCTCCGATCGATCACTGGCCGCTGGTGACACTCTGGACGGTCTGAGCCTCGGCCGCTGCGCCGACGGCTTTACCCTTGACGTATTTTTCGTACATGTCGTCGCGGCGGTTGGAATCGCGGCTCGTCATCGTACGCGGTCCGAGCAGATCGGCTGGATTGGCGACCATCACCGCCAAGTTGCGCTGCGCCGCGCAGCCCATGTTCGGATAAGGCGTGTTCTGGTAAGTCCGTGCCAGGTTCTCAGACCAGTCCTGCCCGCAATTCGGCGCCTCCGCGACATAGCGCATATACGAAAGCCGCACCGGCGCATCGCGGCCGTAAGCCGGGTACGCCTCGACCGCGATGTTCGTCTCCGAATAGCCTGTATCGATAAGAAGTTTGCGCGCTTCATCCGCGGCCTGCATCGAAGCGCTTTCGTTCGACGCGCCACTTGGTGCCGAGATAACGATGCGGCTGTTACCAGCATCGGACGCCCGGCTGCGGCTGGAGAATTCGAGCACCCGCGCCCGCTGCGCTGGCGTCAATCCATCGGCGTTCCGCGAGATATGCAGGCTGAGGGTCGCGGGCTGTTGCGAAACCAGGATCGGGTGACGCTGCTCGGGATCGACGAGCGTCCAGCCCGCAACTTGCGGTCCCGTGACACCATCATGCTGACAACCGCCCGCAACCATGGACAATAGGGCGATCGTGACAATCCTGCCCATGTCGGTCCGCAATCTCTTCGGGCCGCCGGCACTCGTGCTTTTCATCTGCATGACGCGTCTTGCCCCAATTATTCGACGATAAAGCCGTAGTCACCTTTGAGACCGCCGGACGGCATAGCTTCGCTCTTGCCGTAGATCCGGTTCAGATGACCCAGAAAGTCTGCCTTGAGATCGGTCGCCGGCGCCAAACCATCCGCAGGCGTCGCAAGCTGCTGACGCGAGACCGGCTGCACGACATAGGGCGTCACGATCACGACCAGTTCCGATTCCTGGTTCTGGAAGTCGCGGCTGCGAAATAGCGTACCGAGAATCGGGATGTCTTTTGCACCCGGCAGCCCGTCGATGTTCTGCTGCGTCTTGGTGCTGATGAGACCGGCAAGCGCCAAGGAGCCGCCCGACGGCAACTCGACGACCGTCTTGGCCTGGCGCGTATCGAACACTGGGTTGTTGGCGATGAACTGCGAGATATCGCTGACGCTGGTATCGATCTTGAGACTGATGCGACCTTCGGAAAGAACGACCGGCGTGAAGCTCAACTGCACACCGAACTTCTTGAAAGCCACCGAGCTAACGCCCGACTGCGTGTCGATGCCCGTGACGTAAGGAACCTCACCGCCCGCCAGAAACTCAGCCGGTTCGCCCGAAATCGCTGTCAGGTTGGGCTCGGCTAGCGTGCGGATCAGACCATCGCGTTCGAGCGCGCGGATCGCTGTCTGGACTGCGTTGTTGCCACTGCCGAATTGCGAGGTGACGCCGCTGTTCTGAAACGATCCTCCGGCGCCCGTATTGATCGTGCAAAGCGCGCCGACCGTACAGCCGGAACTCGCCGACGTTCCGATGCCGACAGAAGGCAGCGCGCCGAGCCCCTGCGCGACTGTGATTGGGAACGAGTTTTGCGTCAAAAGTTGCGTCGCGAAGCTACCGGACTGCACCATCGCGCCGACGTTGACACCCATCTGCTTGAGCAGGGTGCGCTGAACTTCAGCAACCGTGACCTTGAGCATCACCTGCTCTTCGGCTTCGACCGTCAGCATGTTGATGACGGATTCCTTGATCTGGTTCGTCTGCCCTTCAGCCAGCGAAACACCCTCCTTGGTACTCGCCGAAAAGGTGTGTAACTGCTGCGAGATGAACTGTCCGGCGATATCGCCCGCACGCGTCGAGTCGATCGGGCTCTTGACGGAGCCGGTCAGGATCACGGTCTGGTTCAGCATTTCGACTTTGATCCGCGCGCCCGTAATGATGCGGTTCAGAAGCGATTCAAGTCCCGCAGTCTCGCGCGCAACGTAAAGCTCCATCGTCGCGAATTGATTGCCGGACGTGTCGAAGAAAAAGGCGTTGGCTTCGCCCATGTCTTTCGCCAGCAGGAAAACGCGGTTCGAGCTCAGCACCACGGCATCGACGACAGCCGGGTTGGAAACCATCACGTCGCGAACCGGCCGCGGGAACTCCAAGAGAACCGACTTGCCCATCCCGATCTTTATGCTCTTGCGGATTGGACCCCCGGTATCCTGGATACGGATAAACGACTGGTGATCCGCCCCCGAAACATCGTCGTCGTAAGACTGGTCGCCGCCCCGTTGCGCCTGCGCAGATGCGGGCGATAAATTCGCGCACAATATCCCGACGCCGACAAGCAGCGCGACGGCGCGCACCGCGGCGCGCCACGAAAATTCTAGAGTAATGCGCATGAGGTCTTACCTTATGACGACCACTGACTTTTGATGACTCAGTTCACGCCATACACACGCGACTTCGCGCCGTAACGTACGATACGCACGGAATTCTCTTTCGGCCGGCTGAGGCCCGCACCCGATCCCGTCGGATCCGAATTCAGATCGGCGACGCTGCGCAGCGAGAGGGTGATGTCCCCCATCGTATTTGCGAGCGCCATCATTTCGGACTGACGTGGCGTCAGCTCGAGCGTTGCCGTGCTCGCTGAGCTTTCGGCGACCATCTTGCCTTCTTTGGTCTGGATCTGCTGTCCGATCGCAAGCACCCGAACGTTGCGAAACAGCGTATCGGCGACGCTCTGGTCATCGTTGTTGCGACCTCGCACGCGCCGGATCAGGATGACGTCGACGTGATCGTTCGGCAGGATCAAGCTGCCCGCCGCCGTTTCCGCGCGGATCTTCGTCGATATGGCGCGCATGCCTTGCGGAAGAATGGCAGCGAGGACGCCGCCGTCGCCGGGCTTGATCAGCTTTTGCTTCGTAATCGGCTCACCCGCGAGGATCGGCGCTCGCGCGACCGATCCGGCAAGTCGCTTCAAGATGTCAGCTCCGACCGTTTTTTGGTTCAGATAGTCGGGCGACACAGCACTTTTCGGCCACGTCATCCAGCGGAAGCTGCCTTCGTTGACGATCTCGCCAACGGGAATATTCCTGCCGGCAACGAGCACCTTTGTGCTGTCGACATGCTTCTCGACGGTAATGGGAGCAGGCGGCTGCAGAAAAGCGCCCGCGACATAATAAGCTAGCCCCGCGGCAACGAGTGCCACTGAAAAACCGATAAGCTGAGCCCGCTTCATACGCCCCGCAAGTCCCTTCGCGTTCGAACGTGATTCCCTCTCACTGACGATGGCCCGACAATCGTCAATTTGAAGTTAACCGCCGTCTCGAACTGGGGCGTAGAGGTAATTCGTTGTAGAGACAGTTATCGAAGCGTAAACGGCGTTGCGCCGTGAACCGCTCTGACGCCGATGCCTTACGACATCAGCGACAGGAAAAGGTCAGTGCTCGGGAACACGGCAAGCGCACCGGCCGCGATGGCGATACCATAAGGGACCGGACCTTTGTCAGTGTGCAGCCGATGCGCCCAGCCGGGAAGCACGAGGGCTGCCGCTGGCTCCCATCGGCGGTACGCCAGGATGGCAAGGCACAGCGCACCGCCGAAGATCGTCGTCAACAGCAAATAGCTAATGATGTGCGCGGCACCGATCCAAAGAGCACCGGCCGCGATCAGCTTCGCATCTCCGCCACCGAGCAGATTGAACGCAAAAAGGCTGAACGTCACTGCAAGGACAGCAAATCCGACCGCCAAATTCATGCCGAACACGTCAAGCGGCATGCGGGTCAGAAGCGCAATGACGACAAATCCGGAAACCAGCGCCATCGGAATGCGATTAGGGATTTTCATCGTGAGAAGGTCGTTCGCCGCTGCAAACGCCATCGCCACCGGAAAAACCATCAGAACAAAAGATGCCATCGAACTCATACGCCAAGACCCGGTTATAGACCGCCAATGGCGAGAAGCCTGCCCGAACAGGGTAAAAGTCGACCTAATATGCCGATGCTGCGGAAGTTTTATTGGCCGTTTGCGTTGAGCTGCGTGCCAATGTTGTTGAACGTGCTTTGAAGAGAGCCGGAAATCTGCGTCAGAGCAGCCGCCATGCAGATACTGATAATGCTGGCGATCAACGCATATTCGATAGCAGTCGCTCCGCTCTCATCAGCGATGAACCTGAGGGCTTTGTTTCGAAGCATAACCGATCCCATTTTCAGTTGCCTCCAGCCGAGTCTTTCCGAAAGCATCGCGCTGATTTCTTAAGATCAGGTGCTGGAAGCCCGGAGCAGATTGTTTCAACCGTCTTCACCAATGCCCATAAAATATGCGCTCGGAGCGATCCCCCGAGCGCATATCGAAACGCTTCGCTTTAGCGCAGCAATTAGTTGGTGTTGGCGCTGTTGAGCTGATCGGCGACGCCCGTGAACGTCGTCTGCAGAGCGCCACGAACCTGGCTCAGAGCGGCAATGATGCCGACAGCGACGATGGCTGCGATAAGGCCATATTCGATAGCCGTTGCGCCCGACTCGTCCTTCACGAAACGCGAAAACATGTTCATTCGTACTCTCCCAAACCAATCTTCAAGTAGTTGTCCGATCCATGTCCCCATTGGGTCTCCGCCCAAACTGGGAACTTTCGGAAACATAGTCCTGAAAAATTAAAACCGAGTAAAATAGGCGAATTTCGCCATAAATCTCCATTAATACACGATTATCCAAGTTAAACTCGACAGAACACAAGAAATAAAATCACGAAATCCACCCGAATAACCCGTTACTAATTCGAAAATTGGCGCCATAAAACGCCAATGGCACAAGTATTTATGAGTTAATACATGATTTATCGCATAATATACTAAAAGAACAAGAAGAAGGAATTCTGCCAGTTCCGCGCCGCGTCGAGGCCGCTGCGTCGGTGCATCTGGCAAGCCAGCGCCCTAACTCCAACAAGCACTGCCGGGTCTCGAGAGTCGATACGAACAAATTTATCGACTTGCAGAGCTTCGCTTTTGTGGGGCCGACCGTGTCTCATCCAGGCTTAGGCCGCTCTGAGACGGGCGTTTGCACATCCTTCACCAATTTCTGGGGTAATGGCGCAATTCGTCATGAACCCGGATTCCGTCGTATGCTGACAAACCCCAGAACAACCGCCGTCTCCTCCCAAGTGAGGAGCATTGTGCTGGGCATCGGCATCTCTCTTCTGTTTGCGATGCCGGCGACGGCCGCCGATCTGATCGTCCGCTATGATCAATCGCAGTTGCTTCGACTGCCGCGCCCCGCTTCCGAAATCATCGTCGGCAATCCGTCGATCGCGGACGTCGCTTTGCAGGACGGCAACCTGCTAGTCGTGACGGGTAAGACCTTCGGCATCACCAACATCATTGCGCTCGACACCGACCATAATATTATCCAGGACCAGCGCGTGATGGTCGAGCGCGACGACAACCGTATCGTCAATCTCCATAAAGGAAGCGAGCGCTTTACATATGCGTGCACGCCGAACTGCGAACCGACACTGACGATTGGCGATGAAAAGGACTTCTTCAAAGAAGTGGAGTCCGCAAACTCGTCGAAGATCAAATTCTCGTCCGGCACGTCGGACCAAGGCAACAGCGCCAACAACGCGCAATAGCGAACGGAAGCGGCACCTCGGCAACGCCTTCTTAACCGATAAAGAAAGAACACCTTTCGATAAATGCCGTCTTAATCTTCCGCAGTTTAGCTCTTCGCAAAACATGATCGCGACGCGGAGCTCCAACCCATGGCAGGCCTGGCAACGGCCAGACGACGGCTGTCTTTGAGATTTGCGAGCCTACGCCGCTTTAGTCTCGACGACCGGGGCGCAACCGCAGTCGAATTCGCCATCCTCCTTACGCCGTTCCTGATGTTCGTCTTCGCCCTGATCGGCTGCGCACTTTACTTCTTTGTTTCCAATACCCTCGAACGCGGCATGGATCAGACGAGCCGGCTGATCCGCACTGGCGAAGCCGTCACCGACAAGATGACCGTCGCCCAATTCAAGCAGACAATCTGCGATAGCGCCGGCGGTTGGATCAAATGCGACAAGCTGCAGGTCTGGGCCCAAAGCTGGACCGACTGGAGTGCCATTGGAACCACCAATCCGACGGACGACACTGGTTTCAACTCCAACGGAATACATCGCTGCGTCGATGCAAACAACACGGCGAGCGTGAACAATCGTAATCCGGGCGATCTCATCGCCACCTATACCGGTGGCGCCAGCAACGTCGTGGTCGTGACGACCTGCTACCAATGGGAATACGCATCAAAAATTCCGTTCCTCCATTTGGGCAACATGCAGGACGGAACGATGATGATCCAGTCGTCTACGGCATTCCGGACTGAGCCGTTTCCGGGAACGGGCAGCTGACATGCACAAGCTTTGGACATCCTCGCTGTCGGCAAAATTTCGCGTCTTTCGCACCGACGACGCGGGCGTCGCCGCGATCGAATTCGCTTTGCTCGTCCCACTGCTCCTGATGATGACGTTCGGCACGATCGAGCTGTCACGCGCCCTGATGATCCATAAGCGCTTTCAGCGTGCGACGGCGATGGTGGGCGACCTCGTCACGCGCGAAAAGCAGCTTTGGCCGGAAGACGAAGCCGACGCGAGCGTAACGACAACGGATGCCAAGAATACTCTTGCAGGCATCATGCAGTCCGTCGCGCACGCGATGGAACCCTACAGCATCACGCCGCTGTCGCTTCGTGTCTACCAAGTTTGGGCCAAACTCGATGACCCAACGCAAACGAAAATCGAATGGTCTTACCAGTATCCCACCGGCGTGACGTCGGGATGCGGAGATTCTAAGATCGTCGATCAAGGCGTGCTGGTCGGCAATGGACGCGCCGTCTTCATCGAGGCCACATACACATACACGCCCATCCTCTCGAACCTGCTTCCGAGTGTCATTCGGCAGTCCACATGGTCAGATACGATGGTCATGACGCCCCGCGATGTGCCCTCTGTCATGTTTCTGCCGGGCCTGAACAACAACAATACGTGGGATAATCCCTCGAAAGCTGCTTGCCAGTAACGTCTTCCAGCCCGTTTTGCGGCAAATAACAAAATTTTGTTCAGCGCTGGCCCATGCTCGTATTTGCAATATAATCAGCATGCTGATTTTATAAAACCCTGACACAGCATGTCTTTGCGGATCGCCAAAACATTCTATTCCATTGGGAAATAAACATAATTTCCCCGAAAGAAATTCACCTCTAGGATTTCAAACTCCGAGTTCTATATTTCCTTGTGCTGTTATAAACGTGAGTTAAAGTCGAGCTTACGAAAATGTAAACACTGTTTGGGGATCGTAGGAAACCTATGGGACGGAGATCCGTTCACTCGCCGGAAGAATTGAGACAGCTTATTCTTGACGCGTCTCAGACCATTGTAGAACGCAATGGAATTACAGGTCTTTCGGCTCGCGAAATTGCGCGAATGATTGGTTATTCGCCAGGCACGCTCTATAACATCTTCGAGAACCTCGACGATGTTTTGCTGACTCTCCAGGTTCAACTGATGGGCCGCACGGTCGAGCACCTGAAACGTGTGCCCCTCGGACAAGACGGTGAAAAAAACATCGAAGACTTGTCTTACGCCTACGTCGACTTCGCGCTGGTCAATCGGCGGATGTGGAACCTATTCCTGGCCCACAATCTCCCGGCAGGAAAAACAGTCCCGGCGCCCTTCCATGACTATACAAACAGCCTTGTTGAAGTCGTCAAAGGCGCGCTTGCCCAGGTCGCACCAAACCTGTCGACCGAAGATCTCGATACGACGGCGCGCTCTTTCTTGGCCGGCCTGAATGGCATCACGGCCTTCGCCGCCACCGAGAAGGGCGTCTACATCACTCCGGCAACGGCCCAGACTTACGCCAAGGATCTCACCTCGACGTTCCTCAAGGGCTTGCGCTGCCGCTCGGCGCACCAGTAACGGCGGCCGGGACCACGGCCGGAGCTGAAACCCCTGCAGGCGTCTGCGACGCGGGAAGAGGCGTAGCTGCCTCCCCTGCGCCGCCCTGAGCCTGCAGTGCCCCCGAATGATCTGCCGCCGCGCCCGTGCCACTCGCTGGCTGAGAGGTGGCCGGCTGGGCGGCGATTGATCCCGTCGTCATCCCTTCGCCCGCCTCCGGCTTGCGAGACGCGAAATGCGGCCCCTCGATAACGCCGAACCATTTGCCTGTCGGCAGCAACCGCTGCTCAAGGCCCGACCACATGTCGTGCGAACTGAGCCCATGAACGAACGTGCTCGTCTGCGGCGATAGCATGATCGCGAGCGCCGTCGCTGCCGCCATCCCCGCCGACGCATAGAGATGCCGGCGATCGAACAGCTTCAGCGCCGTCCCGAACGAAGACTTGATGCGGGTATCCATGACGTCGACCGAGTAGATCTCATCGAGCGTCAGATGCGTAATGTAGCCCACGAACATGAACGCCGCAGCCAGCCACGACACGCCCTCCGGCTTTCCCAGAAGATGGCGAAACACGATCGCCGTCGCCACCGCACAGAAAACAGCAGCCAGGATCGAGTGCCATATACCGCGATGAACGGCCATGCGATGGAAGATCGTATGCAGCCCGTACCGCACAAGCAGCAACGTCCCGAGCCAAAGTAGCCAAAGCTCCGCAATCGAATAATGTGTCGCGGCGTTAAACAGGACCGCGAAGGATGCAAAAATAGCGAGCCCGGCGAACATCGCGCGGCTTGGCCGCGAGTCCTTGAGGTCGATATCCGGCAACACCGATCCGAGCGCACCGGCCAATGTCACCGCCACGAGGTTTTGCGGCGCCACGACGTCGGCTGCGAGCGTCAGCGTGGCCAGCGCGCCGGAAACGACGGTGCCGATCGCAATGTGTGTCGTGAAATTCGCCATTGGGGTGCTCCAGCCCGCTCGCAGCCGAAATACCGGGCTGAGAGATTCGGCAGTCGATACTGCGACTATTGGAGCATCAGATTCTCGTCTTCCCGACGAGATGCCCGGCCGGCCCGCATGTGGATAAGCCGCCGCAGCCTTCATTCTTATGCCGCTCGGGCGACGAGCCCGGCTCTGCGGTAGCGCCCACCGATGGAATGTGCGACTAGGTCACGACATCAGCGAAACCAATGCTCACATGTTTACGAACAGCACCCCGACCAGCAAAAAAATCACGAAAGTTGCAGCCGCAAACATAGTCGTGGCTCTGGCGGTCATATGTCTGAAGTACGCCGCTTACGTCGTCTCCGGCTCCGTCGCGTTGTACTCAGACGCACTCGAAAGCATTGTCAACGTCATAACGGCGGTAGCCGCCTACGTCGCCATCTGGATGAGCGCGAAGCCGCCTGACTCGGACCATCCGTTCGGCCATTCCAAGGCTGAATTTCTTGCCGCGATGTTCGAAGGCGCGATGATTGCCGTCGCAGCCGTGCTGATCATGATCAAGGCTTACAACGGTCTCGTTGAAGGCGTGACGCTCAACCATTCCGTTTTGGGTCTTTCGATCAACAGCATCGCAACGGTCATCAACACGCTTTGGGCTTGGGCGATGATCAAATGGGGCACGCAATGGCGCTCTCCCGCGCTTGTTGCCGACGGCCATCATCTCTTCACCGACGTCATCACATCGGTCGGTGTAGTCATTGCGCTCATCCTGGCGCTGATGACGGGCTGGTACATTCTCGATCCGCTGATTGCGGCCGTGGTCGCGGTCAACATTCTGATGATGGGCTATCGCATCGCGACTGAATCGATGTCCCGCCTCATGGACGAAGCCGCGAGCCCTGAAATCGAGGCGCGTATTCGCGGCGCCATCGAAGCGAACGGCATCGGAGCGCTTCAGGCCCACGACATTCGCACCCGCCAGGCAGGACGAGCCTTGTTCATCGAGTTCCATCTCGTTGTGCCGGGCTCGATGACCGTCGATGACGCGCATGCGATCTGCGACCGGCTTGAAAATTCCATCGAGAAAAGCATCGAAGGCTCGGAAGTGGTGATCCACGTCGAGCCGGAATACAAAGCAAAACCGGAAGATTCCGGCGCGGTACCGCTTTAGATCTTTTTCGTCATTCTCGATCGAGCATCAGCGAAGATCGGGAATCCAGCCGTTAAACCACCCGGTCGCCCCAGAGGTCGTATTCGTCGGCCTCAATGATGTTCGCCTTGACGATATCGCCGGGCTTTACATCGCCATCACCGTTGAGAAACACGTTGCCGTCGATCTCCGGCGCATCCCACTTCGAGCGGCCAATAGCGCCGTCCTCGTCAACCTCGTCGATGATGACGTCGATCGTCGTGCCGACTTTGCCGCGAAGCAATTCGCCGCTGACCTCTTTCTGCGCTTCCATGAAGCGATGCCAGCGCTCTTCCTTCACTTCTTCCGGAACCGCGCCTTCAATCTCGTTCGCCTGAGCGCCTTCAACCGCTTCATACTTGAAACATCCGGCGCGGTTGATCTTCGCTTCCTTCAGCCAATCGAGCAGAAACGCGAAATCGTCTTCGGTCTCACCGGGAAAGCCGACGATGAACGTCGAGCGGATCGCAAGATCCGGACAAACGTCGCGCCAGCGCCGAATTCTCTCTGCCGTCTTCTCCTGCGAGGCCGGACGCCGCATCTTCTTCAAGACAGCCGGAGACGCATGCTGAAACGGAATGTCGAGGTAAGGCAAAATCTTGCCCTCGGCCATCAGCGGAATGACGTCATCGACGTGCGGATAAGGATAGACGTAGTGCATCCGAACCCACGCACCGAGATCGCCCAGCGCACGCGACAGGTCGAGGAAGCGCGCCTTGAGCTGACCGCCCTTCCACGCACTCTCTTGATATTTAAGATCGAGGCCGTACGCGCTGGTGTCCTGGCTGATGACGAGCAGCTCTTTCACGCCCGCATTCACCAGCCGCTCCGCTTCCGTCATCACGTGGTTCGCGGGGCGGCTCGCAAGATCGCCGCGCAACGATGGAATGATGCAGAACGTGCAGCGGTTGTTGCAGCCTTCCGAAATCTTCAGATACGCGTAGTGGCGCGGCGTCAGCCGCAAACCTTCCGGCGGCACGAGATCGACATAAGGATCGTGCAGCGGAGGCACCGCGTCGTGAACGGCTTCGACGACCTGCTCGTATTGATGCGGCCCCGTTACCGCCAGCACGCCCGGATGCGCCTCGCGAATGCGCCCTTCTTCGACGCCGAAGCACCCTGTCACGATCACCCGGCCATTGCCGTTCATCGCTTCGCCGATAGCGTCGAGGCTCTCCTGCTTGGCGGAATCCAGAAAACCGCAGGTATTGACGACGACAACGTCGGCGCCGGAATACTCGCGCGCGATCGCATAGCCTTCCGAACGCAGCTTGGTAATAATGCGCTCGCTATCGACCAGCGCCTTCGGACAACCGAGCGACACGAAGCCGACCTTGGGCGTGCGCGCTTGCTCAGCCGTCGCGCCATGCGCCAGCCGCCGCACCTTCGCACTTGCCTTCGCCTTGATCTTTAGAGAGGGTCTCGCCATCTTCGGGCTTCTAGCCTCGGGACTTCCGAAGCGCAATCGCGACACTGTGGCAACCAGTTGAAGATACCCCCGTGACCGATCTCAAGACCGCTGAAACGCCTCAAAAATCCGACGCCCCGAAGACCAATCCTCGGGCCGCTGCAAGGGCTTGGCTCGAAGCCGGACGCCCCGTCGCCATTGCGACTGTCATCGACACCTGGGGATCGGCCCCCGTCCGCGCCGGCGGACAAATGGTTATCGCCGGCGAAGATGAGTTCCAGGGCTCGGTGTCGGGCGGGTGCGTCGAAGCCGACGTCATCGCCGCCGGAATGGACGTTATCGAGAGCGGCAAACCCGACACGCTGAGCTTCGGGATCGCCGACGAGACAGCCTGGCGCGCAGGCCTGGCATGTGGAGGTAAGATCCGCGTCCACGTCAGCAAGCTCGATCCGAAAACCGATCTCGACTTTCTGAAAAAACTCGACAGTGCCGCCGCCGCCCGCGAGCCCGTCGTCGTGATGACGCGCCTCGCCGACGGCGCGAGGCAAATCTATGACGGCACAAGCACAACTGATCCCGCCATCGCCGAAGCCATCCGCCGAGCCCATAGCGGCGTCGACAAAAGCGGTGAAACGTTTCTCCATGCCCTGACACCGCCGCCGCGCATCGTCATCGTCGGCGCGACCCACATCGGCCAACACTTGGCGACGATGGCGACCGCCTCCGGCTACGACGTGAAGGTGATCGACCCGCGCACGGCATTCGCGAACGCAACACGGTTCGACCCATCGCAGCTCATCGCGGGCTGGCCGGAGGATCGTTTTAGAAAGCTCACCGCCGATCCGTTTTCCGCCGTCGTCACGCTCACTCACGTCGACCACATCGACGACGAAGCCCTGTCCATCGCCTTGAAATCGCCGTGCCGCTACATCGGCGCGCTCGGCTCGCGCAGAACGCACGCCAAACGCGTCGACCGCCTGAAGGCCGCTGGCTTCACCGATGCCGACATCGCGCGCATCCACGCTCCCGTCGGCCTCAACATCGAAGCCGAAACGCCGGGCGAAATCGCAACCTCGATCCTGGCACAGATCATCTCAGCGTTCCGCAAAGCACCTGACGCGTGACCGTCTCGGCTGTCATCCTAGCCGCCGGACGCTCATCCCGCTTCGAAGATGGCCATAAGCTGTTGGTTGAAATCGACGGCATTCCCGTTGTCCGCCACGTTTGCCAGGCGCTGGCAGCATCCGATGTTGCCGACATCGTGCTGGTGACATCAGAAGCGAATGGCGCCGTGGCAAAGGCAGCCGGACCAGGGCGCTGGCGCGTTGCCGAAAATCCTGACGCTCGCGATGGCCTCTCGACGTCGCTACGCGCCGGCCTGAAAAGCATCTCGCAAGACGTTGACGGCCTGCTCGTTGCGCTGGCCGACATGCCCGCCATTTCGACGGAGCTGGTGAATGCGCTTGTTTCGGCGTTCCGATCCAACCCGGCAGCCATCGTCTTTCCCGTCGCGAGCGACGGCCGCCGGGGGCACCCGATCCTCTGGCCCAAATCGCTCTTTCCAGAACTCATGACCGTCACGGGCGATAGCGGCGGCAGGGCGATCCTCACCTCGCATCAAGCACTTTGGCGACCTGTGCCGTGCGACGACGAAGGGGCCTTTGCCGACATCGACACCCGAGCCGACCTTGAGGCTTTCAAAGCCCGCGATCAGGCGATGCGCCGCAAGTGATTGTCGAACGCGATGTCCTGTAGCGCGCGCTCTGAAATCGTGCTCGCCTGCGCCGTCTCGTAGCGAATGACGCCGAAGCCCGACGATACCGCGAAATCCCGCGCGCCTTCCGACGCAAGACCGCAAACGTCCTTCAGATCGCTACGCCCAATGATGGTTGCGGTCGCGGTATCGACGTAAAGCACGTGTCCGGCCTTCGGCGCACTCGCCGCAATGAAGCGTCCGTCGTTGCTCACTGCCATTGCGCCGATATAGCCCTTGAGATCATCTCCGCCTTTGCCTTGCGGTTCGAGCAGCTTGAATGGCCGATCGAGCCCGGCGCTGCCAACGATCTGCGGCGGCGTCTCGCTCGGGCTGCCTTCCCATTGGCCGCCGAACCAGACAACGCCGTTCGCATCCTGCGTCACATGCCGGATCGACAGCGACTGCACGTCGCCCGTCATCTCATGTTTCGATAAAAGCTTGCCGCTTTCCGCATCGACGAACGCCAGCGACGGCTGCATCGAATCGACGTTGAGATTTTCGCGTCCCGCCTCGGGTGTCGTATCGAGACCGCCGTTTCCGCACGCGATCGTCTTACCGTCAGCCAGCAGCATGATCTCGTGCGGCCCCATGCCGAACGTCGAGTGCTCGCCGATCTTCTTGAAGCTGCGGGCCACATCATAAATGCCGATCACGCCCATGCCCGTCGCAATGTCGTTCTCGGACGCGTAAAGCAATCGCCCGTCCTGCGAGAACGAGCCATGCCCGAAGTAGTGGCGTCCTTCGCCCGGCGTGAACACATGCGGTGGCGTTGCGTTGTTGAGTTCGAAAGAAACCGCGAACGCGCCAGGTCGCCGAGCAAACACCACGACTCGCCCCGACGTCTGGTCGACAGCAATGTCGTGTCCACGGGCCGATAGCGGCACTTCGCGCAAGATCGCCCCATCAGCGCTGAGCAGCAGAATGCCGAACGAACCGTCAGCAAGGCGCGCTGCCGTAACGTAAGCCGCGCTTGTTCCCGCTGCCGCGAATTCCGGTCGAAGTGCCGTCGCGCCGACGAACGCCAGCGTGCCGACCAGCATCTGCCTGCGATCAATCGCCATCGAGTTCATTGAAACCTACCGTCAGTTTGGCCGCGACCGACAACCTGTTCGCGACCATATTGCGCAATCCATTCGTGCGATCGAACACTTCCCGAAGCGTCGGCGCATCCTCTCGCTTCGCGTGGGGCATATGCCCGCCGACGCCGTCGCTAGATTCGAGCGTGCGCCATGTCCCCACTACCCAATCCTTCATCCAGAGACGATCGGGCGGCAACCAGCTTTCAAGATTGAGAACATCGTAAAGTTGATGCAGCGACGCGACGCTCGTCGCGTAATAAGCCTTCTGCAATCCCGATTTGTCGTAGGGCGGCGTTAGCCGAACCTTGGCATCGATCTGCGGCTTCACCTGCAGATCGGCCGTCAACCCTAAGCCGACGATCAACGCCTTGACGACTTCGACGGCCGCCTCGCTATCGCTTTTATACGTGTCGTTCGCGGGGCCTGGATGCAGCATCTTATCGGCCCAGCCGTTTGGCTTCTCCCAGCCCTCGGCCACTTCCGTCGCGAGGCTTGCGACATTGACAGCAATCGCATGCGCCACAAGGCACCGGTAACGCGCGGCATCACCCGGCCCCAGCGGCACATTCTTATCGTGCATCAGCGCTTCGAGCGCCGGAAGCCCCTGCACAGCCGCGCTCTGTTTGCGAATGGCGCCCGGCTGCGCAATCGTTTCATCCTTGTTCAAAAGCAACAGCCGCATCTGCCGGGCAACGAACCCGCGCGGATCCGGCCAGAATGAAATCTGCTCGCGCCGCCCCTTTTCGAGCATCGGCCCGAAGCGCAGAAAATCGACACCCGCATAGGCGATAACGGCCTTGTCGAAGCGCTCTTGGAGCGCTTTTTCGGCTTCCGGCGAGCCCGTCTTGCAAACATCTTCGACGGCTTCCGGCAACGGCGCCGTCGCAGCCTTCAGCCCATCGATGTGCGGGATGATGTATTGTTCGATTGCAGCCTTCACCATGCCCGCATGGCTCAGCGGTTCAGGAGGCAGATCGGCGCTGACCGCCTCCGTCGCAAATGCCAAAAACGCCAGCACCGCGATCATGACTTTTCGTACCATCATAGCCCATTCACATAATCGACCAGTCGCTTCTTGTCGTCGACCATCAAGGCCTCAAAAAGATTACGGCTGTGTTCCGCTTCTCCACCGTGCCGCTTGATCGCGTCTTCAACCGTTGCAGCCGAACCGTCGTGAAGATAGCGCCGGTCTTCGGGCCGCAAACGGCCATTGATTAACGGCGCCGTCCGCCATTCGAACGATTTCACGCCCGGCTCTCCGACATGGTCATCGAGCCCTGGACCCATATCGTGAAGCAAAAGATCGGTGAAGGCCGGAATTTGCCGCCCGTCCCGCGCCGTGAGCGCCGGGACATGGCATGCCGCACATCCCGTCGAAGTAAATAGCGCCAAAGCCTCAGTCACGGGCCGGGCGCGAAGCGATTTCAGATAACTTGCGACGACACCGATCATCGGCGACGAAAGCTCGCGCCCCTCGAACGCCGGACTTTCGCCGTTCGGCGCGGACAGACAGGCCGTCTCAGCCGTCGTGCAGTCGCCATACGGCAACGGAAACAGCGGGCTCGACAGCCCGATATCGAACGCGAACGCATGCGCGATCTGCTCGTCGATCGAAACGTGCGCCGCTTTCCAGCCATAACGGCCGACGCCGTGCGGCGTGACGTTGGCGCGGCCTTTGACGGGCCCACCGCTCTTCGCGTTGGCGGCGGCGCGCTTTACGATCTCTTCGTCCGACACGTCGTCGAACGCGGCCTTGCCGAACAACTGCGGAGCAAGACGAACGCCCGCATGCACGCCCTCCCCCAGCGGCGGCCCATTCAGGTTGTAACTAAGGTGCGGTAGAAATCGTGCGCTGCCCTCGGATTTCAATCCGGGGATCGCGTTGGTTTGCAGTTCAAGACCATAATAAGAATCTGTGGCGCCGTCGGCGGTGCCGAAGCGAACGACTGCGCCAGCGATGTCCGGTTTGCCATCATCGCGCACGACCACATGCGCACCGTCCGCGCGGGCATGACAGCCCGTGCATGACCGCGACACAAACAGCGGCCCAAGACCATCCGTTCCGTTCGTCGAAGACGGCGCCGGAATCCACTGCCGGTCGAACAGCGCTTTGCCGACGGCAGCATCGAGCGGATCGGCGCAACCGGCATCAGGCAGCAACATTCCGGCGAACAATGCCAGCACCGACAGGGCCTGCAACCGCCGCGTCATACGACCTCGATGTACCCCATCATGCCCGTCTCTTGATGTTCGAGGATATGGCAATGGAACATCCATTTTCCCGGAAGGCCCGCAACCAATCCGACCTGGATGCGCTCGTTCGGGATCAGCAGCACCGTATCGCAACGGAAGCGCGGAAGCTTCCGTTTACTTGAATTCAACACTTCAAATGTGTGGCCATGGATATGGATCGGATGCGACCGCGGCGTCGTATTATCGAGTTCGAATATATAGCTTTGCCCAGATTTCAGCACCGCAAGCGGCGGCCCGAGATCGCGATGATCCTGCCCTGGCCACGCGCGCTTGTTGATCGCCCAGAACGTCCGCTTCGTCAGACAGAGCGGCCCAAGCTCGATGCCGGGACCGGCGCCGATATCCGCGATGGACTGTCCTGTCGGCGTCGCTGAAAACTCGAATGGAACGATTTGCGCGTTCGCTTCGTCGAGTTTCGGAAACGGCATCACCTTGAGCGGCGTCGGCTCGAACGCGTCCGAGCGTTTCGGCGGGCCTTCCGATTTGAACTCGGCAAGCACGAACGGTTCTTTCGCGAAGTAATCATAGAGTTTGATCGACCCGCCGGGCGCTGCCGTACGCAACAGAATATCGACGCGCATCGCCGTGCCGAGACGCCACGATTCGAACGTCATCGGCGGCAGACCGTTGCCATCGATGGCGATGATCGCAGCTTCCGCGTCCTCAAATCCGATCTCGGAAATGCGCATCGGATCGAGGTTGTAAAACCGGATACGAACATTCGCCGACGATGGGACCGTGATCACCGGCGACGTCGCACCATTGACGGACCGGATCGTTCCGGGCGTCCCGCCTTTGGCTGCACCCTCGTCCGTCGAGAACGGAAGAAATTTGCCGTCGGGTCCGATGCGCCAGTCTTTGGCAAGCAGCACGTATTCCGCATCCGCCGGCTCTATCTCGTCACCTTCGACGATCAGTGCGCCAACCAATCCGCGCCCGAAGTGCTCCACCGAATTGCAGTGCGTGTGAAAGAAGAACGAGCCCGTGTCGGGCGGCACGAATGCATACCGTCCCTCGCCGCCCGGCGGTATCGGCTGCTGTGTCAGATACGGAACGCCATCTTCCGCGTTCGGAATTCGAAGCCCGTGCCAATGGATCGAGGCGACCTCGCCGTTGCGCGGCAGATGGTTTCGGAAAACCGTATCGAGCCGCTCGCCGAGCTTAACCCGCACGATCGGAAACGTCGGGCCGGCTTCAAACGTCCAGAGCGGCAGCGTCTTGCCGCCGAAACATGGTAATGCCGTCGGCCGCTCTGCGAGATCGAGCGCAAGCGACTTAACGCCGTGCGCGATCGGCTTGGCGATGACTTCTTTTGCCTGAACCTTACGCCCGGGGGCGACAAACCCCACCCCCGCGCTAGCGGTGAAGGCTGCGGCTCCGAGCATGAGGTCGCGACGCGTTACCATGCGTGCACCCTTTCAGCTCGCAGCCGCTGCGCTTTGACCGAAATCACCTTACTTCGCCTTGGCGACCTTATCGGGATCGTCGAGACTATCCGACCCTTCGATCTTCACTTTGAGGCCAAGCGCCGCAACGACCGCCTCGATAGCGCGCGCCTGCGCAACGAGCGCATCGACGGCATCCAGGATCATCTTGTTTCCGGTCTCGTTCCCGGCCGCCAGCATCTGGTCGTAAGCCATTTCGCCGGAGTCGGCCTTGGTCTTGATCGCCTTGATCTTCTCCAGCGTCACCGCCATCGCATCATCGACACGCTTTGCGGCATCCGGCGCCTTATCGCGAGCAAGCTCGGCGATGCTCGGCCCACTGACCGGCGTCACGCCGTCGTACTTGCCGCTCCAGATCTCCATCATGCCGACCTGATCGTAGTAATGGCTGTTATGCGTGTTGTCGGAGAAGCAATCGTGCTCTTCCTCCGGATCATGCAGCAGAACGCCAAGCTTCATGCGCTCGCCTGCAAGCTCTCCGTACGACAGCGAACCAAGACCCGTGAGGATCGTCGAGAGCTGTGCATTGTCGTTCTGCTCCGCAAGCGCCTTGCGAGCTTTGCCGTCCGTCTTCCAGTCATCGACCATCTCGGCAAGATCATCGACCAACAGACCCGAAGCGGCTTTCAGGTAATCGCGGCGGCGGTCGCAATTACCATGCGTGCAGTTCTTGAGGTCGTAATCGCTTGCCGGACGCTCGCCTGCACCCGGTCCTGTGCCGTGCAGATCCTGTCCCCAGAGCAGGAACTCGATCGCGTGATATCCGGTACCGACGTTCGCTTCGACATCGAGCGCGCTGTTGAGCTTCGCGATGACCGTCTTGTCGATCTTGCTGGCGTCGAGCATTTTCGGCCCGAGGCGGATTTTCTTGTTGGCGATGACATTGGCCGTGTAGAGCGGATTTTCTTCCTTCGTATCGCCGTAGCTCGCTTCGTCGACATAATCGATGAGGCCTTCATCGAGCGGCCACGAGTTCACCTCGCCCTCCCAATCGTCGACGATCTTATTGCCGAAGCGGAAGCCCTCAGTCTGCATGTAGGGAACGCGCGAAGCTTTCCAGGCCGTGCGCGCGGCCGCCAGCGTCTCGGCGTTCGGGGACGCTAAAAACGCGTCAATCGACTTGTCGAGATCCTTGGCTTTCGCCAGCGCATCGCCATACATTGCCTCGGCCATGTCGCCGTAGTTTTTCATGATGTCTTTGGTGGCAGGCGGAGCCGCGAGCGCCGGTCCACAGCTGACGGCCAGAGCAACGGCCGATACGGCCGCAAATCGAGTTGCGCAGGTCCACAAATTTGCTTTCTTCGACATCACAGATCTCCCGCAGCTTGCTGTCCTCTGCGATCCGCAACACTCGAACGGATTCGCCCAGCCCCATTATTGACCTCGATGGTATAGAAAGCCGGCGCAATTAAGTGTCAAGTGAACTCAGGTCAGTTCGGCCACTTGCCACCCTGACAAGAATTTGAAACAAGCAGGGGTAGGAATTCTTCCGTCGCGATCGCGCGGTCCAGGTAATTCGAATATGCGCTTGACGAAGCAAACCGGCCACGCGATCCGCATTCTGATCGATTGTGCGCAGGCAAAAGACCAGCTTGTGAAAGTTGCTGACGTCTCAGACCGTCTGGGCGTCACGAAGCAGAATGTCTTCAAGATCGTCCACATTTTGTCGCACGCCGGATTTCTGACCGCCGTAAGAGGTCCCAACGGCGGCGTCCGCCTTGCCCGCCCGGCTACCCAAATCCGTGTCGGCGACGTGGTCCGCGCCATCGAAGTGACGCGCGTTCAAGTCGAGGGCGGGAATTCCGACCAGCCCAGCGAAGCCGACCCCGGCAACATCAACGCCATGTTCGACGACGCGCTGACAGCATTCATCTCTGTCCTCGATCAGCACACGCTTGCGGAGCTCGCGGTCAAGTCGCCGATCGGATTCACCGAAACCGAACCGAACGGATCGAGCGATTCGGACCACAAATTGCGTAGCAAGAAGCCGGCAGCACGCGGCACGCGGCGCACCTGAATTGCTGACTAGCTTATGGCGCCCTTCAAGATTACTCCAACGGGCATGACCCGTGAGAACGCTCGCCTAAGTTTTGCAGCCCTTTGCGCTGTCGCCCTTCTTTTGTTCGCTCTATTGTCGATCTGGGCGACCGGGCCACTTCGCGATTTAATTTTCTTCGGCTGTGGATTGTTTGCTGCCATTGCCGCGTTATTTGCATGGCCACGCGTTACGCTCGATCAAAAAGCGAGTGACATGACAGGCATTGGCTCAAGCTCAGATAAGAATTTGACTTGGATCGATCTCGCCGCCGCGATGCCCGATCCCGCGATCGTGCTCGATGAAGCCTCCGTCATCCTTAATTATAACGCTGCCGCCCGCGGCCTGTTCGACCGCCTTCGCCAAGGCGTCCCGCTCGAGCACGTCAACCGCGATCCCGAGTTGATCTCAGCCGTTTCCAACGCACTTCAGAACGGCGAGAAAGGCACCGCACATCTCGTTCCGCGCGGCGGTGCCGGTCAGCGTCTCATCGCCACTGTTGCCCCCCTCGGCGCCGCGGTAGAACGCCCGCCGATTGCCGCGCTAATTACAATCCATGATGAATCCGAGCAGCATCGCCTGCTTGAGATGCGCACGGACTTTATCGCCAACGCCAGCCACGAACTTAGAACACCGCTGGCATCCGTGCGCGGCTTCATCGAAACCCTGCAAGGCCCGGCGCGAAATGACGAAAAAGCCCGAGAACGCTTCCTCGCCATCATGGCCGATCAGGCCGAACGCATGACGCGCCTGATCGACGATCTGCTGCTGCTCAGCCGCGTCGAGGAAAAGGCCAACCTGAAGCCGGAAGGCCGCGTTGACGTCAACGATCTCATCGAAGACGTCACCCGCTCTTTGATGCCTTTTGCAGAAGAACGGCACATCACAATCGAGGTCGAACCATCAGCCGGCCCGCTGATTGCGATGGGCGATCGCGATGAGTTGTTCCAGGTCTTTCACAACCTCGTTGAAAATGCCGTCAAATACGGCAAAGAAGGCGGCTCCGTAAAAGTTTCCCTACTGAAGAAAAACAGTGCGCGAGACGAAAAATTTCCCGCACGCGCTCACGTCTCGATCACGGATAACGGTCCAGGCATCGCGCCTGAGCATTTGCCCCGCCTCACCGAGCGCTTCTACCGCGTTAGCGCCGAACATAGCCGCCGCATCGGCGGCACAGGTCTCGGCCTCGCGATCGTCAAGCACGTGCTGAACCGGCACGAAGCCGAGCTTTCCGTCCAATCGGTGGTCGGCCAGGGCACCACTTTCAACGTCTCTCTGCCCGCCTACAAATAAATATAATAAAATCATATAACTAGACTGTCACAATTCCATAGCTTGAACTCGCTAGAACGAGTCCCGCGTTGGATGACAGTGTTATGACTGCCGCTGAAAGCCAGTTGGCCTAGTCCGAACAACCTAATCTTGCGCGGCGCGCGCCTTGGGGGAGGGCCGCAGACGCTTCCTAAAATTGTTCTCTCAGGGAGCATCTTTGCAGGATCCGTCGGAAGAAACCCGATCACCGCATCTGAAAGAGACGACTACGGACGATTTCCACGGCTTAGAAAACAATCCGTTAACGTTTCACAAAGGCGTGAACTAACTGGACTAGAGAGTGCTTGCCGGCTCGCCCGGCAGATGGAGTGGCGAGGCCTCAAGCCCCCGTTCAACAAGGAGACCACGAGTGAAACAGTCTTTTATGGCGCTTATTGCGGCGTTTGCGGCGACAGCCGCTGCGACCGCCCCCGTCAAAGCCGACAACATTTCCGGCGCGGGTGCCACGTTCCCGTATCCGATCTACGCAAAGTGGGCTGACGCCTACAAGAAAGAGACCGGCGTCGGCTTGAACTATCAGTCGATTGGCTCCGGCGGCGGCATCAAGCAGATCGAAGCCAACACCGTCACGTTCGGCGCTTCGGACAAGCCGCTCAAGGGTGAAGAACTCGAGAAGAACGGCCTCGTCCAGTTCCCGACCGTCATGGGCGGCATCGTTCCGGTTGCTAACCTCGATGGCATCAAGCCGGGCGAAATCGTTCTCGATGGCCCGACCATCGCCAAGATCTACCTCGGCGAAATCAAGACCTGGGACGACCCGGCCATCAAGAAGCTGAACCCGGACGTGAAGCTTCCGTCGGATGCCATCGCTGTTGTCTTCCGCTCGGACGGATCGGGCACGACGTTCGTTTGGACGAACTACCTCTCGAAGGTCAGCCCTGAGTTCAAGGAAAACGTTGGCTCGAACACGTCGGTCCAGTTTCCGGTCGGCATCGGCGCGAAGGGCAACGAAGGCGTCGCCAACAACGTGATGCAGACGAAGGGCGCTATCGGCTACGTCGAATACGCCTACGCCAAGCAGAACAAGCTGACGTACACGAAGATGATCAACAAGGACGGCAAGACCGTTGCTCCGGTCATCACCGCCTTCCAGGCCGCGGCGTCTAACGCTGACTGGGCTTCGGCTCCGGGCATGGGCGTTATCCTGACGGACCAGCCGGGTGCAGAATCGTGGCCGATCACGAACCCGACCTTCATCCTGATGCACAAGAAGTCGAAGGATGCTGCTGCCGCCAAGGAAGCCCTCAAGTTCTTCGAATGGGCTTACGCCAACGGCGACAAGTCTGCGGAAGACCTTGACTACGTTCCGCTTCCGGACAACGTCGTTGCGATGATCAAGAAGAGCTGGGCTGACATTGTCGGCGACGACAACAAACCGGTTCTTTCGAACTAAGCGTTCGCTAGGCCGAGAGACGCCCGCTTTCGGGTGCCTCTCGGCTGCGCAAAAAAATGATGTCCTTATCCTGGTGCGGAGCGGAAACTTGACCTTCATGACAGACGCCAACACGCAAGCGATGGCTGCGGCGGCAGCCAGACGCAAAGTACTTGAAGGTCTAAAAACGACGGACACGATGTTCCGCGTGCTAACCAAATCTTCCGCTTATTTCGTACTGATCCTCCTGAGCGCGATTTTCGTATCGCTCGTCCTCGGAGGCTCGCTCGCATTCCAGACCTTCGGCCTCAGCTTTCTCACCACCGAAGTCTGGAACCCTGTCACCGAGAAATTCGGCGCACTGGCCCCGATCTACGGCACCATCGTGACGTCGGCGATCGCCATGCTGGTCGCTGTTCCCATAGCCATCGGCATCGCAGTATTTCTGACCGAGCTTTGCCCGATGTCCCTCCGCCGTCCGATCGGCATCGCGATCGAATTGCTCGCGGGCATTCCGAGCATCATCTACGGCATTTGGGGCTTGTTCTATTTCGCTCCTACTCTGCAGCGCTATGTCCAGCCCGAACTGATCGCCTTCTTCAAACCGATCCCGATCCTCAACGGCCTGTTCGCCGGTCCGCCATATGGCATCGGCATTCTGACCTCTGCCCTCATCCTGGCGATGATGGTGCTTCCCTTCATTACTGCGGTCTGCCGCGACGTTTTTGAGACCGTCCCGGCGGTGCTGAAAGAAGCCGCCTACGGCTTGGGATGGACCACCCGCGAAGTCGTGAAAAACGTCGTCATTCCCTATACCCGCGTCGGCATCATCGGCGGCGTCATGCTCGGCCTCGGCCGCGCGCTCGGCGAGACGATGGCGGTCACCTTCGTCATCGGCAACGCGCACCGAATTTCGGAATCGATTCTGGCGCCGGGCACCACAATCTCTGCCACGATCGCCAACGAATTCACCGAAGCGGTCGGCGACATATACACATCGTCGCTCATCGCTCTCGGCCTCATCCTCTTCTTCATAACCTTTGTCGTCCTGGCTCTCGCGCGCCTCATGCTGATGCGTATCGAGAAAAAGGCGGGAGCATAAACATGGCCTTGGATATGGCAAAATACCGCCGTCGGCGCGTGCGAAGCACGATCACCGTCGGCCTGTGCTGGGCGGCATCCGCGCTCGGCCTAACGATCCTGGCCGTCATCCTCGCGACGCTGCTGTTCAAAGGCTTCGCGGGCTTGAACTTCAAGGTCTTTACGGAAATGACGCCACCGCCCGGCAGCGACGGCGGCCTTCTGAACGCCATCGCCGGCAGCTTCGTGATGTCCTTCATCGGCGTCGCGGTCGGCACGCCAATCGGCATCCTCGCCGGCACGTATCTGGCGGAGTATGGCCGTTACAGCAAAGTCTCGTCGGTGATCCGCTTCATCAACGACATTCTGCTCAGCGCCCCTTCGATCGTGACGGGCCTCTTCGTCTACGAGATCCTCGTCCGCACGATGGGCCACTTCTCGGCCATCGCTGGTGCCGCGGCCCTGGCGGTACTTGTCATCCCGACGGTCGTTCGCACGACTGAAAACATGCTGCTGCTGGTTCCGAACCAGCTTCGCGAAGCCTCTTCAGCGCTCGGCATGCCCCAGTCGCTCGTCATCCGTAAGGTGGCTTACAAGGCGGCCCGCGCCGGCATGATCACGGGCGTGCTGCTTGCTATCGCTCGCGTCAGCGGCGAAACCGCTCCGCTTCTGTTCACCGCTCTTAACAACCAGTTCTGGAGCACCGATCTTAATGCTCCGATGGCAAGCTTGCCGGTCGTTATTTTCCAGTATGCCTTGAGCCCTTACGAGGACTGGCAGCGCCTCGCCTGGACCGGCGCACTGTTAATCACCGCAGCGGTGCTCACGCTTAGTATCGCCGCTCGTTACCTGGGTACTTCGAGGACATCCAAATGAACGTAATGTCAAAAGACGTCGACACCGGCCTGACCGAGAAAATTTCGGTCCAGGACCTGAAGTTCTACTACGGATCGACTCTGGCACTCAAAGGCATCTCGTTGCCGCTTTACGAGCGGCAGGTGACAGCCTTCATCGGACCTTCGGGTTGCGGCAAGTCTACGCTCCTGCGTGTTTTGAACCGCATGTACGATCTTTATCCCGGCCAGCACGCCGAAGGTAAGATCATGTTCGACGGTGAAAACATCCTCGACATGAAGGACCTGAACCTGCTGCGCTCGCGCATCGGCATGGTGTTCCAGAAGCCGACGCCGTTCCCGATGACGATCTATGAAAATATCGCGTTCGGTCTTCGCCTTTATGAGCGCCTGCCGAAATCCGAAGTCGACGCCCGCGTCGAAAGCGCCCTCGAAAAGGCAGCGCTCTGGAAGGAAGTAAAAGACAAGCTGCACGCCAGCGGCCTGTCGTTATCCGGCGGTCAGCAGCAACGTCTGTGCATCGCCCGCACAGTTGCGATCCGCCCGGAAGTCATCCTGTTCGACGAGCCCTGCTCCGCTCTCGATCCGATTTCGACCGCTAAGGTCGAAGAGCTGATCGACGAGTTGAAGAACGAATTCACGATCGCCATCGTGACCCACAACATGCAGCAGGCAGTCCGCGTCTCGCAGAATACTGCTTTCATGTACCTCGGCGATCTCGTCGAATTCGGCGACACCAAAAAGCTTTTCACAAACCCAACGGATAGTCGCACGCAAGACTACATCACCGGCCGCTTCGGCTAGAGATGACGTTGAGGCCAAACCGGATTTCAGGATTACGACGATGAACGAACATACCGTGAAGTCATACGAGGAAGAGTTGAAGCTCCTCGACCGCCGCATCGCGCAGATGGGCGGCTATGCCGAAAAGCTTCTCGTTCAGGCGATGGACTCGCTCGAACGCCGCGACCCTAAGCTCGCCGAGAAAGCCGTTTCCGACGATGTCATGGTCGACCAGCTCGAACGCGAGCTGCAGGACCAGGTCATTCTGATGATTGCCCGCCGCCAGCCGGTCGCCAACGACCTGCGCCACATCATGACAGTCATCAAGATTGCGGGCGACCTTGAGCGTATCGGCGACCTTGCCAAGAACATCGCCAAGCGCGCTCTCACCATTGCAGGGGAAGCCTATCCCAAGCCGCTGATGACCGGCATGCGCCACATGACCGAGATGGTGCAGCAGCAGCTCAAGGACGTTCTTGATGCGCTGACGACGCTCGATGCCGAGAAGGCGATGGAAGTCTGGCGCAACGACCAGCAGGTCGACGCTATGTATAACTCGCTGTTCCGCGAACTCCTGACGTACATGATGGAAGATCCGCGCAACATCGGTATCTGCACGCACTTCCTCTTTGGCGCCAAGAATATCGAGCGCATTGGCGACCACACGACAAACATCGCCGAGAACGTCTACTACCTCGTGCACGGCGTACCGATCGCCGACGATCGGCCGAAGGGCGACAAGACCTCTTCGACACTGATTACGCCGCGCCAATGACCGTACGACCCTGAGAGCAACCCCGATCCAATATCATGCCAGCTAAGATTATCGTTGTTGAAGACGAAGCGCCGCTAGCCGAGCTTCTGAAGTACAATCTTCAGTCGGAAGGTTACGACGTCGTGCAAGCCGCCGATGGCGAGGAAGCCGAACTATTGCTCGCCGAACAAACCTTCGATCTGGCGATATTGGATTGGATGATCCCGAAGATCTCCGGGATCGAGCTTTGCCGCCGTCTGCGCAACCGCGGCGACACGCAGAGCCTGCCCATCATCCTGCTGACCGCCCGCGGTGAGGAATCTGACCGCGTGCGGGGCCTGACGACCGGCGCCGACGACTACGTCACGAAGCCGTTCTCCGTGCAGGAATTGATGGCACGTGTGAAAGCCCTGCTCCGGCGCGCGGCGCCGGAGCGCATGAGCGATATTCTCGTCTCCGGCGAGATCACGATGGACCGCGGTGCCCACAAAGTGACGCGTGGCGTCCGCGAGGTCCGCCTCGGCCCGACCGAATACCGCATGCTCGAAGTCTTCATGGAAAGCCCGCGCCGCGTTCTCTCGCGCAGCCAGCTTCTCGACCGCGTATGGGGCCAGTCCTCGGAGGTCGACGAGCGCACCGTCGACGTTCACATCGGCCGTCTCAGAAAATCGCTGATCCGCGGCAACGAAGCCGATCCGATCCGCACGGTCCGTGGCGCCGGCTATGTCTTCGACGGCCGCGAAGCCGAAACGCAGGCTTAATAGCGAGCCATGTGTCCTCGGGCTTGTCCCGAGGATCCAGCAATCAACATCACCGCGGCATAATAGATCCCCGATCTCATGCCGAGGATGACGAGAGAATACAGCTAAAGACTGACTCTCAGCTTGGCGCGGTTAGGCAGCTAGACAGATTGCGCGCGACGCCATGCATCAGATCGAAGTAGAGCTTCGGCCCCGGCGTCAGCAATTGCCCTTCGACGTCGATCGTCCCCGAACGGGCATGCGTCCCTTCGGTAACCGCAGCAACAAGGTTTGGCTGGAACTCCGGTTCGGTAAAAACACAGACTGCACCGAGCGACGAAATCTTGCTGCGAACCTCCGTCAGTCTTTTTGCGCTCGGCGGCACGTCCGGGCTGACCGTAATCGATCCCACGGCGTGAAGCCCGAAGTGATGTTCGAAATACTGCGTCGCGTCGTGGAAGACGATGAAGGGCTTGCCTTGCGCCCCTTTCATTTCACTCGAAAGGTCATGGTCGAGCGTATCGAGATCGGCATCGAGCGCCGCCTCGTTGCTTTTCACTTTGCTCGCGTACTCAGGATAGCGCGCAATGAGCGCTTTCGCGATGTCGGCCGCAATGGCCTTGGCGTTCGACGGATCGAGCCAGAGATGCCCATCCTCTCCGTCCTCATCATGATCATCGTGATCGGCAGCGCCTGCTTCCTCATGATCGTGCGCGTCCGCCTCATGCTCGTGCTCATGCTTCTCGAACGTGCCGCCTTCGCGTTGATCCAGCAGCGTCACGCCATCTGCGCCCGCAAGCGTCACCACTTTGACGTTCGACGGCAATGTCGTCACGATCTTGCGCGTAAACGGCTCCAGCGTATCCGACACACGAACGAAAATATCCGCTTCGTTGATAGCCCGCGCTGTCGACGGCTTGAGCGTGAACGTATGCGGCGATGCCGATCCTTCGACGATAAGCTGCGGCGTCCCGATGCCGTCCATCAGACGCGTCACAAGCGAATGTACGGGCTTGATCGTCACGACGACCTTCGGCGCGTCGGCAGCGCTGACAGCGGCCGTAGCGCTTGTCATCGCGGCCGCCAAAAAACCGAAACATCGTGCCGCTGAACGCTTCATTCCCACCATCCTGCCGAGTAAAAGGATATAATATAACCATCGCCGTCGGCATGCAACCGCACCGGCGAATTGGCCTATACCCGCCAAATAGCGCAGCGCGTCGCAATCTCGCCACGTTCAATGTGCGTTTCGTATGAAACGCACTCCGAGAATCGCGCGTAATGCGGAGCAAAGGAATTGGGGCCGATCTTGCATAAGTCGTTCAATAAATGTCTCAGCCTCGCGGCCGCCGCGATAATGCTCCTCGCTTTCTCTATACCGGCCTCTGCGCATCCTCATATGTGGATCACATATGAGATGACGGTCGACTACGACAACGGCACCGTTACGGGCGTCGACCATGTCTGGAGCTTCGACGATTCCTATGCGGCGATGGCGCTCGAAGGTCTCGACACTAACAACGACGGCAAATACGACCAGCACGAGCTTGAGCCGCTGCTGAAGGTCAACATGGATGGCCTCAAAGAGTTCAACTACTTCACGGTGGCCAAGCTCGGCGAAGAACAATTGGCGTTCTCGCCGCCGACCCAAGCGCACCTCGAATACACCAACGGTGTCCTCCGCCTTTACTTCCACCTGTCGCTGGCGAAGCCCGTCCTTGCCGATGCCGAGGGCCTGACATTCGCCGTCTTCGATCCCTCCTACTTCATCGACTTCGAGCCAGAGAAAACGGACGCCGTCAAACTTGCATCAGCGCCCGCTGGCTGCGCGGCGACGCTGCTCGATCCCGATGCGGAAAAGACCGACGCGCAGGCCCAGAAGCTCGGCGCCGCGATGGCGCAACAGTTCGGCGCCGGCGTCGTCGGTTTCGGCTCCTACAAAACCGTGGCGATCACCTGCAAGAAATCCTGACCGTCCAGCTTTGGCACAGCGGTTAACGAACCGGCGAGATTCCTCAGCCGCAGAGGCATTAATGACTTAGAAAGGATGTCTTCTTGCGGACCGCGAGGTGACATCAAATGCGTACGGCCCTTCGCACGTTGCTTTTCGTCGTGCTGATGCTCGCACCCGTTACGATTTCGCGCGCCGACATCGATACCGAAGCTGCCATTCCGAACGGCGCATTCGAACTCGTCGTCGTCGAAGCCGAGGGCTGCATCTACTGCCAGCTTTTCCGCCGCGACGTGCTGCCGGCCTACCAGGCATCGTCTCAGGCCAAGGATCTGCCGGTGCGCTTCGTCGATATTAACGATATCGCCGCCGTCCATCTGAGTTTCAAATCCGGCGTCGACATCGTGCCGACATTTGTGGTCGTCAAATCACATACCGAAGTCGGCCGGATTTCCGGCTACATCGGCCCGGAGAACTTCTTTCACTCGATCAGCTATCTGCTGGCTTCAGCCCCCTAAAAGCGCCCAAACGTCGCCCAAGCAGCCAAAAGCCCATGCAATTGGCCTTTTCATTTCGAATTCCCCACGTATCGGTGCCCAAAACCCTTGTAAACTCGGGCTCGCTCCTGTACCGACGCGGTTTCCGTTTTCGGGGGCTTTGGACGCCATCATGAGCCGGATCAGGCCACACGTCGGCATTATCATGGGAAGCCAGTCAGACTGGCCGACGATGAAGCATGCCGCCGATATTTTGACGGCTCTGGGCGTTTCTTTCGAGACCAAGATCGTCTCCGCCCACCGTACGCCGGACCGTCTCTATAGCTACGCCAAGGGTGCCAAAGCTGCTGGCTTGAAGGTCATCATCGCCGGGGCCGGCGGCGCCGCGCATTTGCCCGGCATGGCCGCCGCCATGACGGTGCTGCCGGTATTGGGCGTGCCAGTGGAATCGAAAGCGCTTAAAGGTCAGGACAGTCTGTATTCGATCGTGCAGATGCCGGCGGGCGTTCCTGTCGGCACGCTCGCCATCGGCGAAGCGGGCGCCAAGAACGCGGGACTGTTCGCCGCGGAAATCCTGGCACTTTCTGATCCCGCCCTGGCAGAGCGCCTCGAAGACTGGCGCAAACAGCATTCGGCCGATGTCGCCGAGACACCCGTTCAGGGTTGAAGACCACGCAATGACTGCATTCCCTCCCGGCTCGACCATCGGCATTCTCGGCGGCGGACAATTGGGCCGCATGCTTGCCCTCGCAGCCGCTCGCCTCGGCCTCAAGTCGCACATCTACGCGCCCGAAGCCGATAGCCCAGCGTTCGACGTCGCCGCCGCACACACGGTCGCGGCGTACGAAGACGAAACGCAGCTCGCCAAATTTGCAAGCGCGATCGACGTTGCGACCTACGAATTCGAGAACATTCCCGTACACACGGTCGAATTCCTGTCGACGCGCATTCCCGTTCGGCCCGGCGCCAAGGCCCTCGCCTGCGCCCAGGACCGCATGAACGAGAAATCGCTCGCGCGTGAGCTTGGCGCGATGACGGCAGAGTTCGCGGCCATCGACAGCTTCGCCGATCTCGCAAAAACGCTCGACAACGGCTTCACCATTCCGTCCGTTCTGAAGACACGCCGCTTCGGCTATGATGGCAAAGGCCAAGCGAAAATCTTGACGCGCGCGGACGCCAAAAGTGCGTGGGCCGCCATGCGCGATCAGCCGTCGATTCTGGAGAGCTTCGTCAATTTCCGGGCCGAGGTTTCGGTCGTCGCTGCCCGCGCCATCGATGGCAGCTTCAAGGCCTTCGACGTCACCGAGAACGAGCACCGAAATCACATTCTGCACCGGTCGCTCGCGCCTGCAGCGCTTGCGCCCGACGTCGCCTCTGAGGCCGTCACCATCGCGCAGAAGATCGCTGAAAGGCTCGATTACGTCGGCGTGTTCGCGATCGAGTTTTTCCTCGTCGCTCAAAACGGCCGCGACCACCTCTACGTCAATGAGATGGCGCCGCGCGTGCACAATTCCGGCCACTGGACGATGGATGGCGCACTGACTTCGCAATTCGAGCAGCACATCCGCGCCGTCGCCGGCTGGCCGCTCGGCTCAACGAGCCTGAAAGCGCCCGCCGCCGAAATGATCAACCTCATCGGCGACGATATTCTTGCCTGGGAAAAGATCGCAGCCGAACCCGGCGCGTTCTTTCATCACTACGGCAAGAAGGAAGCGCGCCCCGGCCGCAAGATGGGCCACGTCAATCGTCTGCTCCCGAAGAAGTAGACTCAGCCTTCGCGGCGCCGATACGCAATCGTCGATAGAATAGCGGCAAGCACGAACACCGCCGGCGGCGCCAATCCGCGACCGAGCGGGACGTAACCGGGTAGCACCACGACCAGCACCCAGACCACATCTGCCCAGCCGACGACCGCAAGATTGAGCCAAAATCCTAATCGATCGTTCTTCGCCACGCGCCACAACGCAACGACGATTGCAAACAGTGAGATTGACAGCATATAGGCCGCGAGCTGCAACAACCGCCCTTGCGCGATGCCATGCTCATCGAGCGCCAGCATCATGATCTGCCACGAGACATAAATGTGAAACGCGCCCCACGCGGCATAAAGGAGCGCAGCGGATTGTGAAAGAAAGCGCGTCGTGACGTTCATGTCCGCTCCATGCAAAGCCTTGAAAGGCATTCGCATGGAGCAACGAGTGCGTTACACGCACAGCAAGCGGGGCGATGCGGCCGTTAAAGCATTGAGCTTTCAAGCGGCTGATCGAGCTTTCTCTCGTCGCCGCCGAGCGTATGCTTCACGATCCGCCAGTTCCCGTTCTGCAGCGCGAACTCGGCGGCAAACGGCCCACCCAACAAATCGCGCGTGCCCTTACGAGCACCGGTCACGCGATAGAGAATGAAGCCACTCGCGACAGCCGAATTGCATCCCGGCGTCACAGTCATCTTGACAACGACCGGCTGCGGATGCCGGGCGAGCAGTCCGGCGTAAAAATTCCGAATGGCGTCTTTTCCGACCAGCGGGGCCGACGCTTTCGCGGGGATCAACGTCGCATCATCCGCATAGAAATTTGCAAGCTTGTCCGCTGATCCGGACGCGACAGCCGAATTCCAGCTATCGAACAATTGCGAAATCACCTGCGGCGTCGGCGTGGTGCAATCCAATTCGTCGGCGTGAACCGCGCGCGGAATAAGAAGCGCGGCCGCGACGAAAGCCGTCATGGCAAAGCGAAAAACAATGGACCTTGTGATGGTATCTATGGGCAGCGAAGAGATCATGGCGATACGTCCCTATCCTTCCCTCGAAGGCTATCCCCGTCGCGATTTCCTGACCGTAATCGGCTATTCATGCCTTAGGTACGCTGCACAAACCCTTACTACACTGCGCTAAATCAATTTCCTGCATTTGAGTTTATTTTTAAACGCAGATGCCGATGACGTCAGTTCGCAAGTATGTTTCGACGGCGCGAGCCCTATCGTTTCAATTGCACTTTCGGACGGCCATGATTGCGATTTTCTCCAGCTTCGGTCGAACTCGGTCGACATGCGCACCATAAGACGCAGCTGCACAGCCGTTGCATGCCTTTGACGGGCGCTCCCATCCAAGCGCAGACCGACGAGCCATGACGAAATTTCACTCCCGACGAGAGGCTCTGAATGCACCTTTAGCGGCGGCGCAAATCGCGGTTCCTTCCGTCGGCTCTTTGGTATCTGATGCAGCACACAGCTTCGCGATGCACATAAAATTCCGGGATTTTGCATAACGGACCCGCAGCCGGAATCCGTCGCATCACGTGCATTTTCCCACTGCGGTTCATCCCCAGTTAATCGTGCATCCGTTTTGTGGAACTGCAGCGGATGAACGCCGTTGAGCGGATACCGATCATGTCGGTATACGACGCTTCAGTCGCACCCCTGAAAAATACCCAAGGAGCCACAATGAAACGCATAATCATATTCGTGATGGCGTTGATGACGGCCATGGCAGTGCCGGTCATCGCCGAAGCGAGACACGGAGGCCATCACGGCGGCGGTCACCACTTCGGCAGACATCATGGCGGCGGTCATCACTTCCGCGGCCATCGCGGTTTTCGCGGCCATCACTTCCGCGGCGGACGCCACTGGGGCCATCGTGGTCATTGGCGTGGTCACCATTGGCGTGGCGGTCGTCACTGGGCGGGACGTCATTGGCGTCGCGGCCACTGGCATGGTCACCGTCGCTGGTGGCGTGGACGCTGGTGGGCCTATGGCGTCGGTTCGTGCTGGCGCTGGTCGCCGTACTATGACCGCTTCGTGTGGGTCTGCTACTGACGTCACCTGAACGTGCGAAGCACGCATGAACGTTTCGACGGCCCTGCTCACGCAGGGCCGTTTTTTTTTTTCGCGCCACTATGATGAGCGACCTGTACCGGCCATTCACCACATATCGAGATCAAGGTCTTTCTCGAACTGCGAGATCATCGCCGTGACTTTGTTGAGCGGCGCCGGAAAGAAGCGGCAGCCCGCGCCAGTCGTGGCTTCCTTCGCCGCTTATTCGGAATTTGATGCATCACAACATCATATCGCGCTGCAATGACGATATTTTCTTAACGAAATTCACGTCGAAATCGGCCGCTCGATTTACACACTCGCGCATTCAGCCCGAGGTAATCGTGCTATTAAATTTAAAGAACTACGGCGGATAAACGCCGTTGAGCGATCACCGGTCTTATCAGCCTTGGTCACTTCGATTGCGCCCCAAATAAAACCAAGGAGCCACAATGAGACGCATAATTGTATATGTGATGGCGATGATGACGGCGTTGTCGATGCCGCTCATTGCCGAAGCTCAACCAAATTTCGCAAACTCGGCTCTCCGCACGCAAGCGGCTGAGCACAACGGCATCGACCAAGTGAGACGAGGCGGTGGCGGATTTCGTGGTGGCGGGTTCCGCGGCGGACGGCATTTCCGCGGCGGCGGGCGCCACTGGAACGGCGGGCGTGCCTGGCGCGGCGGACGATACTGGCGCGGTGGCCGTGCCTGGCGTGGTGGCCGTTACTGGCGCGGTGGTCGCTGGTACGGTGGTCGCGGCCGTTATTGGGGTGGCCGCTGGTGGGCCTACGGTGTTGGCACCTGCTGGCGCTGGTCGCCGTACTATGGCCGCTTCGTGTGGGTCTGCTACTGATGTAATCTGAACGTGCGAAGCACACACGAAAGTTTCGACGGCCCCGCCCTTGCACGGGGCCGTTTTTGTTTGCGCGCAACAGAAGCCGTCGAGAAAAACGATCGTCACGCCGCGCACTTGACACCACACCGCCGCCAAGGCGATTGATGCGTCAACGGTTGAAATCAGAAAGCTTCAGGAGACGCAGCCTGTGGACACCAAATCAGTCATGATCGGAATACTTGCCGTCGCTGTCGTCGTCCTCGGCTATCTCCTCTGGGACGCGAACCAGACGAAAGTGAAAGTCGATCTGCCGGGCATCAAGATCGAGGGGCGTTAATTGAAGTAGTCAAAACTCAACACCGTCACCCCGACGCAGGTCGGGGTCCAGGCAAGCCAATCGATTTCTAATTTTTTCAATATTTGGCTGGATCCCGGCCTTCGCCGGGATGACGAAGAGAGGTTTCCTAACCCAACCCCCGCGCCTCTTCCTGCACTTTCACATCCGCGATGATGCGATCAAGAAGCAGGCACGTCCGCTTCCATAAGTCGGAGCCTTTGCGGTAATCGGCGCTGGCGTAGAAATCGCAGCGCCCGGCCTTGAAAAGCTCGATGCACTTCGTCTCGCTCTCGTCCGCCCCGTGCACCGCAATCGCGTGGCCGCCGTTCTTTTTCAGAAGCGCCATCGACGGCACGTCCGTGTCGCCGTCGCCGAAATAGATGAAGTTCGAAAACGGAATGGGCCGCTCCTCCTCGGGCATGTGCATGTTGATGCTGCGGCCGAGATCCTCGATGCCCTTGTTGATGCGAAACAGAAACTGCGTCTTGCCGGTATCGGAAATCACGCGCTTCGGAAACGGCAGGTCGTAAGCGTCGAACCAATATTCGCTCGCGAACACGTTGGCGAAGTGCCGATAAATCTTCGTGCCCTCGATGATCTCCGTCAGCCCTGACGACACGAGATAATGCTTCACCGAGATTTCCGCGTCGCCCGCGCGCTTCTTCACATAGGCGTGCATCGCGTCGAACCATGCCTCGACGCCGGGATACAGTTCGACCGTCTTGCCCTGGGCGACGAGATCGGCGCGATCGATGCGGACGTTCTTCTCCTTCGCCTTCTTGTACATCAGGTGCATGTAAGTGATCAGGGCGTCGGCGCGCTCCGCCTTGGCGATGCGCGTGCACTCGGACCAGAACTCTTTCGGCTCGATGCCGAGCTTCGGTAGGAACGCATATTCCTGCATCGGCTTCGGCGACAGCGTGCCGTCGAAGTCATAGACCAGCGCGATGACTTTCTTGTTTGCCGTGGCCGACTCTGCTTCGCGGAGCCGACCGGTCGCGGCGGCCTTGGCTCGCGCGCGTGGAGGGCTTTTCCCGGACGCATTCGTCTCGCGTTCCGCAAGCCGCCCGGCTACGCCGTTCCCCTGCCTTCCACCAACCCGCTCGACCATGAGCCTCTCTCCGCTCTCGACTTGTAGAGCGGAGAGAAACGTGATTCGGGTGGCACAAGAAAGTCGGACGGCTATTTCCCGTCCGGATCGGCGTAGATTTCCTCGCGAACCTGCGCGTAGCTCAGCACCGAAAACAGAACGGTACCGCCAAAAACATTGCCTGCCAGCGTCGGCATGAAGAAACGGAACACCGCATTCTCAAGCGTCGTGGTGCCCGTCAGCACGCCGTAGATCGCTTCCGCGCTTCCGGCGACAATGTGCGTAAAGCCGAACAGCGCGATTAGATACGTCAGCAGAGTGATGATCAGAAACTCGACGTGCTCCGTCGATGACAAGATCCAGACGAGCGCCGCGATGATCCACCCCGCGCCGATGCCCTTGGCGAACATCTCGCCAGGTGTATTGGCCATGACCCTGCCGACGATCTCGCTCATCGCCGTCGCGACGGCGGCCGGCACGATCGGCAGGAAGGCCATCGCCATCGCGAAGATCAAACAGCCGACGATGTTCGCCGCGAGCACGATGCCCCACAGGCGCACCATCCGCAAAACCCAGTGCAGCTGCTTGCGCGCCATGATCGGCAGAACGGCCGTCAGCACGTTTTCGGTAAAAAGCTGTTGATGCCCGAGAATGACAATCAGGAAGCCGACGGCATATCCGAGCTTGGCAATAACCTCGCTCGATCCACCTGCGGGCAGATGCGCGGCAATCGCCGCTTCCGTCAGAAACGAAAAGCCGATCGAAATGCCCGCGGCCACGCCCGACCACCACAGCGCCGAAACCGGCCGCCGAAGCTCGATCTCGCCCTGCACGCGGATGATCTCATAGACGACCGCCGGGCGATGGCGCACGCCTTCGCGGACCTGCTGCTTCTCCTTGCGGCTAAGTCCGGAGCCCGGCGACGGATCGTTCGATTTGGAGGGTTTTTCCTCCTGCGCGGTCTCCACCTCGTCTTTCGGAGGTTTAGCTGCCATCAGTGCTTGCAATCCGGGCCATGCACATGGCCAGGAAGCCCGTGCGCAACGCCATGATCGTGGTCGTGATCATGCCCGTGATGATGGTGATCATGGTCATGTCCATGGTCGTGGCTATGATCGTGTCCGCAGCCACATTCGTCGCCATGCTCATGATGGTGATGCGCTTCCGGATCGACGAGCGCCGCCGCAAGCTTGCGCTCGAGTGCAATCGACATCTCGCGCGGGCTGTCCTTATCCTCGATCAACAGCGCCATCACTTCGGCGCCAAGGCGAAAATCATCGACCGCACCGAGATAGTGCCGGCGCAGGCGCCCCTGCCGATCGAACAGCAGCAGCGCAGGCGTGCCTTGCAGTTCATAGGCCTTCATCGTCTCCGGCAAACCGTCGCCGTTCGGCTTGTCGAGCGCAACCGGAATGGTGATGCCGTTCTCGTTCAGATAGGCTTCGACCTTCTCCGGCGTCTGCTCGTCGAGCCGCTCGAACGGCATGTGAAGTCCAAAGACCGCCACTTCGTTCTCTTCGAACGCTCCGCGCAGGCGCATCGCCTGCGGCAGGCCGAATTTCTGCGAGCCCGGACAGACGAGCTGCCAAACGGCAACGACGATGACTTTGCCCTTCTCGGCTTTCAACGTGCGCTTTGAATCCGAGTTCAGCCAACGCTGGGCGACAATCTCGGGTGGGCGTTCCGGGTTGAACATTTTTGAAACAATCCTCGGTTGATCTGTCGGTTATATAACACCGCAGCCGCCCTCTGCGCAGGGGCTTCCGGCCCGGATATTCGGTACTTCAGTCGCAGTCGCCTGATTTCTCGAAGCCGATAGGCGCCGTCTTCTCGGAACAGGAAAACGCCGCCGGCATGGTGCAGGGTTCCGCGGGGTTAGGCGAATAAATGCGAAAATAGAGCGGGCAGCCGCGCATCACGTTGTAAGCCGAAACACATCCCGTGGGCTGCGCCAGGCGTTCTTGCGATTTTGACTGAAGCGCCCAGTTCGTCCGTTTCGCCCACCGGTCTTCGACAATCGACAACGTCGGTGTATTGGCTGCAAAACGCTCAGCCAATGCATCCGGCGTTTGCCGGTCGGGCGGAATGTCGAGAAGAAACCGGCCCGACGGTTCGCGATACCCGATCATGACCGCATCCTGCTTCGGACAGGCGGCAATGGCCGTCGCGATCATCTGCGCCGGCCAGATCCTGTCGATGCTGGGCAGCACGACGCCCAGCAGCGTCACTCCGAACAGTCCGAGCGCGGAAACGCCCACCGCGGCCCAGCGCCGCAAATGCCCCTCACGGCCAAGCTGGCCGGTCCAGATGAAGAGCGACGCGATGATGGCGATAAGGACCATGGCGACAAGGCCCGGCAGCTCGCCGACGAAGGCATAGATAGCTGCGAAAATCGCCAACGGCAGCGCCGCGAGCGCGGTCGGCCAGATCCAGAAGCCGCTCCATTCGGGCTGCTTGCCGTCGCCCCGCTCACTCGTCACGACCATCGCCACAGCGAGCGCCAGTGCCGGAAACATCGTCTGCACCATGTAGGTGCCGGGCTTCGATGACAGCGCTTCGAGATAAATCAGGTATCCGATGACCCAGGCGAGCAGGAAACGCGGCAATCGCTGTTGCTCGCGTTCGGCCCAGAACCGTTTGACGGCGGTACCGAGCAGCATCGTTCCAGGGATGAAACCAAGCAACAGCGCCAGAACAAACGTGCCGGGAAAAGCGCGAAGCTTCATGTCCTGCGCACCGCCGAGCGCGGCAAGAAACTCCCTCCAGCTCAGACCCGAAAACGCCACGCCGTCCTGATGCGCACGCACCAACAACCAGGGCGCGCCGAGCACCAGCGCTATCGGCACGCCAAGGACCGGGCGTAACCGCTTCAGCCAAGATAGTTCGCGATCAAAAACGTAAAGCGCGATCAGCGTCGCCAGAACAAGGATCGGAACCAGAAGCGCATTAATGAGAATACCGATACCGACCGCGACCCAGAACAGCAGCGCCGTTCCGATCGGCTCTTCCTCATTGGTATAAATGCGCGCGAGCGCCAGCATCGCCACCGTCGCAGGTAACAGCGACAGCCCCTCGGCAATGGCAAGTTGCGAGACGAGCACCGTCAACGGCGCAACCGCAAACAGCGCCGACGCAATCAGCGCGGTCTCCGCTCCAACCAATCCGCGCGCCAGCCAAAACAGCGCGAGGACTGCCAACGTCACCGCCAGAAACGACGGAATGCGATAGACGGTAATGTCGCGATCATGCGCTGGTCCCGCCAGCCATCGCGCCGCACCTTGTGCCCAGAACGTGCCGATCGGGCGATATTGGTGCACGACGTCGCCAAACCGCGGGCTCGTCCAGTCGCCGCGGTCGACCATTGCCCGGGTCGTCTCCGACCAAATGATTTCCGTGCGATCGACGGGCGGCAGGCGCACGAGACCCGGCAAATAGACGACGGCACACAGCGCCAGAAGCGCCAGTGACGGCAACCACGGTCGCTCCGTCAAAGTCGCCCACCAGGTCCACATCGTGCGCTGGCGATCCACTGCCTCTGCCCCCTCGAAACTTGACATGCCTTCGGAACTCGGGTGTTTGCGCATCCGAACGACAAAACGCAAGGCTTCTGTCCGAATGCCAGGAAAATCGGCCGACCGCGCCACCCGCCGGGCGCGACTTATCGAGCTCATTAAGTCGCGGTCCTTCCAGGAGGGGCCGGAATTCAAGCTCGCGTCAGGTAAAACATCGACTTTTTACTTTAATATGAAACCGACGATGCTCGATAGCGAAGGGGCCTATCTGGTCGCATCGCTGATCCTCGATCAGCTCGAAGGTACTGACGTCGACCTCATTGGCGGCCTGGAAATGGGTGCTGTGCCGATTGCATCGAGCGTGGCGGCCGTTGCTTTTACCGAAGGGCGAAAGCTGCCCGCATTCTTCGTGCGCAAGCAGGTCAAGGAACACGGCACGCAAGCTCTGGTCGAGGGACTGGCGAAGGGCGAAAGCATGGCCGGCAAGAAAATCGTCGTCGTCGAAGACGTCACGACGACCGGCGGCTCGGCCTTGAAAGCGGCTGACGCCTTGAAAGCGGCCGGCGCCGACATCGTGCGCGTCATCACCATCGTCGACCGCTTGGACGGCGCAGCCGAAACCTTCGCCACCGCCGGCCTGAATTTCGAACCGCTGCTAACGCTGGCTGATTTCAAGAAGTAATCGTCATCCTCGGGGCCGACCCGAGGATGAGGGAACTCTCAGCCATTAAAGCCACAGAAGCTCCAGCCTACCCGAGCTTCTGCTTCAGAAATGCGCTCGTGCGCTCCCACGCAAGCTCGGCACAGTGACGATCATGAACGGAGCGCTGCTCGTTCATGAACGCGTGGCTTGCATCATAGCGGTAGAACTCGAACGCCTTGCCAGCCGCCTTCAACCCCGCCTCGAACGCATTGACGTTCTCAGGCGTCACGAAATCATCGCTGTTTGCAAAATGCCCCTGCAGCGGAATTTTCACATCCGCTGGCTTCGCGACCGCATCCGGCGGCAGGCCATAGAACGAAACCGCCGCGGCAAACTCCGGAACGCGGCACGCCGCCAGCACCGTAACGGCACCGCCCATGCAGAACCCCGCCACCGCAACCTGTGGGCTCGACTTCAACAGAAACTGCGCTGCGCCGCGCACAACCTGATCGCATGCGTCGAGGAAGTTCAGCGACTGCATCTCGCGCAAAGCGCCTTCGCTATCGTGATAGGGAATAACGGTTCCGGCATAAAGGTCCGGCGCTAACGCATCGTAACCGAGAAGCGCAAAGCGATCGCACAGACCCTTGATCTGTTCCTGCAGTCCCCACCATTCCTGGATGACGACAACGCCCGGCGCATTCGCGGTGCCTGCGAGCGAAAGGTAACCCTCGGCCGTCTTGCCGTCGGGACGTGTGAAAGGAATACGGGTGCCCATGCTCTGACGCTCCAGTTTCTGCCGGCGCGCCTTTCTTAGGCATCGCAACGCGGATGATCAACGCCCGAGGCGACGCACGTGCCCCGCCTCGAGCGTAACGCGCGTTATTCCGCCGCGATACCCGGCTGCACGACGGGGCTTGCCTTCATGACCTCGGCGTCGACGTAAGCCGCAAACTTCGCGAAGTTATCGTGGAACATCTGTGCGAGCTTAGACGCCATGGCATCGTAGGCTTTCGGATCGGCCCACGTCTGGCGCGGATTGAGGAGCTTCTGATCGATCCCGTCCATCGCCACCGGGACAGCGAAACCGAACACCGGATCGACCCGCATCGGCTGTTCTTTCAACGTGCCGGAAAGCGCCGCATTGAGCAGGCCGCGCGTCACCTTGATCGGCATGCGTGAACCCTCTCCGTACTTGCCGCCGGTCCAGCCCGTGTTGACGAGCCAGCAATCGACGCCATGTTCAGCAATGAGCTGACGCAGCAGGTTGCCGTAGACACTCGGATGGCGCGGCATGAATGGCGCACCAAAGCACGTTGAGAAGGTCGGCTTCGGCTCCGAGCCCATGCCCTTCTCCGTGCCCGCAACCTTCGCCGTGAAGCCTGAAAGGAAATGATACATCGCCTGACTCGGCGTCAGCTTCGCAATCGGCGGCAGCACGCCGAACGCATCGGCCGTCAGCATCACGATGTTCTTTGGATGTCCGGCCGTCCCTGTCGGGCTTGCGTTGGCGATGGCATCCAAGGGATAGGCCGAGCGAGAATTCTCAGCCAAGCGATTGTCGTCAAAATCCGGAATGCGCGTCTCCGGATCAATCACGACGTTTTCAAGAACCGTGGCGAAGCGGTTGGACGCCGCCCAGATCTGCGGCTCGGCGGCCTGCGACAACCGGATCGTCTTCGCGTAGCATCCGCCCTCGAAATTGAAGATGCCCTTTTCCGACCAACCATGCTCGTCGTCACCGAGAAGCTCCCGCGACGGATCGGCCGACAATGTCGTCTTACCCGTTCCCGACAAACCGAAGAACACCGCTGAATTGCCGTCCTTGCCCACATTCGCCGAGCAGTGCATCGGCATGACGTTCTTCTGCGGCAGCAAATAATTCAGATACGAGAACACGCTCTTCTTGATCTCGCCCGCGTAGCTTGTGCCGCCAATCAAAACAATGCGCTTCGTGAAGTTACAGGCGATGACCGTTTCGCTCCGCGTACCGTGATAGAGCGGCGCGGCGCGAAAGCTCGGCAGATCGACGACCGTGAACTCAGGCAGGAAGTTCTCAAGCTCGCTCGCTTCAGGCCGCCGAAGCAGATGGCGAATAAACAGCGATTGCCAGGCGTGCTCGGTCACGACGCGCGTGTTGAGCCGGTGCTCGGCGTCGGCGCCGGCATAAAGATCCTGGACGAAGAGTTCCTTGTGACGCGCAAAGCCGACGAAATCGGCAAGCAGGCGGTCGAATTGCTCTTCCGACATTTCCTTCGCGTTGTCCCACCAGATCGCGTCATCGGTCTGATCGTCGCGAACGATATATTTATCTTCTGCCGAGCGGCCCGTGTGCTGCCCAGTCTCGACGCCGACGGCGCCGCTCGCGGCAAGCCGGCCCTCGCCGCGCCGAATGATGAATTCCATCAACTCGGCCTCGCGGAGATTGCGACGAACCTTCTGAGAGGGCAGTGTGGGAAACAGCTCGGTCATAAGATTTTAGCCCTTTGGGGTAAGCGCCTCTCGGCGCAGCGCACATATAATCACGCCAGCGCGGCGAACCATCGATGGGCGAAAAACGCACCACTCGCCCATTTGTGCCGCACAATAAAGTCGCTCCGGCGGGATCGTCCCGCTGTTGGCGGAGGATAGCTGCAAACTCAAGCCGTTCTTAGGTCCTACTTGGGACGATAAAAGGGATAAGAACGCGAAAAAACCGGTAACACTGTGTTACCGCTCAGAATTCCTAAGAGTCGTCATTACGCGGACCATGCGGCGAATAAAGGCCGTAAACAAGCGCTTTTCTGCATTTGTAAGCTGCGAATTTCGCCACATTGCTTGCCGACAGCGGCCCCGTCGCCTATTCAGGTACTATTCAGCCTCCGGAGCCCATTTGATCGGAGCGCCACAATTGCTACACCATGCCGCCATATGCGCCTAAGGGGCATGGCGAGCATTCCCGTCGCGACCGAGGGGGCAGAAGAGGAAAAGATGAAGGAAAAGAGCACCATCGCACTCGTCGACGACGAGCGGAACATCCTGACCTCGTTGCGGATGGCGTTGGAGGCCGAGGGATACAAGGTTCGCACTTACGGTGACGGTGTTTCAGCACTCGAAGCCCTGACGGAAGAGCCCGCCGACCTTGGCATTTTCGACATCAAGATGCCGCGCATGGACGGCATGGAATTGCTGCGCCGGGTGCGCCAGCAATCCGCGATGCCCGTCATTTTCCTGACCTCCAAGGACGAGGAAATCGACGAGCTGTTTGGCCTCAAGATGGGCGCCGACGATTACATCGCGAAGCCATTTTCGCAGCGCCTCATCGTCGAACGCGTGAAGGCCGTGCTCCGTCGTGTTTCGCCCAAGGACGGCACGACCACCGAAGATGAAGCCAAGCGCGTGCTGGAGCGCGGCAAACTGAAACTCGATCCCGAGCGTCATACTTGCCACTGGGATAGCAAGGCCGTCACACTGACGGTCACGGAATTTCTGATCCTGCAGGCGCTGGCAACGCGCCCCGGCGTCGTCAAGACGCGCGACGCATTGATGGATGCTGCCTACGACGATCAGGTGTATGTGGACGACCGGACGATCGACAGTCACATCAAGCGGCTTCGCAAGAAGTTCAAGCAGGTCGATGACGACTTTGACGTGATCGAAACACTTTATGGCGTCGGCTATCGCTTCAAGGAGTAAGCGACCCGATAAGCCACCGGGGACGGGATGGCACTAGACAGCAACGACATCTCGACAGCGGCAGCGCTTGAAAGCCCCGCGGGCGAGATCGCTGCGCCTGAAACGGCTAAATCGCGGCCTAAGTTTGATGCACGCGCCTTCGCGGCGCGTGCTGCGACGGCTACGGGTAGCTGGCTGGCGAAAGGTTGGATTGCGCGCGTCATCGGGAAAAACCTGCGACGCCGCATTCTTCTTGCGAACCTGCTCGGCCTCGCCGGGCTTTTGTTCGCGATGCTCTACTTGAGTCTCCATCACGGCTGGCTGCTCGACGCCAAGGTTGACGTCGTCAAAACTGTTTCGCGCATCACCGCCGAAGCCATCGCCTACCGCGCCGTCAACGAGCGCGCGATTTTTGATCCCAACCGCATTCCGGACAAGGCGCCGTTGCGCGCCCAGCGCGATGATGCGTTCGCAGCCCTTGAACTGCCGATCGACCCGCATCAGGCGGCGATCATTCTGAGAAAGCTTGTCGGCCCCGCCGATCTCAAAGCACGTATCTATTCGGCCAAGGGCACACTGATCCTCAACGGCGACGCGCTGTTCTCCAACAGCAACGACAAGCCGGACCCGCCACCTGACGCCAACGACCCGACACCGCGCCTGAAGAATTTCTGGACGCGTCTGCATTATTGGGTGATCAACAAGGAATTGAAGGTCTACCGCGAACTCGGCACCGCCAACGGCTTCCTCTATCCGGAAGTCCGCAATGCTGCGATCAATGGTATCGAAACGCCCATTCTGCTGCTCAATCGCCACGGACAGCAAATCGTCTCGATGGCCGAGCCGATCAAGCGCGGAAACAAAATCCTCGGCGTTTTGCTAATTTCGACGAACCCCGGCGATATTGACGACATCCTCTGGGACGAGCGCTGGCTGATCTTGCAGATCGCCGCGATGGCGCTCGTGGTTTCCGTCGGAAGCTCGCTCGTACTCGAACGAACGGTCGCTGGCCCCATGCGCAGGCTTTCCGATGCCGCCAACCGCGTGACGCAGAACATCTCCGCCCGCGAGCAGTTGCCTGACATGACGGGCCGCCGCGACGAAGTCGGGCAGACCGGTCGCGCCTTCGTCTCCATGACGAACGCGCTCTACCGGCGCATCGAAGCCAGCGAGAAGTTCGCGGCCGACGTCGCGCATGAACTGAAAAACCCGCTGGCTGCCGCCCGCTCGACGGCCGAAGCCTTGGCTTACGCGAAGTCCGATACTGATCGCACCGAGCTGGTCCAAGAGATCCAGGCCGAGCTGAAACGCCTGAACCGCCTCATCAACGACATTTCCAGCACCTCGCGTCTCGATGCCGAGTTGGCTCGCCAGGAAATGCAGCCGATCGACATTCGGGTCGTGCTCGAAAACATCAACGCGCTTTTCACCGACATGCTCGCCGACGACAGCCGAAAATTGCGGCTGTTCATCGAACCCGGCGGCCCGGCGTCCTATACGGTCCGCGGCAACGACAGCCGCCTCGGCCAGGTTTTCACGAACCTGATCGACAACGCCCTATCCTTCTCGCCGGAAGGCACGATGGTGACGGTGCGTGCCCGGCCCAACAGCGCCAATGTCGAAATCACCGTCGAAGACGAGGGACCCGGCATTCCCTCCAACAAGCTCGGACAAATCTTCGATCGCTTCTACAGCGACCGGCCCCTGACCGACGCCAAGCGCGGAAAAAATTCCGGACTTGGGCTTTCGATTTCGCGCGAGATCATCGCCAGCCATAACGGCGAAATCTTCGCCGAGAACCGCAGCAAGGACGACCCTCAGTTGCGTAAGGGCGCGCGCTTTACCGTTCGCCTCCCGCTATCTCCCATTGTTGGAGTCGGGCTTGTCTGGCGAAGTTGAGCGCGTTCACGGCACAGCGATCGCCCTCGGCAGCCGCGCCGCGCTCATTCGCGGAGCATCCAGGGCCGGAAAGTCCGACCTCGCGTTCCGCTGCCTCGGGCTCGGCATCTCCGGCCTCATTCGCGACACCGTAAAGCTCGTCGCCGACGACCAGGTCCTACTAAAGCAGCAAGGCCCTGACATCGTCGCCAGTGCGCCCGCGCCCCTACGCGGTAAACTTGAAGTGCGCGGCCTCGGCATCCTGGAGGTTGACGCCATCGCGCAAGCAAATCTCGTCCTCGTCGCAGACCTCGTCAGCGACGGCAGCATCGAGAGATATCCTGATCCTTGGCCCGAAATCCGCATTTTAGGGCTCGAAATTCCGCTCCTCCACCTATATCCATTTGAGAGTTCGAGCGCCCTTAAGCTTGTGACAGCAATCACGATGGCGCCCCGGTCACGTTTTGCGCCGTAAGGTTCGATGTCGATCCAGAAACCTCTTGCACCGACGGCAAACACTTGCCACTTTCCGCGCCAAACGGCGAAGCTACAATCGGCTCCGCTGAATGGTACTGAAATGGCCCGTCGCACATGATCGGACTTGTCATCGTCACGCATGGCGGGCTTGCGCAAGAATTTCGCAATGCGCTTGAGCACGTCGTCGGAAAACAAGAAGCGCTCGAAACGATCGCGATCGGACCGGACGACGACATGGAAGCGCGTCGTCTCGAAATTCTGAATGCCGTGCAGAGCGTCGATAACGGCAAAGGCGTCATCATCCTGACGGATATGTTTGGCGGAACGCCTTCTAATCTTGCCATCTCGGTGATGGATGAGACGAAGGCCGAAGTGATCGCCGGCATAAGCCTGCCGATCCTTGTGAAGCTTGCGAGCATTCGCGCCGAGACACCTCTTGACCAAGCTGTCATTATGGCCCGCGACGCCGGCAAGAAATACATCAAAGTTGCGAGCCAAGAACTCTCTGGCGGTTAAGAGCGAGCGATGCCCGAACTGGCCAATAGCCTGAAACCGGAAGCCATAGTCATCATCCGCAACGTCAAAGGCTTGCACGCCCGCGCGTCGGCAAAATTCGTGAAGCTGGCGGAAAGCTTCGACGCCGCTGTCACGGTTACCCATCACGGCAATTCAGTCGGAGGCACGTCCATCATGGGCCTGATGATGCTTGCCGCTGGACCCGGATCTGAGTTGCACATCGTCGCCGAAGGCCCGCAAGGACCGGAAGCGCTTCAGGCCTTGGTCCACCTCGTCGAAGCCGGTTTCGACGAAGAATGCATCGGCGACGCTTGATCCACATGGCGGCTGGTTTCGCGAAGCGGACTAACCAAGCACAAACAAAAAAGGGAACGCCTGGGCGTTCCCTTTTTTTGCAGTGCCCGATGTCTCGCCCGTTATTGCGAGAGGTAAAGGGTCGAAATTTTCAGCGCGATATCGCGGAACGCAGCCTTGAGCGCATCGCCCGTCGATGAGTTGTAGAAGTGATTGGCGTCGGTGGCGCACGTTGAAAGCGTGTCGACCGCCGTTTGATTGTCCAATTGAAAACCGACCGTGTAAACTTCGATACCCTTCGCCTTCATACCTTTGCAAAGTGACACTGCCTGAGCACTCGAACAAACGCCGTTCGCTGCGTTAGGGCACTTCGTAAGAGATGACGAACCGTCGGGAATGCCTTGCGACGTGTATTGAGTGTTGTACTCACCATCTGTCATGAGCACAGCGATTTTTTTGAGCTTTTCGGTTCCATACGCGGCTGGCCGGCTTGTAGACGACCATAGGCTTCCCCAGTTCGGAGAAAGCAAATACCACGCCCACGCCGTGCCAAGATGGCCTGCCGTGCTGCCCGCTGTCGAAAGGTTGCTGATCTTTGTCAACAACGCCGACTTATCGCTGGTCAACGGCAACAATTCGGCTGCCGCAGGCACGTCGCAATTGACCTTGTTGTTAGTCTTTTTAACGTAATGTCCCATGAGGTATTTGCCTGCTCCGGGAGCTGTGTCGGTATAGGCCTCGCTTCCTGCACGCTCGACGACGCAGTCCGACAAATTGTAGGTCGTCCCGCTAATTTTCTGGGTGGTGTTGGTGCTGCTGCCAACTCCTCTGATATTCTTCAATATCGAACTCGGCGGACGAACGTCGTAAGCGAACGGCACGATCGCGATCTTCGACGTGTATTGGCTCTGATCCTGCCAAACGACAATGTTCACAAGATCGCTTGCGGCTGCCTTCATATCCGTCAGCTTTTGACCGGCCATAGAGCCCGTGATGTCCAGCATCAAGCTGACTTCGAGACTCTGCTCGCCATTGCCGCCCACAGCCAACACAGCTTTCGAATAGTCCGATCCGTCCGCGCGAAGTAGGGGCAAAGTCGACGACTCGGTTCCACCCAACCCAAATGCCAAGTGCATGAATGGTGTCGAGATCCGCGCATTGCCCGTCGTCGACATCGCCGTGCCGTTGTCGGACACGAAGAAATTGATATTGTCGGACAGTGGAACCACCTTGATGCGGCTTTTGACACCCTGCTGATAATACGTCTCCGCGACCTGAACAGCAGCCGCCTGATCGCCCCCATTTGATTGCAAAGCCCGCGCTCCGGCGAGCACGGCTGCGTCCGTCGCGGCAATCGTCTGCGAACGTGCGTTGACGAAACGCGCGTAATCGACAGCCAAGCCGATCATTGCAAAAAGAACGAAAATCGTAAGTCCGAAGATGATCGCGACGCTTCCGCGCTCATCGGAACCGAGTGCGGCCCACCGCTTCCTGCTTGCCAAGACCGCCCAGACGCTGCGCCCCGAGTTCAGTGCACTACGCCATACCAACGCGCACTTCATTATCCGCCTCCACGGAAATATACTTGGGCGTCACATTGCGGGCGGATAGATTTATAGGAAATTAATGCGCTAATTTTTAATTATTTATGAGATTAACACGAAATTACTTAAGAAGTTTAAATAAAAAACCAATTGTATTTAGAAATACAAGACTTCATTTACCAGAAAATCTTGGTGGGTCCGTCACCCCCGGGGCGCGCGGCGCGGAAAAGACATAAAGACTTGTTTATATGTTATTGCGCGGCGAGGGTGAGTTCGCTATAGCAACCCGGGAAAGTCCAAGACGGCATGCAACCCGGTACGGGAGCATGGAACGCGCGCTGTCTGCGCCGACGCGGTGCAGGTCACGGTGCATCTATGAGGAACTGAGCCGCATGAGCACGAAATTTTCCGATTACATCGTCAAGGATCTCGGCCTCGCCGAGTGGGGGCGCAAGGAAATCGCCATCGCCGAGACCGAGATGCCGGGCCTCATGGCGACCCGTGAGGAATATGGCGCTGCAAAGCCGCTGAAGGGCGCGCGCATTGCCGGATCGTTGCATATGACGATCCAGACAGCCGTGCTGATCGAGACCCTTGCCGCCCTCGGCGCCGACATCCGCTGGGTGTCCTGCAACATCTATTCGACCCAGGACCACGCCGCCGCAGCCATCGCAGCAGCCGGCATCCCCGTCTTTGCCATCAAGGGCGAGACGTTGAAGGATTACTGGGACTACACCGCAAAACTGTTCGATTGGCACGGCGGCGGCCATCCGAACATGATCCTCGATGATGGTGGCGACGCCACGATGTACGTCCACCTCGGTCTGCGCGCCGAGAACGGCGACACCGCGTTTCTCGACAAGCCCGGCTCCGAGGAAGAGGAAGTCTTCTTCGCACTGCTCAAGAAGCAGTTGAAGGAAAAGCCCAAGGGTTACTTCGCCGAGATCGCAAAAAGCATCAAGGGCGTGTCGGAAGAAACGACCACCGGCGTGCATCGTCTCTACGACATGCAGAAGGCAGGCAAATTGCTGTGGCCCGCGATCAACGTCAACGACTCGGTCACCAAGTCGAAGTTCGACAACCTCTACGGCTGCCGTGAAAGCCTCGTCGACGGTATCCGCCGTGGCACGGACGTCATGATGGCCGGCAAGGTCGCGATGGTTGCTGGCTTCGGCGACGTCGGCAAAGGTTCGGCGGCTTCGCTGCGCAACGCCGGTTGTCGCGTGATGGTCTCAGAAGTCGATCCGATCTGCGCGCTTCAGGCCTCGATGGAAGGCTACGAAGTCGTGACGATGGAAGACGCCGCCCCGCGCGCGGACATCTTCGTCACCGCCACCGGCAACAAGGACATCATCACGGTCGAGCACATGCGTGCCATGAAGGACCGGGCGATCGTCTGCAACATCGGCCACTTCGATAACGAAATTCAGGTCGCCGGTCTCAAGAACCTCAAGTGGACCAACATCAAGCCACAGGTCGACGAGATCGAGTTCCCGACCGGCCGTCGCATCATCCTGTTGTCGGAAGGCCGCCTTGTGAACCTTGGCAACGCCATGGGTCACCCCTCGTTCGTCATGTCGGCGTCGTTCACGAACCAGACGCTGGCGCAGATCGAGCTATTCACGAACGAAGGCAAGTATAAGAAGGAAGTCTATACGTTGCCGAAGCACCTCGACGAGAAGGTCGCGATGCTGCATCTCGCCAAGATTGGCGCCAACCTGACGAAGCTTCGCCCGGATCAGGCAGCTTACATCGGGGTCAAGCCGGAAGGCCCGTTCAAGCCCGACCATTATCGGTACTGAGATCGTTTCAGACCGACAAAAAGACGAGAAACGCGGCGCCAGGGAAACACTCTGGCGCCGTTTCAATTTGTGCACGCTCCCGCGGTGGCGGCCGTTCCCCTAGAGCCCCATACTGAAAGTGATTCGCGTCGCGAGACTCGGATTGCATAGGCGCGTCTGCACCTGACGGATCGCCAGCTTTTATGCGCAATGGAATATGATGCCGACGACTCCACCATCCGGCCGACGATTGAGAACCAAGCTCCAGCTCGCGCTGCTGCTGGCGGCGGCGATGGGTTTGGTTGCCACCCTGTTGACCGTACTCGTGGGCGCTCGCAGCGCCACTGTAGCGTCGTTTGATTTTCGCCAACTCGCTGTTGGCGGCCTTGTCGCCGGCGCGGTGTTCATCGCCGCCCTCATCGTCTGGCACATGGCGAGCGTGGCGCGGAAAGAGGCACGAAAGGCCAAAACCGAAAGCCAGCACCTCCGCCGCAACCTTGCTGCTGCCGACGCCATCATTCGCGCCGAGCCCCAGGTCTTGATCTTCTGGGAGCAGGGACAGGCCGTCCGCATCGTCTCGCACACGCTCACCGGCATCCCCGGCCTTCCTGATCAGCACGCCGAGATCCTGCGTTTTGGCCAATGGCTGGAAGCACCATCCGCCGACACGCTCAAGGCCGCGCTCGACAAGCTGTTCACCAACGGCCGGTCGTTCAACATCATCTTAAAGACGATCGCAGGCGGCACGCTCGAAGCCGAAGGCCGCGCCGCCGGCGGCCGCGCAGTGCTCCGCTTCAAAGACGTATCGACCTACAAAGCCCAGATCGCCCGCATCGACGAACAGCACGACGCGCTGGCGCGCGACATCCGCTCAAGCCGCGCTCTGCTCGAAACGCTGCCGATGCCGGTTTGGCTTCGCGATACGGCAGGCCGTCTGGTGTGGGTCAACTCTGCCTACGTCAAGGCCGTCGAAGCCGATAGCGAGCTTGAAGTTCTCGAACGTCAGATCGAGTTGCTCGAAACGCGCCAACGCCGCCAGATCGCAAAGACTGTTGCATCCGGCGACAGCTATAAGTCCCGCGTGCACTTGATCGCGGGCGGCCAGCGCAAGCCGCACGATATCGTCATCCTGCCGGTCGATGGCATGACCGCTGGCGCCGCCGTCGACGTAACCGACATCGAAACCGCGCAAGGTGAACTCGACCGCCAGGTTGCCGCCTACGATCGCACTCTCGACCGCGTCGAGACGGCGGTCGCAATCTTCGACCGCGATCAGAAGCTCGTCTTCCACAATACGGCTTTCGCAAATCTTTGGTCGCTCGACCCGGACTGGCTGGCCACCCGCCCGACCGATAGCGACATTCTCGATCGCCTGCGCGAAATCGGCGCTCTGCCGCCCGTCGTCAGCCACCGCGATTGGAAAGTGCAGGTGCTTGCTACCTCGCGCACCGGCACGCCGCTCGAAGATGTCTGGCACCTGACCGACGGCCGCATTGTGAAGGTCATCGCCGAACAGCGCGCAGACGGCGGAGTGACCTACCTTTTCTCCGACGAAACCGACCGCATCGCACTCGAAAGCCGATATAACGCCTTCATCGACGTCCAGCGCGAAACGCTTGATGCGTTGAAAGAAGGCGTCGCTGTGTTCGGCACCGACGGACGCCTGAAGCTCTTCAATCGCGCGTTCTGCGACATCTGGCAGATCCCGCCGCGCAAACTGAATGAATTGCCGCACATCGGCGAGATCATCGCCGCCGTCCAATCGCTCTTTCCCGATGCCGGCACGTGGCTGCGTATCGGGCGCGCCGTCACCGCCTTCCAGGACGAGCGCGAGACGTTCTCAGGCCAGATGGATCGCACCGATCACTTCGTCATTGACTACGCGCTCATGCCTCTGCCGGATGGCGCCACGCTTCTGACATTCGCCGACGTCACCGATGCCAAGCGCGCCGAACGTGCTCTCGTCGAACGCAACGAAGCGCTCATCGCCGCCGACCGCCTCAAAACGAATTTCATCGGTCACATCTCGTATGAGCTAAGAACTCCGCTCAACACGATCATCGGCTTCTCAGATATGCTCGCGAGCCCGATCTTCGGCGCCCTCAACGCCAAGCAGCGCGAATACCTCGCCGACATCATGTCGTCGTCAAAAACGCTGCTCGCGATCATCGACGACATTCTCGACCTGACCACGATCGAAGCGGGCGGCTTGGAACTGAAGCTCGCGCCGGCCGGCGTCCGCGCCATCATCGACGCAGCGATCCTCGGCATTCGCGAACGCGCCGTCCGCTCTCGCCTCACCATTGACATTGCGGTCGCCGACGACGTCACCGAAATCATGGTGGACGAAGCCCGCATGCGTCAGGTCCTCTACAATCTTCTGTCAAACGCCGTCGGCTTCTCGAAAGTCAACGGCACGGTCCGCCTCGCCTGCTGGCGTGAAAACGGCATGATCAATTTCCGCGTCGAGGATGACGGCATCGGCATCCCGAAGGACCAGATCGGCCGGGTCTTCCAGCGCTTCGAAAGCCGCAGCCGCGGTTCCGAGCACCGGGGCGCCGGTCTCGGCCTTTCAATCGCCAAAAGCCTCGTAGAACTTCACGGCGGCACCATCGAAATCACATCGGAAGAAGGCCGTGGTACGCGCGTCATGGTTCGCATCCCGGAAGAACCGATCGCTCAGACGACGGACGGCGCCGCAGGCGGCTCCGGCGGCAGCACGGAGAGACTGGCGGGCGGCACGCGCGCAGCGTAAAAAGCGGGCGCCATGACACATACGGTCTTTTCATTTCCCGATCTCACCGAAGGCGACGTTTCGCGCTTAGCGCAGGAAATCGCATTTCTCGTCCAACCCGGCGACACGCTGGCCCTTGAAGGCGATTTGGGGGCCGGAAAATCGACATTCGCGCGCGCCTTCATCCGCGCTGTAGCAGGTGACGCCGAACTCGAAATCCCGAGCCCGACATTTACGCTCGTGCAGTCCTACGAGACGCCGCGCTTCGAGATCGCGCATTTCGACCTCTATCGCCTGTCTGATCCGAGCGAAATCGACGAGCTTGGCCTCGACGCGGCACTCGCCCGCGGCATTGCCATCGTCGAATGGCCCTCGCGCGGTGACGGCCGCATCGCCGCAGACCGGCTGACGATCCGCTTCGATGAGACGACGGCTTTCGACCGCCGCGACGTGCGCCTCGAAGCCGCCGTCGATCTCACCGCCCGGCTCGAACGCTTTACTGCAATCCGCAAATTCCTCGATCGCAGCGGCTGGGGCGATGCCACAACGGCATTCAGCTATCTCCAAGGCGATGCCTCGCCCCGCCGCTACGCTCGCCTCGTGAAGGCTAACGGCTCGCGCGCCATCCTGATGGATGCCCCGCAAAAGCCTGACGGTCCCCCGATCCGCGATGGCAAATCCTACAGCGCCATCGCGCACCTTGCAGAAAACGTCAAAGCCTTCGTCGCCATCGACCGAACGCTTGAAGCCGCCGGTCTTTCGGTGCCGCACATTCTCGCGGAAGACTTATCCGCTGGTCTGCTGCTGATCGAAGATTTCGGCGACGCCGTATTTGGCGCCGAAGTCAAAAAAGGCCGCGATCAGGGTGCTCTCTGGCAGCGTGGCGTCGATGCGCTCATCGCCGTTCAAGCGACCGCGCCGCCTGAAAGGATCTCGCTCTCCGACGGGACCATGTTCGAGTTGCCTGTTGCCGATCGCGGCGTTCTCGAAATCGAAACTGAACTGCTTCTCGATTGGTATTGGCCCGCGCTCCGTGGAGGTCCCGCGCCCCAGGCCGCGCGCGACACCTTCACAGGACTCTGGCAAACCGTTTTCGATCGCGTTCTCAAGCAACCCAAAACGTGGCTGCTGCGCGATTTTCATTCTCCGAACCTGATCGCACTCGACAATCGCACGCCGCCCCGCGACGTCGGCATCATCGATTTCCAGGACGCCATGCTCGGGCCGGCGGCCTACGATCTCGTCTCGCTGCTCCAGGACGCGCGCCTCGACGTTCCGGAAGACCTGGAAAAGCGGATGTTCGCGCGTTACGTCGACGCCATTAGCGCCCGCGATCCCGCGTTCGACCCCGCCGAATTTGCATTCAGCTATGCTGCTCTCGGCGCCCAACGAAATACAAAAATTCTTGGTATCTTTGCCCGTCTCGCAGCGCGGGACGGAAAACGGCAATATTTGGCCCATGTGCCACGCATCTGGGGGTATCTCGAACGAGATCTGCAGCATGAGGTGCTCGCGCCGCTGAGGGCATGGTATGACGACAACCTGCCTCGCAGCCTGCGCGCAGAAGCCTTGAATATTTAACCCGAATTCCGGAGACGCATTCGATATGACGTCCGCCAAGCGCCCAACTAGCGCATTCGTCCTGGCTGCCGGCAAAGGCGAGCGCATGCGCCCCCTGACCGCCACGATCCCAAAACCGCTCGTGCCGCTCGGCGGCAAACCCTTGATCGACCACGTGCTTGACCGCCTCGCCACCGCAGGGATCAAAAAAGCCGTCGTCAATGTCCATTACCTTGCCGACAAGATCGAACGGCACCTCGCCCACCGCGCCAAGCCGCAGATCATGATCGCCGACGAGCGCAAGCATTTGCTCGATACCGGCGGCGGCGCGCTTCACGCGCTGCCGAAGCTCGGAAATGATCCCTTCGTCATCCATAATTCCGATTCCGTCTGGATCGAGGGATTAGGCTCGAACCTCGATCGGCTGCTGGACGCCTGGGACGAGGGGACGATGGACAGCTTGATGCTCGTCGCCCCACTCGCAGTAAGCATCGGCTATGACGGCCGTGGCGATTTTCAGATGGACCCGATCGGCCGGCTCACGCGTCAGTCCGGCCCGAAGATGGCGCCGTTCGTTTTTGCAGGGGTCTCGATTGCGCACCCGCGGTTATTTGATGGTGCTCCCGAAGGCCCGTTCTCGCTGAACAAGCTTTGGAACCGAGCCATAGAACGAGAACGCCTCTTTGGCCTGCGCCTCGAAGGCATCTGGATGCATGTCGGCACGCCCGAGGCTTTGGCCCAAGCTGAAACCGCCCTTATGGAACCGCTGACGACGAGTTCCGACTGATGGCGCCGAACGTCTTCACTCTGCCGCTCGGCGTGCCGTTTCTGGAAGCGCTCGCTCGTGCGATTTTGAAGGGAGATCTGCCGCGGCCGGGCGGCAACGCGCCTGACATTCTCTCTCTTCCGAAAATCACGCTGCTGCTGCCGACCCGACGTGCCGCACGCGCCGCTCGCGAAGCTTTCCTGTCCGTGGCCGGCACACGCGCGCTGATCATGCCGCGCATCCAGCCGATTTCCGAGGGCGACGACGACGTCTCACTGATTTCCAATCTGCTTGAACTCGGCCGGTCCGGCATCGACGCACTGGAGCAGACGCCCGCGATCAATCCGCTCAATCGTATGCTGGTCTTGATGCAGCTCGTCGGCCATTGGCGGCAGACGATGGCCGAAGCATCGACCGACAAGACGGCTCTTGGCTCGACGCCCGCACAAGCCGCCCAGCTCGCCACCGAACTCGCCAAGCTGATGGACGACATCGAGCGTGAGAACGTCTCGCTAGCTGGTATCCAAAGCCTTGTGCCGGAAAACTATGCCGAGCACTGGAAGAAAACCGTCGAATTTCTCAAGATCGTCACCGAGTTCTGGCCCGCGTATCTCGCGGCCAACGCCCTCGCCTCGCCCGAAGCGCGCCGCAACGCGCTGATCCTTGCCGAAACGGAACGCATTGCTCGTCTGAAGCCTGACGAGGTCGTGATCGTCGCCGGCGTTACCGGGTCTATTCCCGCGACGGTTTCCCTCATGCGTGCCGTCGCGACGCACGCGTCCGGCGCCGTTGTCCTGCCCGCTCTCGACACGTCGCTGGACGAAACCAGTTGGAATAGGATTACGCCGGAACATCCCGAGCATCCGCAGTTCGGCTTGAAAAAACTGCTCGACAATCTCAGCGTCTCACGCGCCGATGTGCACGAATTGCCGGGATTGGAAATCGACGCCGCCCGCCGCACACGCTCCGCATTTTTCAGCGAAGCGATGCGCCCTTCGGCGACAACCAACCTCTGGCATGATTTCGCAACGCACGCCAACCGCGCCGACCTCGCCAAGGGCCTCGCCGGCGTTTCGCTAGTCGAAGCGCCGTCGGCGCAAGACGAAGCCGAAACGATCGCGCTGATTCTGCGAGAAGCGATCGAAACGCCCGGCCGCAAAGCCGCCCTCGTCTCCCCGGATCGCCTGCTGGCGCGCCGCGTCGCTATCCGCCTCGAAGCCTGGGGTATTCGCGTCGACGATAGCGCCGGACGTCCCTTCGCCAAAACCGTTCCCGGCGCTTTCCTCGCTCTCGTCATCAATGCAGTCGTCAGCAGGTTCGCGCCGGCCGAAACGATGGCCCTTCTCCACCACCCGCTCTGTCGCATCGGCTTCAAGGCGTTCGACATCCGCCGCTTTGCCCGCGCGCTTGAAATCAGCGCCTTTCGCAGGCCGTATCTCGGCCGCGGCGTCGAAGGCATCATCGCCGCGCTCGACCATGCCGACCTGGATGAAGACCAGCGCAAGCACCGCGCCGCCGAACGGCTTTGGCCGGAAGACACCGAAGGCGCGCGAGCACTTGTCCTCAAAATGGCCGACGCATTCGGCTCCCTCAGCGAACTCTATGCCTCCGACGATCAACACACGCTTGCAGACCTCGCACGCGCGCACGCAGCGGCAGCAGAAGCACTTGCAGCATGGCCAGAAGACGAGCGCGGCGTGTCCGAGCAAAACCAGCTCTGGCAAGGCGAGGCCGGCGAGATGGCTTCGCGTTTCTTCGCCGATCTGCTGAATCCCGACACACCCAAGGTCGAAATCCGCGCCGCCGATTACGCCGATCTCTACGCGACGCTTCTATCGCGCGCGAACGTCCGCGAACGAACGGCCGTGCATCCGCGTATCTCGATCTGGGGCCCGTTCGAAGCCCGCTTACAGCAACCCGACGTCCTGATCGTCGGTTCGCTCAACGAAGGCACGTGGCCCGAAGCAGCCGAACCCGGCGCGTGGCTCAACCGGCCGATGCGCACCGAACTCGGTCTGCCGTCACCGGAAGAAGAAATCGGCCGTGCCGCGCACGATTTCATCTCGCTGCTTGGCGCCGAAACCGTCTATCTCACGCGCGCCGAAAAAGTCGATGGCGTGCCGACTGTCCCATCGCGCTGGCTGATGCGCGTGACGGCGCTACTGAAGGGCATGAATCTGCTTCCAGTTCTCGAAGCCAAAAAGCCCTGGCTCGGATGGGCGCGCGCGCGCGATCACATTGATCCGCAAAACCGCCGCACTATTCAGGCTCCGGAACCCAGGCCTCCATTCGAAATGCGTCCACGTAGAATGAGCGTGACGGAAGTGGAACGCTGGACGAGCAACCCTTATGCGATCTTTGCCCGCCGCATCCTTGCGGTTGAGCCATTACCGGAGCTTGGCGCCGAGCCGGACGCAAGTCTTCGCGGCGGCATCATTCATAAGGTCGTTGCGGATTTCACCAGGACATTCCCTGCTGCCCTCCCCGCCGATCCGCAGAGCGAACTCAAGCGCATCGCGACCAGCGTGCTCGAAAGTTTTACGGGCCATCCGCGGATCGCAGCATTCTGGTTGCCGCGTCTCGAACGCTTTCTTGAATGGTTTGCGATGACCGAAGCGGCTCGCCGCACCGGCGTCGATAGCGTCATCGCTGAAACCTCCGGCCGCCTGGTGCTTACGGGATTGGCCGAACCCTTCACGCTCTCAGCCCGCGCCGACCGCATAGACGATCTGGGAACAGCTATCGTCATAACGGACTACAAGACGGGGGCTGCGCCAAACGATACCGCAGTCAAATCCGGACGCTCGCCGCAGCTTCCGCTCGAAGCCGCCATCGCAGCGAGCGAAACGGGCTTTCCCAACCTGTCACGGCGTTCGGTTCAGGCTTTGCGCTATATTCGCGCTTCCGGCAGCGAGCCGCCTGGAGAGGAACGCATCGTCAAAACCGACGACGTTGCTGCCCTTGCCGCCGAAGCACGCACGGGCCTCGAGCAACTGATCACGACCTTCGATAATCCGCAAACGCCATATCGCGCCATCCGCCGCCCCGGTTATCGCTACGATTACGACGCCTACGCCCATCTCGCGCGCGTTGCCGAATGGTCCGCTCACGTCGAAGACGAGGCCTCGTCATGAACCTCGAAGTCAAAAAAATCTCCGTCGAAGACATTCAGCGCGAGACCGACGCCAACCAGAGCGCGGCATCGCATCCGCTGAATTCCGCCTGGGTGAACGCCAACGCAGGAACCGGCAAGACCCACGTTTTGACATTGCGCGTGCTGCGCCTGCTGCTCGCCGGAACGCGTCCCGAACGCATTCTGTGCCTCACCTTCACGAAGGCTGCCGCCGCCGAAATGTCGAAGCGCGTCTTCGACCGTCTCGCCGGCTGGGTGACCGCCGAAAACAAAGCGCTGCGCGAAGACCTGACTGACGTGACAGGCGAAACCGTTCCTGACAGCCTGATGGCGCACGCCCGCACGCTGTTTGCCCACGCCATCGAAACGCCAGGTGGCCTGAAGGTCCAGACCATCCACGCCTTCGCCGAACGGCTGCTACAGCGCTTTCCCCTCGAAGCGGGCGTTCCGCCGGATTTCAAAATCCTCGACGACGTCGCCGCTGGAGATCTCAAGGCCGACGCCATCGAAGCGACGCTGACGCTCGCGACCAGCAATCCGAATTCTCCGCTTGGCAAGGCGCTCGACGTTATCATTCGCTACGCCGCAGATTCGCAATTCGACCAGCTCATCTCGAAGGCGGTCGAAGAGCGCAAGTGGCTCGAAGCTACCGCGCATATCAGCCCTGGCGACGTCGTCGAAGAGCTGTCCTTGATGGACACGCTGCTTCGTCAACACCTTGGCATCCGCGCGGCCGTTGCTGTCGCCGATCTCCATCGCGAATGCGCAGACGTGCTTTCGCCAGACGACCTTCGCGAACTCACCGAACATCTGCTGAAGGGAAAAAAGACGGACACCGGCAATGGGGAGAAGCTCACTGCCGCGCTTGGTGAAAACAACCATCGCCGCCGCGCCGATATTCTCTCCGACTACTTCCTGATCGAAAAAGGTGAAGCTCTTCGCAAAAGCCTCATGACCAAGGCATTGAGCGATGAAAAGCCGGGGCTGCACGATCGCTGCCAACAAGCTCAGAAGAACTTTTTCGGCCTCACGCAAGAACTGCGTGCGCTGACGCTCGTCGAAGCATCCCTCGCGCTCTATTGCATCGCGGGCGACGTGCTCCGTCGCTATGCCGCCGCCCGAAGCGCCGCCGGCGCCCTCGATTTCGACGACCTCATACTGAAAACGCGCGACCTGCTGACCGGCGACAACGGCCAAGCGCAATGGGTGCTCTTCAAGCTCGACGGTGGCCTCGATCATATCCTCGTCGATGAAGCCCAGGATACGAGCCCGGAGCAATGGGAAATCGTTTCCGGACTGGCGCGCGAGTTCTTCTCCGATGCAGGTGCCGGCAGCGCGACGCGCACACTCTTTGCTGTCGGCGACGAGAAACAATCCATCTATTCGTTCCAAGGCGCTGCTCCCGAGAAATTCGCCGAGATGGGGCAACGCTTCGCCGATCTCGCGATGCAGGCCCAACGCACGTGGAAACGTGTGCCGCTTACCCTTTCGTTCCGCACCGTCAAACCGGTGCTCGACGCCGTCGATCAGGTCTTCAGCGACGCCAAACGAACACCGGGCTTGATGGCGAATGAGGGCGTCATCACGCACGTCGCAAACCGTGTCGGACACGCGGGCGTTGTCGAAATCTGGGACACGGAAAAATCGGACGACACCACCGGCGCCGATCCATGGCAGCCGCTTTCCGACGGCAAGGAGCAATCGCCCGCCAACCGCCTTGCCGATCGCATTTCTGACACGATCCAAGCTTGGCTCAAAAGCGGCGAACGGCTGCTCTCTGAGAACCGGCCCATCACACCCGGCGACATTCTTATCCTCGTGCGCAAACGCCATCCCTTCGCCGTGCCGATGGTCGCTGCTTTGAAGCGCCGTGGCATTGCTGTCGCCGGTTCCGACCGGATCAAGCTGATCGAACAGATCGCCGTGCAGGATCTCATGGTGCTCGGCGATTTCCTGACGCTGCCCGAGGACGATCTGGCGCTTGCAACCGTTCTCAAGAGTCCGCTTTTCGATTTCGACGATCACGACCTGCTCGACATCGCCTACGACCGCAAGCAGAAGACGCTCTGGAAAGCCCTGATCGACAAGGCAGCCGTCAAAAACCAATACGTCTTCGCGGCCGAAACGCTAAAGCGTTGGCGCGCCAAAGCCGACTTCACGCCGCCATTCGAATTCTACTCGGCCGTTCTCGAACGCGACGGCATGCGCGCGCGCATGCTGAACCGCCTCGGCCCCGAAGCCGCCGACATCATCGACGAATTTCTCGATCTCGCGCTGTCGTACGATGAAAGCAATCCGCCGTCGCTGACACAATTTCTATCGAAGCTGCGCGCCGCGAACCCCGAAGTGAAACGCGACATGGACCACGGCCGCGACGAGGTCCGCGTCATGACGGTGCATGGCGCCAAGGGACTTGAAGCCCCGATTGTGTTCCTGCCGGATACCTGCACGACCGCGTCAGGCGAAGACGCCACATCGCGGCTCGTGAAACTCGGCGACATTGCCAGACCGGATGGGGTTGCCGAACCCATCGTCTGGGCCGTTAAAGGCACGTCGAAAGTGCCCGCCGTCAGCAATGCCCGCGCTAAGAAAGAGGCGCTCGATACACAAGAGAGAAATCGGCTGCTCTACGTTGCAATGACGCGCGCACGAGACCGGCTCTATATCGCAGGCTTCGAAGGCAAGCGCGGCAAGGCGCCGGGATGCTGGTATGAGGTCGTCTCCGAAGCGCTCACGCCGGACATGACCGAAATCGTGCGTGACGACGGCCAGAAGATCTGGCGCAAGGAAACGCCACAGATCGCAGCGCCTGAAAAACCAAAACATGAAAAAGGTGTTGAGAGTGAAATTCTTGCTCGCCCCGATTTCGCCACCCAGCGCGCAGCGGCCGAGCCCAAACTCTCCGTGCCGCTCGCGCCATCGCGCCTGGAGCCTTACGCGCCTGACGCCGAAGGCGAACCTGCTGCACCGGCAAAGCGCGATGCCGCCGCGACGTACGACAGCCCATCGCCGCTCTCAGTCGGCGGCCCCAACCGGTTCCTGCGGGGCACCCTCACTCATGCGCTTTTGCAGCATCTGCCATCCGTTAATGAAGATCGTCGCGCAGAAATCGCAGAGACCTTCGTTGAATGGCGCGGCGCGGCTCTTCCAGCCAAGGTCCGCGCGAGCGTAGTCCGCGAAACGCTTGCCGTTCTGAACGATCCAGCCTTCGCTGCGATCTTCGGGCCGCAGAGCGTCGCTGAAGCGCCTCTCGCGGCCGTCATTCCACGTCCGGCAGGCACAGGCCCGGCGCTCGATTTGTCGGGCCAGATCGACCGCATCGCGATCACCGAGCAGGAAGTCTTGATCATCGATTACAAGACCAACCGGCCGCCGCCCGCCGAGGTCCATCTGGTTGCAGACGCTTATCTTTACCAGCTCGCGGCCTACCGCCTCGCCCTCCATGAAATCTATCCCGGCAAGACCGTCCGGGCGGCACTCCTCTGGACGGACGGCCCACGACTCATGGAAATTCCGGCAGACGTCCTCGATGCCTATACGGGCCGCCTTTGGGACCTGGACCTGGGCAGCCTTGACGCTGTTTGAGCTAATCCCTACTTGTGGTGTCGGTTTTTTGCATTGCCCGCGACCGCGGCAAACGGGCCCGGACGACAGAAACCGGCCCGGAAATGGAGAAGAATCAATGTCTAACGCAGTGACCGATGCAAGCTTCGAAGCTGAAGTCCTGAAGTCCAGCGAACCTGTCGTTGTTGACTTCCATGCCCAGTGGTGCGGCCCCTGTAAGGCAATGGCACCCGCCCTCGACCAGGTCGCCAAGGAAATGGCCGGCAAGGTCAAGGTCGTCAAAGTCGACGTCGATGAGAACCCGCAGGTGACCGGCCATTACGGCATTCGTGCTATGCCGACGCTGCTGATCTTCAAGGGCGGCAAGGTTGCGGCTCAGCACACCGGCGCCATCGTGCAGAAGAAGAAGCTCGAAGACTGGATCAACTCCAGCGTCGCAGCTTCGGTTTAAGCCCTGCCGCACTCGGATAACGAAAGCCCCGCTTCGCGCGGGGCTTTTTGTTTGCGCGAAACAGAGCGCTTCAGTCGGCAATTTTATCGATCGTCGGCACGACAACAGCGAAAATATCGTTGAGAGCCGCCAGGCTTGCCTCGTGCAGATCCTTGGCCGAAACCGCACCGCCGGACGGATTGGGAAGCGACCGCGTCGCCGTTGCGTGTCCGATCACCGTCGCGCGATAGCCGTGATTGAACGCAGCGCGCGCGGTCGAATTCACGCAGACGTGCGTCATGAAGCCGACAAGCGCGACCTCCTCGACACCATAGCCTTTGAGCAGATCATCGAGATTGGTCTTCTCGAAAGAGCTTGGATAGTTCTTCACGACGACCGGCTCGCCATCACGCGGGGCAACGATGTCGGCGATCGCGCCGATGCTGTCGCGCACATCGTAGGGCGTGCCAGGACCGGCATCGTGCTGGATGTGAATGACAGGCCGCCCCGCGTTGCGATAGCGGCTCAAAAGGGACTGGCATTCGATAAGCGCCGGCTCGACACCTTCGAGCTGCATCACGCCTTCCCGGTACGTGTTCTGACAGTCGATCAAGATGAGCGCCGAATGCGCGACACTCGCGGGCGTGTAGCCCATACCCGTGATATCGCGCAGCGTGCGTGAAACCGGCATCTTCAGGAATCCTGCTCTAAGTCGCGTTTATCGCATCGAATGGAAAAAAGCTTACATCGGCGGATGCTCTGCACCAGTCGGCGGAGGACCGAGCGCATCCAGCTCGTCGTTCTCGGCATCCGTATAAATGCGTGACCGCGTCAGGAAGCGAACGCCTTCCGGACTCTCGACAGAAAAGCCCGATCCACGCCCCGGCACAACGTCGATGATCAGATGCGTGTGCTGCCAATATTCGAACTGGGAGCGGCCCATATAAAACGGCTGGCCGCCGATCTCGCCCATGTAGACGTCTTGCGCGCCGACTTTGAATTCGCCGCGCGGATAGCACATCGGCGCACTGCCATCGCAACATCCGCCGGACTGATGAAACAACAAGGGGCCGTGAATGCCGATGAGTTTGTTGATGAGATCGAGCGCCGCCTGCGTGCAGGAAACCCGCGACACTTGAGATTCAAATTTTTCCGCCGTTTCGGTTGTCATTTTTTCCTCCGCGAGGGCTCGCAATTCTAATTCTTCTTATCAACGCTCTCCTGAGAGCAAGTCTCTCCCGCAACGGGCATCAATGTAAAACGCTGCCCAGCCCCCGCAGGCAGCGAAAAGCCGATAGCTGGTCCAGGCGCGATATCCAGAACATAGGCACGCGCACGACAGGCGACACCTCCGTCGCGATCCTCCATTTCGTAGACCGGCACACCGTCGACTTCGCCAAGAAGATGATCGCGCGCCCCGATCCGCAACGCCTGAGCCGGTAGACAAATCGGATACTGCCGCCCTCCCACACGACCACCGCTTGTATGAAGCATGAGCGGCCCGTGATCGTCACGGGCCTGCGCAAGCGCAGCCCGAGCTTCTGGCGTTGCTGAAATCTTGACCGACGTCATCCGAGCATCCCGTCTCTTTGGTCGGGGCGAAACATATCGATAAGAGGCAAACGCAAACGGGGCGCATCCGTTGCCGGAACGCGCCCCGCGGAACTCTTAAAGCGCGAAGGCTCAGAAGAAGCCGAGCGCCTTCGGGCTATAGCTGACGAGCATGTTCTTCGTCTGCTGATAATGATCGAGCATCATCTTGTGCGTCTCGCGGCCGATGCCCGACTGCTTGTAGCCACCGAACGCAGCGTGCGCCGGATAGGCGTGATAGCAGTTCGTCCAGACGCGGCCAGCCTGGATACCGCGGCCCATGCGATACGCGCGCGTACCGTTGCGGGTCCACACGCCCGAGCCGAGGCCATAGAGCGTGTCGTTGGCGATCGCCAGCGCTTCCGCATCGTCTTCGAAGGTCGTAACGGAAACGACCGGTCCGAAGATTTCCTCCTGGAAGACGCGCATCTTGTTGTGGCCTTCGAGCACGGTCGGCTCGACATAGTAGCCGCCCGCGAGTTCACCGCCGAGGTTGGCACGACGGCCGCCCGTCAGGACGCGAGCGCCTTCGCCCTTGCCGATCTCGATGTAGCTCAGGATCTTTTCGAGCTGATCGTTGGACGCTTGCGCACCGATCATCGTCGAAGCGTCCATCGGATGACCTTGCTTCACCTTCACGACACGCTCAAGAGCCCGCTCCATGAACTTCTCATAGATCGAGCGCTGGATCAGCGCACGGCTCGGACAGGTGCAAACTTCGCCCTGATTCAGCGCGAACATCGTGAAGCCTTCGAGGCACTTGTCGAAGTACTCGTCGTCCGCATCCATCACGTCGGCGAAGAAGATGTTCGGCGACTTGCCACCCAGCTCCAGCGTGCACGGAATGATGTTTTCCGACGCGTACTGCATGATGAGGCGACCCGTCGTCGTCTCGCCCGTGAAGGCAATCTTGGCGATGCGCTTGTTCTGCGCCAGCGGCTTACCCGCTTCGACACCGAAACCGTTGACGACGTTGACGACGCCTTCCGGCAGGATATCGCCGATGATGTCCATCAGAACCATGATCGACATCGGCGTCTGCTCGGCGGGCTTCAGCACGACGCAGTTACCGGCGGCAAGCGCAGGTGCCAGCTTCCAGACTGCCATCAGAAGCGGGAAGTTCCATGGAATGATCTGCCCGACGACGCCGAGCGGCTCATGGAAATGATAGGCGACGGTATCGTGGTCGATCTCGGCAATCGAACCTTCCTGCGCGCGGATACAGCCCGCAAAATAGCGGAAGTGATCGATCGCGAGCGGCAGGTCGGCGTGCGTCGTCTCGCGGATCGGCTTGCCGTTGTCGATGGTCTCGACAAGCGCCAGGACGTCGAGATTTTCTTCCATCCGATTGGCGATTTTCGCCAGTACGCGGGCGCGCTCGGCAGGCGAGGCATTGCCCCAGGATTCGCGCGCCTTGTGCGCAGCGTCGAGCGCCAGTTCAATATCTTCCGCCGTTGAACGCGCGATCTCGCAAACCTGCTGGCCGGTAATCGGCGTCACGTTGGAAAAGTATTGGCCGCGCACCGGCGCAACCCACTTTCCACCAATGAAATTGTCATAGCGCGGCTTGATGATTTGCCGGCCTTTGAGCTTATCCATAGCTACGTGCTGCATGCTTCATCTCCTCCGGAATGACGCCTGTTCGGCGATCTTATTTGCTTTGGTGTTGGTCGTGCTGGAAGCTTGGTTTCTATGGCTCCGTTCTTGGGGTGCCGCAACAGGCCTGCAGTAGGAGCTGCAGACCGATATAGTCGCTCTAACCTAGCGCATTTCGCGGACCGCTGAACCGAAAAAACGCCGGACGTCGGATGCCCCGCCTTGACTTGGCGCAAGCCGGCAAACACCGCCGTTGCAGCTTATTCGAGGCCTTGCTGAAGGGAAAGCACATGGCCCGCCAAATAAAGCGAACCGCAGATTAAAACTCGCTTCGGACCTTCAGGCAGCCCCGCAATCGTCTGCAGCGCGTCGATCACGTTTTTGCGATCAAGCGACTGCATACCGGCGTTTCTGGCGACCTCCGCAAGATCCTCTTCGCTGTGCGGCGCCTCATGCGCACCGGGGATCGGTACGGTGTAGATCGCACGAACGAGCCCGCGGAACGGCGCCAGAAAACCGAGTGAGTCCTTGCCACCCATCATCCCGACGATCAGATAGACGGGCTTGGGAGATTTCTCATCGAGCGTTGCAAGCGTATCGGCGAGCATATCGCCCGCGGCCGGGTTATGACCGCCGTCGAGCCACAGCTCGGCTTCCTCACCGAGGATGGCCGGCAGCGGACCTGATGTGAGCTGCTGCATGCGCGCCGGCCATTCGACCGTCCGCAGCCCCTCCTCGATGGCGCGTTCGTCGACAGCAAGCTCCGGAACCGTCTCGCCAAGAACGAGCGCCGCCGCTACAGCCGTTCCAGCATTGACGATCTGATGCCGGCCGATCAGCGCCGGAAGCGGCAGATCGAGTAGCCTATCTTCTCGCTGCACGACCAAGCGCCCGGCCTGTTCGTAAGCGTCGTAGTCCCGGCCCCAAACGGTCAGCGGCGCACCGATCGTCCGGGCTCGACCTTCAAGCACAGTCAGCACATCATCCGTCTGTTGCGAAATGATGCCGGGAACACCGGATTTCAAAATGCCGGCTTTCTCGAACGCGATCTTGCCGAGGGTCGGGCCGAGCTTCTCGGCATGATCCATTGAAATCGGCGTGATGACCGTCAGCGCGGGCCTGGCGATCACGTTCGTTGCATCGAGCCTGCCGCCAAGGCCGACCTCAAGCAGCAGCACATCGGCGGGGCGCTCCGAAAACGCCAGGAAGGCTGCCGCCGTTGTAATCTCGAATTGGGTGATGTCGTCGCCGTCATTCACCGCATGCACGCGCGTCAACACATCGACGAGCGCATCCTCGTCGATCGCTTGCGCCTTCCCGCCTTCGCCGGCGAGCGCGATGCGTTCGTGAAAGTGCACGAGATGCGGTGACGTGTAGATGTGGACGCGCTTCCCCGCCGCCTCGGCGAACGCGCGAAGATATGCCGTCACCGAACCCTTGCCATTGGTCCCGGCGACATGGACGACGGGCGGCAGCTTCTTTTCCGGATGACCGAGCTTCGCAAGTAGACGCTCCACCCGGCCGAGCGACAGGTCGATCAGCTTCGGATGCAGGAGCATCATGTCGGCCAGAATCGCGTCGCTGGTCCGCCGTTTCGTCGACGAGGTCATATCCGTGCGCCCCGCATTTTTTTTGAAGGGTTCGTTAGGCGCTCCGCGGCGCATCTTTCTGTGCCGCCGAAGCTGCAGTCTCGTCACGCTTCGGCTTGTCCGCCTTGGCCGGTTCGAACCGCTGGCTGTTCGGCACGGCCTCAGGCTCGACCACGCCGGACTCACGAGCCGCCGTCTCGATGACGTTGCTGTCGACAGATGAACCGTTGACGTATGGCTTGCCGTTGACCTTGCCTGTGCTCTTCGAAGCCTTAACCGTGGCCCCGCCCATGAGCAGCCGGCAGACGCGCGCCAAAGTCTCGCGCATCTGATGACGATGCACGACCATGTCGATCATGCCATGCGACAGCAGGTATTCCGCGCGCTGGAAGCCGTCCGGCAACTGCTCGCGGATCGTCTGCTGAATGACGCGCGGACCGGCAAAGCAAATGAGCGCTCCGGGTTCTGCAATATGGACGTCGCCCAGCATGGCGTATGATGCCGTAACGCCGCCGGTCGTCGGATCGGTGAGAACAACGATATAGGGAAGGTGCGCATCGCGCAGCTTCTGCACCGCAATCGTCGTGCGCGGCATCTGCATGAGCGACAGGATGCCTTCCTGCATGCGCGCGCCGCCCGAGGCCGCAAACAGAATGAACGGCGTCTTGAGTTCCAAGGCGCGCAGCATGCCCGCGATAATCGCTTCGCCCGCAGCCATGCCGAGCGAGCCCGCCATGAAGCGGAAATCCTGAGCCGCGGCGACGATCGGCATGCCTTCGAGCTGGCCTTCACCGACGAGAACAGCGTCTTCGAGCTTGGTCTCGGCCTTGGCGTCTTTCAGACGATCCGTGTATTTGCGGCCGTCGCGAAACTTCAGCGGGTCCTGCTGCACGGTCGGAACGGCGACCGTCCGATACTCGCCAGCATCGAACAGATGTTGCAGCCGCTGCTGCGAACCCATGCGCATATGATAGTTCGAGCCGGGTACAACGAACTGGTTCGCCTCGAGGTCTTTGTAAAAAACCATCTGGCCCGACTCCGGGCACTTCACCCAGAGATTGTCCGGTACCTCACGCTTCGCCGTCGACAAAAGCCCGCTGATTTTCGGGCGAACGACGTTATTGATCCAATTCACGTCCCGTTGGCTCCTCAAAAGCCGCTATAAGGTGTGCTTACCGCATCAGCGTGCGGGCACAATGGCACCCCTCTCTCAGTCCGCCCATCTTTGGCGCTCCATGGCGAACCGGCGCTCGGACATGGACCGGACATGGGGTGCAGAAGGCCGTATCCAATAGAGCTAATCAAGGAAAAGCGCTAGTCGGCGCTTAGTGCCGAGCTTAATTCACGGACCAGTCGAGAAACGCTCTCGCAGGTCGTCCCGCTTGGCTCACCCTTTGATCCTAAAGACTTTTCGATGGCCGACACAATAGCCGAGCCGACCACGACGCCGTCTGCTCCCCGGGCAATTGCCCGCGCCTGCTCGCCGGTCCGGACGCCAAAGCCCACCACAACCGGCAGCGGTGTCGCGCTTTTGATCCGCTTCACCTCATTGTGAACATCGTTCACTACGGGCGCGGCGGCCCCGGTGATGCCGGTGATCGACACGTAGTAAACAAAACCTGACGTGTTCTGCAGTACCGCTGGAAGACGTTTCGCGTCCGTTGTTGGCGTTGCGAGCCGGATGAAGTTCAGCCCGGCCTTAAGCGCCGGCAGACACAGCTCGTCGTCGGCCTCGGGTGGCACATCGACGACGATCAGACCATCGACGCCCGCCGCCTTCGCATCCTTGATGAAGCGCTCGTTGCCGTAGACGTAGATCGGGTTGTAGTAGCCCATCAGTACGATTGGCGTCGCATCATCCTTGGTGCGAAATGCCCGCACCATTTCGAGCGTCTTGATCATGTTTTGGCCGGCCTTGAGAGCCCGCTGCGAGGACGCCTGGATCGCCGGACCGTCCGCCATCGGATCGGAAAACGGCATGCCGAGCTCGATGATGTCGGCCCCTGCTTTGACCAGATCGTCCAAAATCGCCGCGCTCGTTTCGAGGTCGGGATCGCCCGCCGTCACAAACGTGATCAACGCCTTGCGCTTCTGTTTCTTCAGCGCCGCAAAGCGCGCGTCGATGCGTGTCTCGTGCTTGGTCATCGTCAGATCTTCATGCCTAGATGCTTCGCGACTGTGGCCAGATCCTTGTCGCCGCGGCCAGAAATATTGACGACGAGAAGGTGGTCCTTCGGCAACGTCGGCGCGAGCTTCTTCACATGCGCCAGCGCGTGGCTCGACTCGAGAGCCGGAATGATGCCCTCAAGCCGCGTGCAGAACGTCAGCGCATCAAGCGCCTCCGTGTCGGTCGCCGGAACGTAGGTCACGCGGCCGATATCCTTCAGCCACGAATGTTCCGGCCCGACGCCTGGATAATCGAGGCCCGCCGAAATCGAATGCCCTTCGAGGATCTGTCCGTCGCTATCCTGCAAGAGATACGTGCGATTGCCGTGCAGAACGCCCGGCGAGCCACCCGTCATCGACGCCGCATGGCCGTTCTCGACATCGACCCCGTGACCGCCCGCTTCGACGCCATAGATCGCGACGTCCTTATCATCGAGGAACGGATGAAACAGTCCGATGGCATTCGAGCCACCACCGATGCACGCGACCAGCGTATCCGGAAGACGGCCTTCCGCCTCCATCATCTGCTCGCGCACTTCCCGGCCGATGATCGCTTGGAAATCGCGCACCATCGCCGGATAGGGATGCGGACCTGCCGCCGTACCGATGAGATAATATGTGTCGCGAACGTTCGTTACCCAGTCGCGCAGCGCTTCGTTCATCGCATCTTTCAGCGTGCCTGCACCAGAGGTGACGGGATTGATCTTGGCGCCGAGGAGAGCCATGCGCGCAACGTTCGGCGCCTGCCGCTCGACGTCGGTTGCACCCATGTAGATCTCGCACGGCATGCCGTACTTCGCACAGACCGTCGCCGTCGCAACGCCGTGCTGACCTGCACCGGTTTCCGCGATGATGCGCGTCTTGCCCATGCGCCGCGCCAGCAGGATCTGGCCAAGGCAATTGTTGATCTTGTGCGAGCCGGTGTGATTGAGCTCTTCACGCTTGAAATAGATCTTGGCGCCGCCAAGCTCCGCTGTCATGCGCTCCGCGTAATAGAGCGGGCTCGGGCGCCCCGCATACGTCAAGCTGAGATTGTTCAGCTCGCGCTGAAATTCCGCATCCACCTTCGCCGCCTCGTAGGCGCGTTCGAGATCAAGGATCAGCGGCATCAGCGTTTCGGCGACGAAGCGGCCGCCGAAGATGCCGAAAAAGCCCCTCTCGTCCGGTCCTGTTGCGAAACTGTTGAGCGCGGCTTCCGCCGCCTTCGTCGATGTGGTTGCCATGTCGGTCGCCGTAAAGGCCTCGCTGTGTCGCCTTGCTCCCGCATTGGGAGAGAGAATGTCTAGGTGTGCTTAGCGGTCTTCGCTGCCTGAAGAAAGCGGCGGATTCGCTCGGGGTCTTTGACGCCGGGCGCTATCTCGACGCCCGACGAAACATCGACCGCAACGGGGTGTGTCCGGGCGATCGCCGCCGCGACGTTGTCAGGGCTCAGACCACCCGACAACATGAACGGCAGATTGTCCGACATGCCATCAAGCGCCGCCCAATCGAACGTACGCCCGTTGCCGCCCGGCAAGTCCGCACCGGGAACGGCCTTCGCATCGAAAAGGATAAGGTCAGCGATGCCCACATAAGCGCCTGCCTTCCGTGCATCCTCAGCCGTCGCGACGGAGATAGCCTTGATCACCGGACGTCCGAACAGCTTTTTGATTTCAGCAACCCGTTCCGGTGTTTCGCTGCCATGAAGCTGCAGCGCGTCGGGCGAAACTTCATCGACGATCTCGCGCAGTGCTTCGTCGGTGGCGTTGACCGTCAGCACGACGCTTTTCACGCGTCCGCGCGCCAACGCCGCAAGCTCCTTGGCCCGGCTGATTTCGAGATGACGCGGGCTTTTTTCGAAAAAAACAAATCCGACGTAATCGGCGCCGCCGGCAATGGCCGCGTCCAATGCTTCAGAAGTCGAGATCCCGCAAATTTTTGCGCTAATGCTCATAAAGTTTCGCGAGTTAGGCCGTCGGGTTACTCATGAGACGCTGCTTTTGCCAGCGCTTCAATGCAATGAAAGTCCGCACCTTCGACCGGTCCGATCGGATATGCACTCTGGTGCAATCCGTAAGTCGCAGCCGTTGCGTGATAAAACGTCGAGGACGCTCGAAAGCAGCGCGAAAAATCAGCGGCCGGAGATAGCCAACTGACCGCTTGCAGCAGGCGCCTCGGTTTCACGCTCGCGCGTGAGACGGTCGGCTTCAGCCTGCCATCGCGCCGCACGGCGGCCTTGAGAGCGGGCGGTCTGACGCCATCGGCTCTGCCCCATCCACGTGGCGATACCGCCGAGAACGACACCCAAGACAAGCGCCGCCAGCAGATAAATATAGAAAGGCAGTTCAATCGAAAGCGCAGGTGTTTCCGGCCGGAACGGATCAAGGATCAGATCGACCGGTTGACGATTGGAAACCGCAATCGCCACCAGAATGATGCCGAGCGGAAAGCCGATAAGAAGCGACAGAATGCGCCTGAACATGACGGACCTCATTTCGGCTTTCGATCGGCGACTGAACTTTTCGCTCAGTGACCGTTGAGCTTATTGAGCCGATCCCGAAGCTCTTTGCCGGTCTTAAAGAACGGGACGAACTTCTCGGCAACTGCGACTGTTGACCCAGTCCGCGGATTTCTTCCCTGCCGAGACGCCCGATGTTTCACGGTGAATGCGCCGAAACCACGAAGCTCGACGCGATCTCCTCGCGACAAAGCGTCAACGATCTCATCGAAAATGACATTCACGATGCGCTCGACGTCACGATGATAAAGGTGAGGATTGGCAGTTGCGATCCTCTGCACCAGCTCCGATTTGATCACGTTTCGCTCCCCAGCTCGACGGCCATTTATCGTTATTTTTCAGAAGGGTGCCAAACTGAGAGAAGACCGTCAAGCCCGAGTGTTGAAATCGTCCGATCACGAAGCAAAAAATTTGTTGCATCGGCCGCCGATGGCCCGAACAGCCACCCGGCGATGCCCGCGGACATGCCCAGAATCCCGTAACTCCCTGATTTTTCAGGCTTCCAGTCGGTAACCTTGGCGTTCTGGGGAACGTTTTTCACGTCCTTCAGCCACTTCACGGCCTCATCCTCGCCGCCGATCTGGTCGACGAGCTTGGCCTGCAGGGCCTCCCGGCCGGAGAAGATTCGACCATCGAGTAGGCCCGGAATATCGGCCGCCTTCACGCCGCGGCGGGTCTCGACCAAGCCCACGAACCACTTGAAGCCATCCGCGATCATGTCCTGGATGACCTTCTTGCTACCATCATCCAATGGCTCGAACGGCGACGGCGACGCCTTCAGCGGACCGCTTTTCACTTCATTGACTTTAACCCCGATCTTATCGAGCAGCTGTACGAATTCCGGCCACTGCACGATGACGCCGACAGAGCCGGTGATCGAGTTGCCACGCGCCACGATATGGTCGGTGGCAATGCCGGCGATATAGGCGGCCGAGGCCGCCATGGTGCCGAATTCGGCCACAACCGGCTTCTTCTTGGCGAGCGCCCTGATCGCCTCGTAAAGCGCCTCACCACCCGTTGTCGTGCCGCCGGGGCTGTTGATGAAGATCAGCACGCCGGAAACGCTGTCGTTGTCGGCGATGTCCTTCAGCATTTGAAGCTGATCGCGATCTTCGGTGATCGTGCCGGTAATGGTCACCCGCGCAATCTGTTTCTCGCCCGCCAACGTAGCGAGTTTGTTGCCCCCCAGCGCCAAAGCGCCAAGCGCTACGGCGATCGCGGCAAGTCCCAGACCGCGCCAAATCGAGACCGAACGGCGAAGCCGGCGGCGGTCGAGAACAGTTTCCGTTTCAAGCATAGGGTAGCCTCTCCCTCGGCATTCGAGCTGGGAGAACCGGGGGGCCACCAGCACGGGATGCATTCTGCGCGCGAACGTAGGCAAGGTTTGCCTCGCGGGCAACGGGGCACGCTGCGGCGTCTCGTACAAAAGTTAAGCGCGCGGCAAGGGTTTGCCGCGCGCCTATTAATATTCCTTTCAAGACCGTTGCCGGCCTTGGCCTTATTCGTTCTCTTCGGCGCCTTCGCGCTTCTTGATCGCGGCCTTGAAGATGTCGCCCAGCGAAGCGCCCGAGTCGGACGAGCCGTACTGAGCAACCGCCTGCTTCTCTTCAGCCAACTCGAGAGCCTTGATCGAAACCGCGATGCGGCGTGCAGCCTTGTCGACGGATAGAACCGCCGCATCGACCTTGTCGCCGACGTTGAAGCGCTCAGGACGCTGCTCAGAGCGGTCACGCGAAAGATCGCCGCGCTTGATGAACGACGTCAGCTCGCTGTCCGCAATGCGAACCTCAATGCCGGCATCGCTGACCGACGTGACCGTACCGGTCACGGCATCGCCCTTCTTGTACTTCGCCATCGCGTCGGCCGGATCGCCGGCGAGCTGCTTGATACCGAGAGAGATGCGCTCCTTCGAGCCATCGACGTCGAGAACGACGGCTTTGACGTTGTCGCCCTTCTTGTAGTCCTTGATGACTTCGTCGCCCGGCTTCTGCCAGTCGAGGTCGGACAGGTGGACCATGCCGTCGATGCCGTTGTCGAGGCCGATGAACAGACCGAATTCCGTGATGTTGCGGATCGGGCCTTCGACGACAGAACCCTTCGGGTGCTGCGTCAGGAACGAATCCCACGGATTTTCCTGCGTCTGCTTCAAGCCAAGCGAGATACGGCGCTTCTGCGGATCGACTTCGAGAACCTGCACTTCGACCTGCTGGCTCGTCGAAACGATCTTGCCCGGGTGCGTGTTCTTCTTCGTCCAGCTCATTTCCGAGACGTGGATCAGGCCTTCAACGCCCGGCTCCAGCTCAACGAACGCGCCGTAATCAGCGATGTTCGTGACGGTGCCCTTCACCTTGGCGCCGATCGGATACTTGCTCTCGATCGAAGACCACGGATCCGACTGCAGCTGCTTCATGCCGAGCGAAATACGCTGCGTTTCCGGATTGATGCGGATGATCTGCACCTTCACCGTATCGCCGACGTTGAGGATCTCGGACGGATGATTGACGCGGCGCCATGCCATATCGGTGACGTGCAGCAGGCCGTCGATGCCCCCCAAGTCGATGAAGGCGCCGTAGTCGGTGATGTTCTTGACGAGGCCGTCGATGATCTGGCCTTCGGCCAGACGCGCGACGATCTCGGTGCGCTGCTCTGCACGGCTCTCTTCGAGAACCGAACGACGCGAAACGACGATGTTGCCGCGACGGCGATCCATCTTCAGGATCTGGAAGGGCTGCTGCTGATGCATCAGAGGTCCGATATCGCGAACCGGACGAATATCGACTTGGCTGCCCGGAAGGAACGCGACGGCGCCGTCGAGATCGACGGTGAAACCGCCCTTGACCTTATTGAAGATGACGCCCGTGACCTTTTCGCCCTTTTCATAGAGGCGTTCAAGGCGCGTCCAGCTTTCTTCGCGGCGAGCCTTGTCGCGCGACAGCACCGCTTCACCGAGCGCATTCTCGACGCGCTCCAGGTAGACTTCAACGGTGTCGCCGACTTTGAGGTCGCCGGGCTTTCCACCGACGCCGAATTCCTTAAGCGCAACGCGGCCTTCCATCTTCAGGCCGACGTCGATGATCGCCATGTCTTTTTCGATGCCGACGATCTTGCCCTTAACGACGGAACCTTCGAACAGGTCGTCCTTGGCAAGGCTTTCAGCGAGGAGGGCGGCAAAATCCTCGCGCGAGGGGTTAAGTTCTTTGGTAGCGAGTTCGGCGGACATTAGGTCTCCTAGATTGATGGCGTAAGCTCGGCGCTGTGGCCGGGCGTGTTGCGTTGAATGGTTGAAAACGCCATTGATCCGAGCCGCGCGAACGCGATGCCCGGTTTATTGGCGCTGATATCTCTGGAATGATGTCACCGTGATGGGCCGCAGCCCTACCGGTCAGAATTCGGGGCCCCTATAGGGCGCCCAACCGGCTGATCTTCCTCATGACCATCCGACGGCGACGTCGAATGAGGGTGGATATAACGAACCGGCCCCGCAAACGCAAGGGTTGCAGGGCCTTAACTTTTCGGCCGCGGCGACTTCGCTGGCATCAGGTCCGTGCAGACGCCTTCCGCCACCTCGGCGGCCATGCCGACCGATTCCGACAGCGTCGGATGCGGATGGATTGTCTTGCCGATATCGACCGCGTCGGCCCCCATCTCGATTGCCAGGCAAATCTCGGAAATCAGGTTTCCGGCCTCTGTTCCGACGATGGCGCCGCCCATAATCCGCTCTGTTTTCTCGTCAAAAAGCAGCTTGGTGAAGCCTTCATCGCGGCCATTGGCGATGGCCCGGCCTGAAGCCGCCCACGGAAACACCGCTTTTTTGTAAGCAATTCCCCGCGCCTTGGCCTCGGTCTCAGTCAGACCGGCCCAGGTAATCTCCGGGTCGGTATAGGCGACCGACGGGACCTGCCGCACATCGAAGAAACTTTTTTTACCGGCGGCATTCTCAGCCGCAACATGCCCCTGATGAACGGCCTTATGCGCCAACATCGGCTCGTCTGCGATATCGCCGATGGCAAAGATATGCGGGACATTCGTGCGCATGTCCTTGTCGACCGGAATGAAGCCACGCTCGGAAACTGCTACGCCCGCGTTATCCGCCGCTATCATTTTCCCGTTCGGCTTGCGTCCGACGGCCACGAGCACGAGACCGTATCGCCGCGGTTCAGGCGGCGCATTCTCGCCCTCAAACGTCACGTAGATACCGTCGCGCTTCGCTTCCGCCGCGACGACTTTCGTCTTCAGCATCACCTTGTCGAAGCGACGCGCATTGACCTTCTGCCAGGTGCTGACGAGATCGCGATCCGCCCCCGGCATCAAGCCGTCGAGCAACTCGACCACGTCGAGCCGCGCGCCGAGCGTCGAATAGACCGTCGCCATTTCGAGCCCGATGATGCCGCCACCGATGACGAGCATCTTGTCCGGAACCTGTCGAAGTTCCAACGCGCCTGTTGAATCGACGATACGCGGATCCGATGGCATGAACGGCAACGCGACCGCCTCCGATCCTGCAGCGATGATCGCCTTCTCAAAGCGCACGGCCTCTTCATGCCCATCGTCGAACCGCACCTTCAGATGGTGCGCGCCCGCGAATGTGCCCGTGCCGCGCAACGTCGTCACCTTACGCGCCTTCGCCATCGAAGCGAGGCCGCCCGTCAACTTGCCGACGACACCATCCTTGAAGGCTGCGAGCTTTTGCAAATCGACTTTCGGCGCCCCGAACGAGATGCCGTGTTTCGCGAGCGCCGCAGCTTCGTCGACAACGAAAGCCGTGTGCAACAGCGCCTTCGACGGAATGCAGCCGACATTCAGGCAGACACCCCCGAGCGTCGGCCAGCGATCGACAAGGATGGTCTTCGCTCCGAGGTCAGCCGCGCGGAACGCCGCAGAATAGCCACCCGGCCCAGCGCCGAGCACGAGCACCTCGCAGTTATGATCCGCATCGCCGGAATAATCTTTCGCAGCAGACGCGACAGGTGCGACCTCTGTCTTCTTCGGAGCTTCCGGCTGCGATGGAGCCGTCGCCGCGCCCGACTCGAGCGTCAGGATCACGCTGCCTTCGCTCACTTTGTCGCCAACCTTGACAAGCAGATCGACGATCTTCCCGGCTTCCGGCGCCGGAACGTCGAACGACGCCTTATCGCTCTCGAGCGTAATCAGCGGATCTTCCGGCGCAACGCTCGCACCCACCTTCACGTGCACCTCGATGATGGGCACGTCCTTGAAGTCACCGAGATCGGGAACGCGGATTTCTTTTTTGCTCATGTCGGCGGCCTATAGCACCAGCTGCCGCACATCTGCCAGCGCATCGCAGATCTTGCGCAGGAAGCGCGCTGCAAGCGCGCCGTCGACCACGCGGTGATCGTAGGACAGGCACAGCGGGAGCATCAGCCGAGGCTGAAATGTCGAGCCATCCCAAACCGGCTTCATCTGCGCGCGCACTGCGCCGAGAATAGCGACTTCCGGTGCATTGACGATCGGCGTGAAGTTCGTGCCGCCGATGCCGCCGAGGCTCGAAATCGAGAACGTCGCGCCCTGAATATCCGCTGGCGTAATCTTGCCGTCGCGCATCCGCGCCGATACCGCCGTCAACTCTTGACTGAGTTCCAGGATGCCCTTGCGGTCGACATCCTTGATCACGGGCACGACTAGTCCATCCGGCGTGTCGACCGCGACGCCGATGTTGTAATAGCGCTTCAGGATCAGCGCATCCTTGCCCGGCGCGAGCGACGCGTTGACCTCGGGATACTCCTTCAATGCCGAGACGGAAGCCTTCAGCAGAAACGCGACAAGCGTCACTCGATAGCCCTTCGTCTTTGCCGTCGCGTCGAGTTCTTTGCGATAGGCTTCGAGATCGGTGATATCGGCATCGTCCGAGTTGGTGACGTGCGGGACGTTGAGCCACGCGCGATGCAGATTGGGACCGGTCAGCCGCTTCAAACGCGACATCGGCTTCGTCTCGACAGGCCCATACTTCGCAAAATCCTGCGGCGGGATTTCCGGAATGCCGGACATTGCCGCGCCCGATCCCGCTGGCGTTCCGCTCCGCGCAATGAAAGCCTTTACATCCTCCTTGGTGATCCGCCCCTTGTTGCCCGTGCCTTTCACTTTCGTCAGATCGACATCAAGTTCGCGCGCGATACGTCGGACAGACGGACTCGCAAAGACGGCATCGAAATCGGCAGGCGGCGGCAGTTCGCTTTCTTCGGGGGGCTCAGCGGGGGAAGAATTTTCCGCTGCCTTGGATTTCGGAGCGGCGTCCGCTTCGCGGCTTTTGCCGTTTGCGTCCGGTTCTCTCTTGCTCTCGCCCGCCGTGTCGAGCCGTAAAATGGCACTCCCCTCGCTGACCTTATCGCCGATCGTTACGAGAATTTCTGCGACCTTGCCTTTCACAGGCGACGGCACATCCATCGACGCCTTATCGCTTTCAAGCGTAATCAGCGGATCGTCGGCGTTGACCTCATCACCGGGCTTTACCTGAATCTCGATGATCGGCACATTTTCGAAGTCACCGATATTCGGAACTTTGACATCGACGAGCGGCATGAGAGCGAACCTGTACGTTATCAGCTATGCGCGGGATTGGGCTTTTCGGGATCAATCCCGTATTTCGAGATGGCTTCCGCCACCTTGATCGACGGAATCTTATTTTCATCAGCCAGCGCCTTCAGCGCCGCAATCGTCACGAAATGACGATCGACCTCGAAGAAATACCGCAGCGTGCGGCGATAGTCCGAGCGGCCAAAGCCGTCCGTTCCAAGCACCGAATATTTGTTCGGCACGGACGGACGGATTTGCTCCGCAAACATCTTGATGTAGTCGGTCGATGCAATCACCGGCCCTTCGCCGCGGCCCGAAACCATCTGCGTGACATAGGGCACGCGCGGCGTCTCTGTCGGGTGCAGCAGGTTCCAGCGCTCAACGTCGTGCGCTTCGCGCGCAAGCTCGGTGAAGCTCGTCACGCTCCAGATATCGGCTTCCACACCCCAATCGTCGCGCAACAAATCGGCGGCCGCGATGACCTCGCGCAGAATAGCGCCCGAGCCCATCAACTGCACCTTGTGGCCTTTGGCATTCTTCGCCGCCTCGCGAAAAAGATACATCCCCTTGATGATGCCGGCCTCAGCACCCTCCGGCATCGGCGGATGCTCGTAGTTCTCGTTCAGCAGCGTCAGATAGAAGAACACGTCCTCCTGATCCTGCAGCATGCGCTTGAGACCGCTTTGAATGATGACGGCGACCTCGTAGTTGAATGTCGGATCGTAGGACACGCAGTTCGGCACCGTCGCCGACATGAGATGGCTATGCCCATCTTCATGCTGCAAACCTTCGCCGTTGAGTGTCGTCCGCCCCGACGTGCCGCCGATCAGAAAGCCGCGCGAACGCTCGTCACCGGCCGCCCAGGCAAGATCGCCGACGCGCTGGAATCCGAACATCGAATAGAAGATATAGAACGGCACCATCGGCACGTTCGACGTCGCGTAGCTCGTTGCGGCCGCGATCCACGACGCCATCGCACCAGCCTCGTTGATGCCTTCCTGCAGCATCTGACCGTGCTTGTCTTCCTTATAGAACATCAGTTGATCGGCATCTTGCGGCACGTAGAGCTGCCCGACCTGACTGAAAATGCCGAACTGCCGGAACATACCTTCCATGCCGAACGTGCGGCTTTCATCCGGCACGATCGGCACGATGCGGCGACCCAGCGCCTTGTCGCGCATCAGCGCCGTCAGAATGCGGACGAACGCCATTGTCGTCGAAATCTCGCGTCCGTCCGAGCCTTTGAGTTGCGATTCGAACAGCGACAACGGCGGTGCTTCGAGCGAGATCGACTTCCGCCGCCGTTGCGGAAGATAACCACCGAGCTTGTCGCGCATCGCGTGCAGATAGTCGTCTTCCGGCGACCCTTTCGGCAGGCGGACGAACGGTAGCTTTTCCATCTCCGCGTCGCTCACCGGTATCTTGAAGCGATCGCGGAACTGACGCAGCGTATCGATGTCCATCTTCTTGGACGAGTGCGCGAGCATCGTGCCCTCGCCCGCCGCGCCCATGCCGTAGCCTTTGACGGTTTTCGCCAGGATGCACGTCGGCTGGTTCTTGTGCGCAACCGCTTCGGCATAAGCCGCATAGACTTTCGAGGGATCGTGACCGCCGCGCGTCAGCCGCCAGATCTTGTCGTCCGACCAATCTTCGACGAGCGCCGCCGTCTCCGGATAGCGTCCGAAGAAGTGCTTACGAATGAAAGCCCCGTCGCGCGACTTGAAGACTTGGTATTCGCCATCGACGCACTCTTCCATCAATTGGCGAAGCTTGCCCGTCGTGTCCTTCGCCAGAAGCTCGTCCCACTGCGAACCCCAAATAACCTTGATGACGTTCCATCCGGCACCGCGGAAATTCCGTTCGAGTTCCTGGATGATCTTGCCGTTGCCGCGCACCGGCCCGTCCAGGCGCTGCAGGTTGCAATTGATGACGAAAATTAGGTTGTCGAGCTTCTCTCGGCCCGCCAGCGAAATCGCGCCGAGACTTTCCGGCTCGTCCATCTCGCCGTCGCCGCAAAATACCCAAACCTTCCGGCCCTCGGTGTCCGCAAGCCCGCGTGCGTGCAGATATTTGAGAAAGCGTGCCTGATAGATTGCCATAAGCGGCCCGAGGCCCATGGAGACCGTCGGGAATTGCCAGAAATCCGGCATCAGCCATGGATGCGGGTAAGATGACAGCCCGTGCCCGCCGACTTCCTGCCGGAAATTCAAAAGCTGATCTTCGGTAAGACGCCCTTCCAGAAACGCTCGCGCATAAATGCCGGGGGAAGAGTGGCCTTGGATCAACACGAGATCGCCGCCATGTTCCTCTGACGGCGCGTGCCAGAAATGATTGAAGCCGGTTTCATAAAGCGTCGCCGCCGACTGATAACTGGCGATGTGCCCGCCAAGCTCGCTCGACTCCTTGTTGGAGCGAAGCACCATCGCGGCGGCGTTCCATCGGATTGCCGCGGCAATCCGATGCTCAAGATCGCGATCGCCCGGAAGCGGTGCCTCATCGCGAACGGGGATAGTGTTGATGTACGCCGTGCTCGATGCAAACGGGATCGCTGCACCGCTTGCACGCGCCCGCTCAACCACCTCACCCAGAATATCGTCGGCCCGCTCGGTGCCTTCGTAGGCGATGACGGACGAGATCGACTCGCGCCAATCCTGGATTTCGGCGTCCTCGGCCTTCGAAGACTTTTGTTCCTCTTTGCCCATACCGTCCTTCGCTCGAAAACGCTTTCGTTGGCGACCTTGCCCGACTGTTTAACACAAACGCCTGACCGCCGTTTATGCCACTAAAGTGAATTGGTTATGCAGAACCTCGTTTGCGACCTCGCTCCGCGAAAATGTCCGGCATTGCACGGCGCGTCGCAACCTCACCTTAAGGAACTGCGTTGTGCTTTGATCTTCGATAAATCTGCATAGGAGCCGCGAAAATGAACGCTATAAAAACAATAGCACTCGCAATGGTTCTCGGAGTGGCCGGAAGCGCAGCCGCCTTTGCCGATAACGACGTCCCCGGCGCCGACTGGATGCCCGAGGAACACGTGACGAAGAAGCTGGAAGCCGCGGGATATTCAAATATCACCGGCCTTCACGCTGACGATGGCTATTGGGAAGGCAAGGGCGTCAAAAACGGTAAGATCACGGAGTTCCACGTTGATCCTCATTCCGGGGCGCTCTTAAAGGAAGAGATTGACCACGACTGAGGATTTCCGGATCGCGAAATGTGCGCCTCGGACGCTTAGAGACTGCCGAGCCTGGTCCTGATCAACGTCATCATGGCGTCGAAAGCCTGATTGGCATCAAGCACGGTCGTATCGAGGTGCATCGCGTCTCGCGCGGCGAGCATAGGCGCCGTGGAGCGCCCACGATCGCGCGCATCGCGTTGCCGAATATCCGTTAGCAGATCATCATACGAAATGTTTTCGCCGCGCCCCTGGTGCTCCAAAAAGCGCCGCTGCGCCCGCGCCTCGTCGGACGCCGTGACGAAAACCTTTACATGCGCTCCAGGACAAACGACCGTGCCAATATCCCGGCCGTCCAGCACGGCGCCCCCGTCCTGCCCAGCGAAGGCGCGCTGATAATCGAGAAGCGCGGCGCGAACTTCCGGAATTTTCGCCACGATGGACGCCGCGTCGCCGGCCTTCGGCCCACGTAACGCCGGATCGTCGAGCGTTTCCGCTAAGATCGCACGCGCCGCAGCCTCCGCTGCAGCAACGTCATCGAGCGCTGCGCCATTTGCTAGCACGTCGCGCGCCACTGCCCGATAAAGCAATCCCGTATCAAGCCACGGAAGACTGAAATGCGCCGCAACACGCCTCGCAAGCGTACCTTTGCCCGATGCGGCTGGTCCGTCGATGGCGATGATCAGGGTCATCCCGCCACCTCGGCGTAACGCGCACCTAGCGTTTCCATGATCGGCCGGAATTCCGGAAAGCTTGTCGCAATCATCGTCGCGTCATCGACAACAATGGGCGTCTCGCTGGCGAGGCTGGCCGTCAAAAACGCCATCGCGATGCGATGATCCAGATGCGTCGCGACGGTGCCGCCGCCGTTGAGCCCGCTTCCACCTTCAACTATCAGCGTATCGCCCTCGACGTCCGCGCGCGCACCGTTCGCGATGAGGGCGGCAGCCGTCGCCTGCAGGCGATCGCTTTCCTTGACCTTCAGTTCCGCCAAGCCGTCCATCCGCGTCTGTCCTTCGGCAAACGCCGAGATCGCCGCCAGAACCGGGTATTCGTCGATCATCGACGGCGCCCGTTCGGCCGGGACATGCACACCCTTCAGCCGCGAATATCTGACGCGAATATCAGCGACCGGCTCGCCCCCTTCTTCGCGCGCATTCTCGAACGTGAGGTCGCCGCCCATCTCCTGCAGCGTCAGATAAAGACCCGTCCGCGTCGGATTGACGAGCACGCCTTCGACGATGATATCGGACCCCGGCACGATCAGCGCTGCCGCCACGAGAAACGCGGCCGATGACGGATCGCCGGGAACGATGATGTCTTTGCCGGCCAGCTCAGCGTCACCATCGACGGTGATATGCGTCTCTTCGCCCTTCGTTTCGTTCGTAACGGTCGCGCCGAAATGCCGGAGCATGCGCTCGGTATGATCGCGCGTCGGCTCGCGCTCGATGACGGTCGTTTTCCCGGCTGCGTGCAGACCCGCGATCAAAACCGCGCTTTTCACCTGCGCCGACGGCACCGGCAGCCGATACACGATCGGCATAAGCTCGCTCGTGCCGCGAAGCGTCAGCGGCAGCGTCTCCTTGCCGGGCTCCATAATCTCCAAGCCCATCTCGACCAGCGGCCCTAAGACCCGCCGCATCGGCCGCCGCGAAAGCGAGGCATCGCCCGTCATCGTTACGGTGATCGGGTGCCCTGCGACGACCCCCATCATCAGCCGCGTCCCGGTACCCGAATTGCCGAAATCAAGCGGCCCGTCCGGCGTCCGCAGGCCACCCACGCCTCGCCCCTTCACGACCCAAAGATCGCCCTGCTTCTCAGCCGAAGCCCCTAGCGCCGCGACAGCCCGAGCCGTGTTGATGACGTCCTCGGCCTCCAAAAGTCCCTTGATCCGCGTTGTACCTGTCGCCAATGCCCCAAAAATGAGCGCCCGGTGCGAGATCGATTTGTCGCCCGGAACCCTGACCCGCCCTACGAGTGGGCCGGCCTTGAGCGCTGAGAGCGGTGTTGCTGGAGATTGCGCGTTCAACTGAGACGTTCCAAAGCGTTAGAATCCAGGGCCGGCGGGCAATTTTCCGGAAAATTTCGCTCCGGATAGACACCGCGCCGCGACGCTCTGTCAACGGCACCGGGGCCGTCCGGTCAAGCGCTCGATTGGGGAAGACCCTTGACGCATCCCCACTCCGCACCACCTTTTCGTTTTGACAGGGGGCGACGCCTATGGCAGACGGGCTCCCTTGAATTTCCGAGAACTGAGGCACGACGAATGGCGACCAAGCAAGAGCGCGGGACGAAGCGCACCTGTCAGAATTGCGACGAGCGCTTTTATGATCTGGGACACGACCCGATCATTTGCCCGTTTTGCGGCACGAAATACGTGATCGCATCGTCCCCGGCAGCGCTGGCGGCTCTGCAGGCCGAACAGCGTGATCTTGCCGCCAAGAAGGCCAAGAAACCCGTCAGCGACGACGACGGTGATTTGCCGGCAGTCGAGGGCGAAGAGGCTTTGGCGGACGTCGAGACGGATGACGCCGGCGGCGCTGACGATGACGAGACCTTCCTCGAGGAAGAGGAAGAAGAGGGCGGCGATGTGTCTAACATCATCGGCGGCCCGGCAGGCGAGGGCGACGAAGAGCCCTAATATTCCTGTCGAACGTCCTTGCAGTTTTTGCAAAGACGACTTATCAGGCGGGTCTTCGGCGGGAACCAGCCCCGCCGGTTGAAGTGGTTCGGGGCTATAGCTCAGCTGGGAGAGCGCTTGCATGGCATGCAAGAGGTCACCGGTTCGATCCCGGTTAGCTCCACCAATTTTTCACGCGTGCACGGCCGCCACGCCAACCTTGCGCGCAATTTGGCGCCCCATGGGTTCCGGCTCGACGAGCCCATAGGCCGAAGGCGGTCACAGCAAAGTCGCGCAGCGACGGAGCCACTGCAATCAATAATCCCGTCATGGCCGCGCAGACGGCCATCCACGTAACGGGCCCTGCTGGCTCTTCACCACACATTTTATGTAGTCTCCGGCCAAACGGCGACTTGCGAAGCATAATCGCGGGCGTCAAGGGACGGAGACGATGACGAACATCCCAGCAAAACTCATGTGGACCGGCGTCGCGGTGCTCGGCGCTGTCGCGCTCGGCATCGTTGCACTTTCGCGCGGCGAGACGATCAATGCCATCTGGCTCGTCATGGCCGCCATCTGCTCCTATCTACTGGCCGACCGCTTCTATGCGCGGTTCATCGCCGACAGGGTTTTACGGCTCGACGCAGATCGTCTCACGCCCGCCCAGCGCTTCAATGACGGCCTGGACTACTGCCCGACCGACAAAACGGTGCTGTTCGGCCACCACTTCGCGGCAATCGCGGGCGCCGGTCCCCTCGTCGGGCCGGTTCTAGCGGCACAGATGGGCTATCTGCCCGGCACGCTGTGGCTGATCGCAGGCGCCGTGTTCGCGGGTGCGGTGCAGGATTTCATCATGTTCTGGGCATCCGTGCGCCGCGACGGCCGCTCGCTCGGCGAAATGATCCGCAGCGAGCTAGGCGACATCGCCGGCACCATCGCCATGATCGGCGTCCTGATTATTATGGTGATTTTGCTTGCCGTGCTGGCCCTCGTTGTCGTCAAAGCCCTGACACACAGTCCCTGGGCGACATTTACTGTCGCTATGACTATCCCGATCGCGGTCCTGATGGGGATCTACGGGCGCTTCATGCGACCCGGCCGGATCGGAGAAATGTCGCTGATCGGCTTCGTGTTGCTGATGCTGTCACTCATCTTCGGCCGCCACGTCGCCGCCGACGCAACACTTGCTCCCTTGTTCGATTATTCCGGCGAAACGCTTTCGATGATGCTGATCGCCTATGGCTTCGTTGCATCCGTTCTTCCGGTCTGGGCCTTGCTGGCGCCGCGCGACTACCTTTCGACGTTTCTGAAAATCGGCACCATCGTCGGCCTCGCGCTCGGCATCTTCGTCGTCCTGCCCGACCTCAAAATGCCCGCCGTGACGAAATTCGTCGACGGCTCGGGCCCGGTCTTCTCCGGGAGCCTCTTTCCGTTCCTCTTCATCACGATCGCCTGCGGTGCGATATCCGGCTTTCATGCGCTGATTTCATCGGGCACGACGCCGAAGATGCTCGACAATGAAGTGAACGCCCGTGTCATCGGCTACGGTGCGATGCTGATGGAAAGCTTCGTGGCGATCATGGCCATGGTCGCGGCGACGACGCTCGAACCTGGCATCTACTTCGCATTGAACAGCCCGCCCGCGCGGATCGGCACAACGCCCGAAACCGCCGCATCGGCAATTTCCGGATGGGGTTTCGCGATTACACCGGATGTGTTGAAACAAGCGGCGACTGACGTCGGCGAGACGACGATTCTGTCGCGCACGGGCGGCGCCCCGACGCTTGCTGTCGGCATGGCCGAAATCCTTTCAAACGCCATTGGCGGCAAAGCGCTGATGGCGTTCTGGTATCACTTCGCCATCCTGTTCGAGGCGCTTTTCATCCTGACAACGATCGACGCGGGAACACGCGTCGCACGCTTCATGATCCAGGATCTCATCGGCACCGCCATCCCCTCGTTCAGAGCGACCAAATCCTGGAGCGCCAACATCGTCGCGACCGGCATCGCGGTTTTCGGCTGGGGTTATTTCCTTTATCAAGGGGTCGTCGATCCGTTGGGCGGCATCAACACGCTGTGGCCGCTGTTTGGCATTTCGAACCAGATGCTCGCCTGCATCGCGCTGCTTTTAGGGGCGGTCGTTCTCTTCAAGCTGAAACGCGAACGCTATGCCTGGGTCACGCTCGCGCCCGCGACATGGCTCGGCGTCTGCACATTGACCGCAGGCTGGCAGAAAATCTTCAGCGATAATCCAGCCATCGGCTTTCTCGCCCATGCGGATAAATTCGCAAGCGCGCTCACTGCGGACCAAATCCTGGCGCCCGCCAAATCCATTGCCGACATGCACCGCATTGTCTTCAATGACTACGTCAACGCCACGTTGACGGCCCTGCTGGGCGCAGTGGTCATCGCGATGGCAGGCTTCAGCATACGGGCCATCGTCCGGGCGCTCGACAACCCTCACGTAACGGCGCGCGAAGCTGCCGCCGTTCCAGCGGAGTAAGCCCCATGCGCGAAACCGTCACGGCTCCGATTTTCAGGCTCGCCCAGCGCATCATCCGCACTGCCCGCCTCATGGTCGGCATTCCCGATTATGACGCTTACGTCGCCCATCGCCGCCACGCGCATCCCGACGAGCCGGTCTTGAGCTACGAGGCCTTTTTCCGCGAACGACAGGCGAGCCGCTACGGCGAGGGCAGCGGCAAAATCAACCGCTGCTGCTGACGGACGCACGGAGCGCGAGGTTGCGATTGATCCCGCACGCATCCCCCGCTACGAGGGGCGCATGGCACCTCCCCTGATTACCCTCAAAGACATCAACCTGACGTTCGGCGGCACGCCGCTGCTCGAAGGCGCGGAACTGACGGTTGCGCCCGGTGACCGCATCTGCCTCGTCGGCCGCAACGGCTCCGGCAAATCGACGTTGCTGAAAATCGCTGCAGGACTGGTCGAACCCGATAGCGGCGAGCGCTTTGCCCATCCCAGCGCCAGTGTTCGTTATCTGCCGCAAGAAGCCGACTTCAATGGCTTCTCGACCGTCCGAGATTATGTCGTCGCCGGCCTCGGACCAACCGACGATCCTTATCAGGCAGAGTATCTTTTGGCCGAACTTGGCCTTTCAGGAGACAGCGAGCCGCAGCATCTTTCGGGCGGCGAATCCCGCCGTGCGGCTCTGGCGCGTGTCATTGCCGCCAAGCCCGACGTTCTGCTGCTCGATGAGCCGACGAACCACCTCGATCTGACTGCCATCGAATGGCTTGAAACAACACTCCTCGGCATGCGCTCGGCGCTGCTTCTCATTAGCCACGACCGGCGCTTTCTCGAAAACCTGTCGCGCGCCACGGTCTGGCTCGACCGCGGCAAGACCCGGCGGCTTGAACAGGGTTTCGCAGCCTTCGAAGACTGGCGCGATAAGGTTCTCGAAGAAGAGGAGATCGAGCGCCACAAGCTCGACCGCAAGATCGTTCGCGAAGACCAGTGGATGCACGGTGGTGTCACCGGACGGCGCAAGCGCAACGTCCGCCGCGTGCGTGAGCTTCGCGCCATGCGCCAGGAGGTCCGAGAACAGCGCCATGTCGTCGGCAGCGTCCGCCTCGACGCTGCGGAAGGCAGCATCTCCGGCAAGCTTGTCGCCGAGGCGACCGGCATTTCGAAGAGCTACGAAGGCGTCGATATCATCAAGAATCTCGACCTGCGGATCATGCGCGGCGATCGGCTCGGTATCGTTGGTCCGAACGGTGCAGGCAAAACGACGCTCATCAAGCTTTTGACCGGCCAGATCGCACCGGACAGCGGCACGATCCGCCACGGCGCCAATCTCGAAGTTGTCGCGCTCGACCAGCGCCGCGACGAACTCAATCCGAATTGGACCGTCGCGGATGCCTTGACCGGCGGCCGCGGCGACCAGGTCGTCATCAACGGCAAGGCACGTCACGTCGCGAGCTACATGAAGGACTTTCTGTTCCTTCCCGAGCAGCGGCTGTCACCCGTCCGTGTGCTCTCAGGCGGAGAGCGCGCCCGTCTGATGTTGGCTCGCGCGCTCGCAAAGCCCTCGAATGTCCTCGTGCTCGATGAGCCGACGAACGATCTCGATCTTGAAACGCTCGATCTGCTGCAGGAATTGCTGTCGGATTATGGCGGCACGATTCTCCTCGTCAGCCACGATCGCGATTTTCTCGACCGAATTGTAACGAGCGTATTGGCCCCGACCGGAAACGGGAATTGGACCGAATATGCCGGCGGATATTCCGATATGCTCGCCCAGCGCAAAGGCGATGCTTTAGAGAAAGATCAAAAAAAAGCCGCGTCATCAGCAAAACCGTCGGAAGGCAACGCTGCATCTTCCGCCGCCTCGCCCGCAAGACAGAAGCTGTCCTTCAAGGACAAGCACGCGCTATCGACACTTCCCGGCGAGATTGCAAAGCTTGAGACGGAAATTAAAACCCTCGGCGCCAAACTCGCCGACGCCGAGCTTTTCACCCGCGATCGCGCCGCATTCGATAAGACAAGCGAACGCCTGCAACAGGCTCAGCAGCAGCTCGAAACCGCTGAAACGCTTTGGCTGGAACTGGAAGAAAAGCGCGAAGCCATCGAAAATTCCGGCTGACGTTCGCACATATAAAAGCGACGGCCGAGTACCCTCGACCGCCGCTCAAAGTTCGACCTAAGCCGACATCACCTGAGTTAGATGACGTCGATCTCAGCCGGGAGGTAGCTGGTCACTTCGAGACCAACTTCCTGCTCACGAACTTCGGGCTTCGACCACGTCTTCATGGGTTCCTCCAAGAGTGGTTAGTCCACGCTTCACAACGGAAGCTACCTATATCGTCGAACCCACGGGGGCCAATCGTATTTGCAATAATCGCTCATAAGCGCGTCTAATAACATTATAACACTTCGCTTTTGCGAATTGATATGCGAGCTGCCTATTGCTTGGCAGCCCATTGATCTTTCACCTCATCGCATCGCTTGCCGATGAACGTGTTCACTTCTTCGACAATAGAACCCGATAGAATGTTCACGGTATTGTCAGCGGCGGTCGCAGTCCAAAGCGCGCTTTTGATCAGAGTTGGCGCTCCAATCTTGCCCCACTCGGCCTTGGCTTTGACAGCTTTGCCGTTCTCGAACGTCACCTTCGGCGTCAGCTCGAATGAAAAGTCCGTCGAACCCTTCTTCTCGCTCGCGATCGAACACGTCACGGTATGCTTGGCGAACTGGATTTCCGCTTTCGGCTCAGCCATCGCCTTAACGAGGTCGGCTCTCTTCAGGTTGAGATCCATCGAGCAATGCGCACCCTCGTACGGCCAAGTAATCTTCACCTTGCTGACAAGCTTCGCCAACTGCTCCTTCCGCCAACTCTTGATGACGTGGCAGGCGATGTCAGGACCCGATGCATCTTTTGAGTGAAAAGCACGGCAGAGGTCGACCTTGCACGCCTTCCGCGCTTCCTTCTCGGCTTTCTCCTCCGGCGTCAGCGGACCGTCCGGGTCGCCGAGAACGGTCCCGGAGTCTCCGGCGGCGGCCGGCTTGGCCGCATCCTCAGCGATGGCGGCCGAACCGGCTGAAAGAGAGAAAAAGGCAAAGACCGAGACAAAGAGCGCGGAAGCCGGCGTCATGAATTCCCCATGCGAACCTGAGCTAAAAAGCCCTGCGTCTTCGCGGCCAAGGCAGGCAGCACTAAGGCGGAATTCCGAATAATCCCTGATTTCCGGCTTCCCGAGGTGCCAGCGACACGCCCGGTCCGCGCGACGTCCCCTGCCGCTTGAAGACCGGTCACCGGTTCCCATATCTTGACTAAATCGCCGGGCAGTTGTGACGGCGAGGCAGATGGCCGCAAGGCATCTGGGAATAGGACGTTGGTCGCTTGCTTAAGGACCTTCATATGACGCGTGTAACGGCACTTTCGAACCCCCTGCTTCTGGGTTTTGAAGAGATCGAGCGGTTGGTTGACCGCGCGACCAAAGGCGGGGATGGTTACCCACCGTACAATATAGAAAGGGTCGCCAAGGACGGCGATTCCGGTGAGCTTTTGCGGATCACCCTGGCTGTGGCTGGGTTCACGCGTGACGACCTCGAGATAACGCTCGAAGACAAACAATTGACGGTTCGTGGCAAGCAGCAGGACGATAAGGCTCGCGATTATCTCTACCGGGGCATCGCATCCCGGCAGTTTTCGCGAACGTTCGTCCTTGCAGATGGCATCGAGGTCAAAAGCGCAGAGCTTGCGAATGGCCTCCTGGCCGTCGACTTGCAGCGGCTTGAGCCTGAGCGCCTCGTACGCCGGATTGAGATCGGAGCGGCCCAGTCAACCAAAAGCCGCACCTGAGCTGAGTCTTTCGCGTCACAGCGCAAGCGACCGAATCGTCGGAGGATCGGAGCAGACGAGCAGATCGAGAGGCCCCTGTGTGGGCCGCGGTTCCCGGTTTGCGATGAGAGCCCGGCCTCGACACAAGGAGGAAGAGCGTCATGAATACTAAGTCCACCGCGAAATCTGCCGACATCCACGATGCCGTCGCGCCGGTCATGAGCGAACTGGAGCTTGCACGGCTTGGCGGCGGCGAGGTCGCTTACATCAAGACATTGACCTCGGACGAAGCTCTGGAAATGTTTCCGCAGATCGAAGGCTTGCCAAAGGGCATCCCTCTGTTCTCGCTGCATGCGGCTGACGGCACGCCCATCGCGTTGACCGATACGCTGCAGGCCGCAATCGGGCATGCTCAGGAAGACGAGTTGTCGATCGCACCGCTACACTGACCCGCGGCTGAACGGGCGACGTATAAATCGTCCGCCGGCCCACAGGGGGGGTGCTATGAACCGGCAGGGGGCCGCCCAAAGGCATGGGCGGCCGGCGTGCCGAAGGCTTTCGCGCTTACAAGCAGCGCAGCTTAAGCAAAGCTCACGGATGGTAATGGGCGTACTGGCCCCGTGCCTTGAAACGCTCAAGATACGCCGGAACCACGCCATCGACGGCGGCTGGCCGCGGAACGTCGAGCGCCATGATTGTCCGACCGTCCTTTTTGGCACCCTCAGACACCACATTATCTGACTGCAGCAACCGGACCTGATCGACCGTCATCGGCCGAAGCGTATTCGGCAGCGGCCAGGTCAGCGCAGCCATGAGCTTGGCCATCCAGAACGGAAGGGGCAGCAAAAGCCGCTTGCGATCCGAATAGTCGAGCGTCAGCTTCAAAAGCTCCTTGAAGGTCGAAACCTGCGGCCCGCCAAGTTCGTAGGTCGTGCCGGGCGTACCCGCGCCGGTTGCCGCCGCTGCAGCAGCATGACCGACGTCGCCGACGAACACCGGCTGGAACTTCGTAACGCCGCCGCCAATCAGAGGCAGAAACGGACTAACCCGCGCCATAGCGGCGAAGCGATTGAAGAACTCGTCCTCCTGACCGAAAACGATCGACGGCCTCAGCACCAAGGCGCCGGGGAAGCCTGCGAACATCGCCTCCTCGCCCAGCGCCTTCGTCTGGGCGTACTTGGCCGGCGAGGTCTTATCCGCGCCGATAGCCGAGATGTGAACAAGGCGTTCGGCGCCCGCGGCCTTCGCGGCTTTCGCGATCCTGGCGGCGCCTTCGACGTGGATCGCGTCGAAGGACTGTGCCCCTGTCGGCGCCAAAATCCCGACAGCGTTGATGACGACGTCAGCCCCCTCAACTGCCCGCGCCACCGAATCGGCAAATCTCAGATTGGCCTGGACCGGAAAGATCTGCCCGACGACGCCCATGGGTTGCAGATAGCCCGCGAGATCCGGTCTGCGGACCGCAGCACGCACCCGGTATCCCTTTCGCGCGAGCGACCACACGATATGACGCCCGACGAATCCGGACCCGCCGAAAACCGTCGCTAGTTTACCGTTTCCTGCCATTCGAAACCTCGCTGCAGCCGTCGGCCGGCCTCCCGGCCAGCCTCACATCTAGCGAGCCTGAGCGACCGTGTGAAGCACACGAAGGACGACTTTACCCGCAATCTGGCCTGGCTCAGGCGATGTGGCCCCAAAAGCCTGCAAGATGCATACGTCACGCAATTGACTTCCGCTGCGGACCAATTTACCTGACACCCGCAAGCCCAGATGGCGGAATTGGTAGACGCACTAGTTTCAGGTACTAGCGCTCACAAGGCGTGGAGGTTCGAGTCCTCTTCTGGGCACCAGGGCTTTGCTAAGCCCTTGAGGCGGCGTAAGCATCGAGCATCATTGAATAATCGGACACCCGACTGCCACACAGGGGTGCCCCACCATGGTGCTTTTTATGACCCGACCCGCGAAGCGTTCCGGCTCGTCCAATAAGCAGTTCAGAAAGCGCGTACCCGCTGACGTTCAGCGCGTCGCTCACGGCGAGACGATTGTGTTCTCGCTACCGAAAGCGCTCGCCGGAGATGAATGCATCGAAGTGTCCGCGCAGATCGGAACACATGTTGAGTTTTCCCTGCGCACGTCGGACCCGGCTCTCGTGAAGCTGCGTCTTAGCAGGGCGTCGGAGCATTTCGAGCGCACCATCGCGGCTTACCGGGAAGGCCCTCGACGCCTTGACCAGAAAGAGCGCGTAGCAATCGCGGGCATCCTCTATCGCGACCTGGCCCAGAGCTTCGAGGACGAACCTGGCGAACCTGAAATTTGGAAGCTCGTTCGCGAGGCCAATGACCGGGCATCCTCATCACCACAGCAAATGGAGCGATGGTTTGGCCCAAGCGCCGATCAGCTTCTTTCCAAATTGGGGATCGTGGCGGATCGTGAGAGCCGTACTGCACTGCTGCGGGACGTGGCCGCCGCTTTCAACGACGCTGCTGCGAAGCTCAAACGAAATGCAGAAGGTGATTTCCGTCCTGACCCTGTGGCTGAGCGCTTCCCAGAGTGGAAACCCGATGGAGGCAAAGCCCCAAGGGCTAATCGGTCGTCGAAAGCTCTGACACCGACCAAGCTATTAGAAAGTTGGCGGCAGCATCCCGACCAGAAGACCGTCACGCCGAGCACTTTGGCGTCCTACACAGCAGTCTTCGGCAAACTCAAAGTCTTCCTCGTGAAGCGGTACGGAGCCGAACCCGCAGCGGCGAGCTTACAGCGAGACGACTTCCGTGCCTTCATCGACATGCGTTCTGAGGAGGAAGGGGTCTCAGCTAAGACTATAAACGGCGTCGATCTCGCCGCGATCAACTCCGTGTTCAACTGGGCCGTTGATCAGGACAAACTAACTGCCAATCCTGCAATCCGCGTGAAACGAAAAGTCCGCAAAACAGCCGAAGGAGGAAACCGCAAGCGCAAATCACTCAACGATGCGGAAGCGAGAGCAATCCTTAAACACGCCTTGGACTATCCCAAGAAGGCTAGCCGCCGAGAGCATCAAAAGCTCATTGCAGCCAAGCGTTGGGTTCCCTGGCTTATGGCCTACACCGGAACTCGCGTCGGCGAGGTTGCGCAGATCAGAAAATCAGACGTTTTGAAATTCGACGGACATTGGGCCATTGCCATCTCCGCGGAGGCGGGAACGGTCAAGACCAAGAGCGCGTGGCATGTGCCGCTTCATCCGCACCTAATTGACCAAGGCTTTATTGAGTTTGTGGAAGAAGCGAGGGACGGACACCTTTTCTTGACGCCCAGACCAGACCTCTATCGGCCTGAAGCAAAAGCAAGTCGAACGAAAGACCCTCGCGGCATCCTGGGACCTCTGCAAAGCGTCAAGAACAAGCTCGCCGCATTCGCGCGGGAGGTGTTGCCTGATCCAAGTGGCCCAGCGCCCAACCACGGCTGGCGACACCGCTTCAAAGCCGTTGCTCGCAAGTGCGGCATTGACCTGGAGGTTCGCAACGCCTTTGCCGATCACGCAGCAGTCAGCGTCGCAGGCGAATACGGCAAAGACGAACTTTATGCAGCGATGGTCACTGCCCTGAGCAAAGTCCCTCGCTACGAGGTGGAATGAAGGCAGTATCTCTAGACGCGCCACGCGATGGGCCAATGGCGGTCCCCACCGGAAAGGCTGGAACGCTAAACGAGCAATTGCAAGATCAATGACTTCAGAGCCGATTGGGATCGGTTGATACCACCTCGTGTTCCACCCGCAATCGCGGATAAGCGGGAGTTCACTCTACGTCGCCCAAGATCACGATCGCCCAGAATGCTACGGGCTTTCCGCGTCTACAAAGATGTGGTGGATCAAGATGAGATGGTTGCCCTCTTGCTTCAGCTTGCTATCGAACGTTAGAAGAGCATCTGGATGGGTTTCACCCGGAGCCAATTTCGCCTCTTCTCCGAACACCTCCGCGAGGCGACCATCAATGACCTTCACGGCTTCCTCTACTGGAAGCCTGATGGTGTAGCCGAGCATAAATGCGTCTGAATGACCGTTCGCATACTGCCCCGTGGCGAAGCGCTTAACTCCTTCGTCTACGTATTTGCGATTTAGGGTAGTCTGCCCAGCGCCGACACGTTTGCATTCGACTGCGAGATAGTTGTTCTCGTCGCCAAACTGCTCAAGCGTTTTTAGGAACAAATCGATCCGTCCGGCCAATCCCGGTCCTTCAGTTTCATCATCGAGCTCTATCTCTCCATAGATCTCCCAGCCGGGAATTGCTTCTTCTCTCTTAACTCGCTTCATCGCCTTGCGAACGCAGACCGTCATCTGCACTTCACCTGCACAGATGATGACGTCGTCGCGAGCAAGAAGAAAGCCCCTGCAGATTAGGTGCTTGGCTGTTGCAACGACCTCCTCCGCTAGGCCAAGCGACGGGACCCCTAGAGGAGCATCAAGAGGCGAACGCATCGGCAGATCTCGAAAGCCAATGGTCGGCCATAATCGCGTCAGTGTCGTTCAATGCCGCGGTTCTGCTCCAGTACCTTTTCTCGGCAGGCTTCAAAATGAAAAGATTTTCGCCATCGTAGACGCGCAATTGCCGTCGCTCGCTGAGGTAGGGGGGTGCATCACCAGGAAGTTGCTCCTCAACCAAATGCTCGATGCGCGACAACAACGGTTCGTCCTGGACATGGAAGTCCGGCGCATCAGTCGGAGCGCCCGGTTTCATCGAAAACCCGACCGCTATTAGCCTCGCTCCGCAACCGAAAACACGTGCACGGTCGAGCTCACTCGTATTGACATAGCTGACCATGTGGCGTCGACCGCGGGCTCTCAAATACCGATCTACCCCAGACGTAACGAGGCGGGCATATTCAACAATATCGGCGACACTAGGCGGCCAAACCAGCTCATACCGCTCGCGATGGCCTTCAAATATCAGATGCTTCGCACGTGAGACGCTCTCCCGAAGAAGCGACCGCTCATCTTCGTCGAGATCAAAAAGTTCACAGACTGCTTCATCCATCTTGTGGAGCGCACCTTTCACACCGGCGGCAGCGGCCTTCTCAGCAGTCAAAACAGCATTGAGCTTGGACGACGATGCCTTACAAAGGTCCGGCACTCTGAGGTTTAGCAGCTCGTGGGGCTCGACCGTAGGCCGCTCAAGCCCCCATGCTGCCCCTCCGAATGCAAGTTGAAAAGCTGTGGCGCTTGAGTTGAGGACGGCGCTCAACGCATACATGTATCGTCTATCGAGACCGGCAAAAGAAATTCCGTACAAGATCTTCGAGTATAGAACGCTCTTTTCGACGACGGCCGCCGTGTATCTGCCGCGCTCCGCCGCATTTGTAGATGCCGCCTTGGCACACAGTAGAAGCGGCCCAACGAACTTGGAAAGAGATCGAGGACGATGCAGGTTATCGTATTCAAATTTTTCAAATAGGCGGGCATCGGCACGAAATGCCTGGAATGCGTCCGCTCCGACTATTTTGAGCTGATAATACTCCTCGGGTGGGACGTTAATGTCGCCTCCCTGCACCTGGAAGCCCTGTCCTCGTCCCTGCTCCGCATCTACCCCAACGGCCTTCAACAGGTCCTCAAGTGTAGGACATTCATTCTCCAATCGCTCGATAAGCCAAGCGTCTCGTGGCGTCCCGAAAGCAGCCGCTTTCAACAACGGTGGATGCTTTAAGATGCGGGCTGTGGACGCCCCTTTCAGTTCAGCAGGTCCCAGCGCAAAGACACCTGTCCGATGGAAGTCCGGCGTCCACGCTACGGAGCCAATCAACATCTGGTCTTTCGTGGGCATCAATACGCATCTAGAGAATAGTAAGATCGCAGGAGATACCGCATCAGGAAAAAGACCCTCCTTCCTCAACATCGATAGGTTCACTAAGGCAACCGGAGCCAGCTTGGCGAGCAATGCCGCCCTCGATTTAGCCCAAGCCGCATCGCGAGAGAAAAAAGGCGTTGCCTTGAGGACCATGCCGATTTTTCCATTCGCCCCAGCTAGGCGCATCGACACCGCTAGGAAGCGTTGGTCAGGACTTCTCCGAGGGAGACTACCCGATACATCGTCCTTCGTTACGTAGCCCTTCGCAAACGTCCATGGTGGGTTTCCGACGACTGCGTCGAACTCTACGTCTTCGACAGGGTCAGGGAGGGGCCGAGAGAGGGCATCGCCAACAAATAGAGTGCGATCTATCAACCGCTCAAAGCGCAGATCGCTCAGTTTCTTGATTGGCTCTTCGTCGAGCTCAAGCGCCGCCAGATACAAGCTAAACGCGGCCACGCCGATAGCTGCTGGATTTATGTCTATCCCGTATAGCTGGCCATAGAGGACCTTCCGAATTTGGGACCGAGACGGTGGTTGCTTTCCCGAGCTCTTCCAAACTAGTCGGCGGAACGCCTCTACCAGAAACGCTCCTGAGCCGCATGTGGGATCAATCACTTTCGCACTCGGAGGCAGCCCCTCAAAAACGGGGTCTAAGACCAAATGAACGAGTTCGACCGGCGTGTAGTGCAATCCTTGTGATGGCGCCGCCGAAGAGCTTGATCGTGAAAACTGCTGGTAGATTGAGCTAACTAGGTCCACGGGGATCGCAGAGAACTTAAAACGAAACAGCCGTCTCTGACCTCCTGCACCCGGGACTAAGCTCGTCCCTCGAATAAAGTCTCGGATCAATTCCAGGTGCGCGTCGCTGAGACGCGACCTCTCCGCCGTTGGCTGATCCATGGGAAAGAGGTCACCATTGAATGTCTCTCGAAGCCAGGCAAATAGTTCAAACGCCCTTTCACGGGACGAAAACTGATCTTCCAGGTTACCGCGAATAGCGCCCCGACTAGTGGGACCCAAATAGCCTCGATCGAAGAGATACCACGTGAAGATGCATCGACCGATTAACCTTTGAGCGAAGTCGCGCGAGATCCTTGCTTCGTCCGCGCCATTGAAGGGCGATCGTAAGCGAGATGGAAGCCGGGTGAGACAATCCTCTAGGGCCACGAGTTCGTCGAGGAGCACGCGATCAACGCGGAAACGCCTATCTATCCTCTGCCCTATATCGCTCTTCCAAAACGCTCCCGTTTCGGTCGCAAGCCGCCCGCATATCTCATCGAGCCGCATCAGTTCGCTCTCTGACCTATGATCGAACTTCGCCAGAGGCTCACTTTCAACCGGCCCCTCCCCTCGATGGGGCTCGTAGCAATTGTAGAGACGCACTTCCGTCGGAGTGATAAGCCAAAGCAACGGCGCTACGCCGACATTCCATGCAGCTTCATGCCAAGCCACCACCTCCTCAGAGGTTGGCTCGCACTTTCCGGCGTCCTTGAAGATCGCGGTGGGCGATCGATGGGATGTGAACACCGCGTCTGCGTTTAGTCCAAGCCGATCGTTCTGGAAAATTGGACGCAGCTGATATGCAAATCTGTCTTGCGGCCGCACCAATCCCTTTACTGGCTTTCCCCGCGAGTTCAGGTAGCCAGTTGAGCGGAGCACTTTATTGAAGTGTTGCGTCAAGCTCTCCTCCTGCCGCGCGAAACACTGGGCCCAATCGGCGAGTGCACCACCTGCGCAGGAAACATTTCGAGCTGCCCTCGCCCACCCGGCGACGCAAGTTCAAAACCTGTAGCTAGAACTTTAAGGTGAGGGTCCAAAGCGAGCCTAATGCCGTCCAATTGGCTGGCTCGGTCATCGGCATCGAGCAAATTCCATCTTAACGGCCCTTGGATGACGAGCACCTTTCCCCAGAGTTCAAGAAAGGATGTACCAGCCAGCGCTTGCCGAAGTGCCGCAAACATTTCGACATAGTGGGATAGCTCAAGACGGAGCTCGCCCCGGAGCGTAGCGGCGATGCGCAGGACGAGTATGGTCTGCCAGCAAAACTTTGAGGCGTCACCCCGGCCGCTTGGCTTCACATCTGGTGGGATCAGTGCGCGGCGCACTGTCCACTCTCGAAGCTGATGTTCTGAAAGACCAGCCAGGCCCGCTGCCTTTGCCCCGTGTGTCGTCCTCATGTAGACCCCGATTGGGTAGAATACCCGAACCTGGATTGCGTACCACTCATCGCCCCTTTCCGTAAAGTTCCGATGTTTTGGCTCGGGCGTCTGAGAAGGCGTTTAAAGAAGTCGTCGTCTGCTAACCCCCCCATGGGGCCGGTATCATGAGGGTATACCCGAGCGAGACATCGCGATGAGACACCCAGAGCGTATCATTAGGGTCAACTCATGGACAAATGAGACAGCATCGGTTATGGTCTAGACCCTAACGAGACGTTTTGATGGGCTTCAACCATGGCGATTTATGGCTACGCGCGAGTGAGCACGACAGACCAGGACCTGGAAACCCAGGTCGAGAAGCTGGTCAGTGCGGGGTGCGGTATTGTCCGCGAGGAGAAGATGAGCGGCACCACCCGCGAAGGCAGAGCCGAGCTGGAAACCCTGCTGCAGTTCCTGCGGTCCGGCGATGTTCTGATGGTCACGAAGGTGGACCGATTGGCTCGCTCCGTGGCAGACCTCCAGGAAATTGTCAAGATAATCAAAGCCAAAGGAGCCGCCCTCCGCGCCACGGACCAGCCTATTGATACGGGCACGGCGGCGGGAAAATGCTTTTTGGACATGCTTGGCGTATTCGCGGAATTTGAGACCAATCTCCGACGTGAAAGGCAGATGGAAGGCATCGCCAAAGCTAAAGCTAAGGGGGTGTATGAGGGCCGGAAGGCGTCCATCGACACCGCAGAGGTTAGGCGACTTGCCGAAGAAGGCGCCGGGGCCACAAAAATTGCCAAGCAGCTGAAAATCGGCCGAGCGAGTGTTTATCGCATCTTGAGACATGGACAGGCTTGAAATCTGTCCAAGACTGTCCAATTATGTGTCCAGGACAAAACTGGACATGAGGACCGTCAATGACCAAGCTCTCCGCAGAAGCTCGTGAACGACTGCGCAAAGAGATCCGTGCTCTTCCCGACATTAAAAGCATTGTCGGCAGCCTGTCTAAAATCAATTCCCTCAAGAAGGATGAGCTAATCGCATTGGCTGAGAAGTGTGGGCTCGACGTGAACGCGATCCTTGTGAAGTCCGTCAATGTGGACTTCGCGAACGAGCATTACACCGGAAAGAAAAAGGAGCGAATGCTCCACACGAATGATCACCCCGCCTTCAAAGGTGAGTTGGAACTTGATCTCACGATCTCTCTAGTTGGCAAATCCGTCACCAGAAAAATGAAGGTCGAGTACTCATTCACGCCGAGCTGGGAGTATTTCGACCTGCACAAGGGCAGCCTTTACGTTGGATGGGAAAGCAGCGTTTTGAAGCTGTCAGTCCAAGGGCTACCGGAGGGAACGGTAGAGAAGACGGCGGACGGAAAAATGATCACAACTCGATCTGCGCCCGTTTGGTACAGCGGCGAACTCCTTTTCGAGGATGGCGTCCTAACGCGCGAAATGGACGACGCGATTTACGCAGCCGTGGAGCAGCATTGCCAAGAAGAAGATCGTCGGAGAAGGACTGAGCACCGCTTACCTATCCCGGCATACAAAAGCGATTTTGCGTCGGAATAGCCAAGCGCTTGTTCAGCACTGCTCTGCCTGCACCGCTTCAGAGACGCTCAAATCTCAAAGCGTCTCTGCCTTTCTCCCCACGGCTACAAATCTTGAGGTTCGATGACCCGACTTTGCGGAGTTCTCAACTGCGGCTTGCCCACATCATCGCGTTTTGCCGGATACTGCCGTCGGCACCAAGCCAATCAGCGACGCCATGGACACGTTCACCAACGCGCTGTCAGCAAGGCCCATACTGGACCATACATTGCCACTGTGAGAGCCCGTATAGCAAAGAACGCACACAGTCCCGCATGGGTCACTCTGGATGACCGTTGGAGGGCCCTCGTCGAACATGCAAAGGAACTCGTTTCCAAGTTTGAGCGAGGTGTTCCTTGCTCGCGCTTCGAGAAGATCGCTGCCTATGAGGTCCTGAAGCTGGGTGGCGATGTTCCGGCCAGAGCAGTCGTCGAAATGACCATTGCGATGGTTTTGATGCGAGAGCTTGACCCGCGAAGCTTTGTTTCTGACCGAGCGTTCTGGGTGCAGATGGCGCGGCGCGTCAGAGGATTGACGGATCTGAACTACGGAGAGCGGTACATACATTCGACGGGGAAGGTGAAGCGCTGTTATCGGGAGTTGTCACCGCGGGCTGCGATAGTGCTCGGGAGGTGGCTCGCAGAAACGCTCGGCATCGGCGGACTGCACATAGCTCGCCTTGAACGAGCGGACAGCGAGAAGGCGATTTCGGAACGCCGAAGTCTCCACGACGCGCTATCAAACCTGAGCTGAGCACCTCATGGATGTTTTTGAACAAGTTCCCGGTCCTCGCGGATCGGAACTTGAAACACTCGCTAAAACTAGGAAGCAACCCCAGCGCTACAGATGGTTTGATCAATGGCTAGCGGCGAGACCAGGTCCGCTACGTGCATTGGTGGATACCACCGTAGACTTCGTGCAGCATCACGAGGAGCACACTGGCAAGCGCAAACGGGCAAGGCGAAGAAAGGATCACGAGCAGCACCTCCAGCGGCTCGAGGCAATCATCTGCAATCTTGCCTATGCGGTTCTGTCGCCGCCGCTTGGAGGCCGTATTGCAGTGTCGCTAGGGCACGGCAATTGCGGGCGAACTCGGTATGATTGCCCGGTCATGGGCAAGCTCTTCAGTTCGACACTCGACCTTCTTTGGTCGCTTGATTTCCTGGACGTTCAGAGCCCAAGCGTTGTGCGTGGCGAGGTTTCCTCAATTGCTGTTTCGAGCTGGTTTGCGAGCAAGGTTGCCGAGGCTCATGTGAGCCTAGCCGACTTTGATCGCCGACAGGACGAAGAGATCGTCATCCTCAGCCGCAGCAATCGCAGCTTGCGGGGGAAAGACGGAAGCGTCCGAAAGGATCGGATTGATTACGCGGAAACTAAAGATACCCAACGGCACCGAACCAACCTGAGGCAGTTGAATGCATATCTAGCGGCTGCGGCGATTGACTTCTTAGACGACGGATTGGAACCGAATGTAGACCCCTTCGAGAGGACTATGCGCCGTCGCTTCTTGATCTTCTCAAATCAGGCGCAGCGTTTCGATCAAGGGGGCAGACTGTTCGGAGGCTTCTGGCAGAACCTCAAGTCTGACAGGCGGAAGAATATCAGGATTGACGGGGAGGCAACCGTCGTTCTCGACTTCAGCTCTATGTTTACCCGGCTTGCATACGCCCATTTGGGAGAAAAGCCCCCGGCAGGCGACCTCTATTCCATACCCGGTTTCGAGGACTACCGAAGCGGCATCAAGTTCGCGATGAACTGTTTTCTTTTCGACGGCGGTGCCCGCAAGTCTTGGCCGACCGAGTTAAGAGTTGGCGTCGGCAACGATGCAAATGACGGCGACGACGGCCGAACCGGAAACGCCTTGCAAGCTCACCTGCCGTTCGGCTCTACCGTCGCGCTGGTCAAGCAGGCGATCCTTTCCGTCCATCCCGCCTTGAAGTCGGCATGGGACCGTCGCCTCGGTTATAAGCTTATGTTTCAGGAGAGCGAGATAATGATGGAGGTGCTGTCTAGACTGGCTGCTCGCAATATCCCAGCGCTCTGCCTTCACGATGGCCTAATCGTTGCGGCACCGGCTGCGCAGATTTCATCAGAGGTCATGTCATCCATCGCTCGGGAGCACACTGGCTACGACTTTCCGGTGTGCGAGAAGCCGTAGAGTATCGCTGAGAGAGCAACGGACAAAGTGCACCTCAACACACGGGAGGGAGGGGATGGTCGTCACCTGGGCAGCTTCGAGAGGTCTCATTGTCGTCGTTCTCCCCCTCCTTCCCTCCACTCATAGGACCGATAACGGCAATGGGCATGTGCAAAGGAGATCATCGCACTCTGAGACGCTCATTCATCGGCGGATCGTGTTGCATCGCCAGCCAGCGGCGATCCCATCGCGCAAATCCCCGCTAAGGCGGCTACAGGGGCAACGGCTCACGGACTAGGATCGCCGCTCTCATCACCAAAGCACCGCGCATCGGCCCCTCGGTGCCCTCTTTGAGGCATCCCCGGTACGCGACGGCAGGCGATCACTGCGCGATCTTCACCCGGCGCTGACGACGGTTCTGTCAAGGCTTGAAACTGCCCCACATAACTGCTACACAAGCGGTCAGAGTAGTCCGATTTTTCCTTGATGTTTCAATGCGATACGGGCGCAAATCCGTAGTCCTCTTCTGGGCACCACAAGCTAAATTTACAAATGGAATCAATAACTTAGTTTGTTTTGTGTATACCCCCGCAAATGGGTACCATTTTTAACAGCAATAGGTTCTTCCGCATCGAGAAGAAACGTTTCCGCTAGTTGAAAATTGTGTTCTGGCACGGACTAGCGTCTTTTCGGTTTTGCTTAGTAGGCAGCGGCAAACCTGGAACTTCGCTGGCTCGTTATACCGTCCATCGACGATAGAGCGGAGACGGACCCTCCCGGCCTGCAATCAAAATCCAAACCAGCACGAACGACGTTGCGCGCATCAGACCGCCAAGCGTCAAATCTCGTCACATACGAAGAATTGAAACGTTGCTTCATCACACAAGCGGTCATCGGCGGAGTCGTGGGAAGGCACTCAGACAGCTCACCGTAAATGTCTGCAATGGGAGGAAGAGCAAGCCTCTATAGATTTTCTGAATTGTCGAAAGCGATCGAAAGCAGTCATGAAAGCCCTCAAGTTCTGGGGATCGAGCGGTAGTACGAGAAAGCGGTTATCGCCTCGATTGCTCTCGGAGAGATTGAGGTTCGTTTGTGCAGGTCTATTCCTATTCAGACAGTCCACCGCATGACTTATTCTGCTAATGGCCATTTAGCGGAAAGCGGTGCGAGCCGGTCCGAGAAATCGGTCGTTTATGTTCTGCTCGGGCTACCGAAACATAGGGGGGAACAAAAGTGGCGAACGCGGCCCTTCATTCAGTCATAAGCTGGATCAGCACGTCGTCAGCACGTCGGCGGATCCTCTTATGGTGGCGTGACCTGACTATCGCGAATGTCGGGGGGCGGCATGTCATGGTTCTGCATGGTCGAGCAAGCCGTGAGAGCAAGCGGCGAGACCAATAAAAAAAGAAGCGCAATTCGTATCATATTTTCGCCTTTGCATTCTCCGCGTTGTTGTCTTTGACGATCCCGTCGTGCGCAATCCGTCCTTCAGTTCTTGACCGCCGCCGCTACCAAGCCCCGCATGCCAAAGGGCAGCCTGATCATTTCGATGAAGATGTCCTGGTCGTCGAAGCCGCCCTGGCGAAGGGTGCGGTTTAGGTCGGCGGCGTCATAGAGCCTGTGGGTGTCAGAGCCCGAGAACTTCCACTTGCGCATAGTTGCGCGGTCAGTGACGTAGATCACGACGCGTCCTTTGGGCTGCAACACCCGATAGATCTCGGCAATCTCCTTGCCCTCAATGCCGAAGAAATAGGCGACGTTGATCGCGATCACCTTACTGATGCTGTCATCAGCATAAGGAAGATCGTCAAAATGACCGAGACGTAGATGCACTCGGCCGTGGGAAATTTCTTGACGGTTGGCGCGCTTGGCGATGTCGAGCATCTCGGGCGAATGATCGATTCCGAGCACTTTTCCCCGCATGGCTTGTCGTGCCAGGCTGACGATGCCTCGGCCCGGGCCAAAACCAAGTTCCAACACCGTATCGTGGGGCTGAACGTCGAGCGCAGCAATGGCGCACCTGTATGGTGCGCCATTAATGAGTGCCATTAGCCGACCAGCAAACCGGCCGTAGCGCCCGCTAGGCGTGCGCAGTTGCTTGCCGAGGCCGGCCCAGATCGAGACCATGTGCATGGCGGTCCTTTTTCTTCAATGCATGCAAAGTCCGCCCATCACGAGCGTTCTTTTTCCTGCACTTTGGCGAGGAGGCCTTGCATTACCTTCGGGAAATACGTGTTCCAGATGGGCCGCTCCGGATGCGCCGGAGATGACAGCCCTTGTTTCAGCTCATACTCAGCTGCCTTGTATTCTCCCTGCTCGTACAGGAAGTCAGCATAGAAATAGTGGGCGTCTCTCCCGTTTGGGGCGTTCTTGACCGCTTCCTCCAGATAAGCGCGGGCCTTGTCTTTGTCGCCCCAACCGAAGGGAAAACCGGGCACGCGATAATAGAGGACGCCGAGGCTGGTGGGTGCACCGGCGTCGGCGGCCTTGGGATTCAAGCTTTCAGCTTTAAGAAGCACGTCGCGCGCCTTCGAGGCGAGGTTGAGAGCGCCGATCCCCCACGTGAGCGAAGCGCGTTCGCTGGTAACGATGCCGTCCCAAATCAAGGCCTCTGGCTGATCGGGATACCGCTGCGCGAGCTCATCGGCCTTAGCTCCAACCGCATCCATATTCCGCTGGCGCTCGTCATTCGATTTGCTCAAATATTTGACGCGTGCCCAGTCATTGGCAACGCTTAGAACGTCCTCGTCGAAGTGACTTTTTGCAGCTGGAGCGGCCTTGGCATGCGATACGAATCCGCTGGCGATCACTGCGGTGATGGCAGCGGCAGCGATTGTGAGGCGATTGTTAGCCAGTTTCATGAGTTTCCTCATTGGTTGCTTGTTTTTGAGTCTGCGGCTGACTTGCGATTTTCATGTGCTGCCACTGCTCCGCAATCCGACTTCAAGCGTCGTAGGGGATGCGTTCTGGCTCATTAAGAATGCACGCACGCGCGTGTCCGCCATCTGTGCCTCGAGCGAGCGATCAACGAGCTGCGGGAACAGTCTCTGCACGAGTACGAACAGACGCTCGGGGCCTTTCGCATAGACGCTGTCCGCATCACGTGCGACGGCCGCCCAGATATCGCGCGCGACCTTCGCAGGATCATCGACGCGCATCCGCAGCGGATCGATGAGACGTGCGAAGTTGCTAGATGCATCCGTTTTTGTTGCGCGCGGCGCCGCATAAGTAATGCCGACGCCGAACTCCTTGAACTCGCGCCGCAGTGCAATCGAAAGCCCGCGAAGGCCGAATTTAGACGCCGAGTAGGCTCCAAACAGTGGGTAGGCAATGTCACCGAACATGGACCCGATGTTGACAACTCGCGAGGGAGCTCCACGATGAAGCAACGGCAGCAGCTCACGAATTAGAGCTGCTGGCGCGATTACATTTGTCTTCATCAGACGCTCCAGTTCGGCGTCGCTGGTACTCGCGAGCGGCCCGACGGCTAGCACACCAGCGTTGTTGACAAGAACGTCGAGCCGCCCCCACCAGTGCGCGATGTAGTTTTTCAAGGCGATGCGAATTTCCGGATCCGTGATGTCGCCGGGAAGCGCCACGTGATTGCGTTGCTGGTCCATCATCTCGAGCGTTCCATGCAATGCGTCGGCGCGGCGGCCGATTAATGCCACCGTCAGACCTCGCCGAGCCGCTTCGACAGCAAGCTGGCGGCCGATGCCCGAACCCGCGCCAGTTATGACGGCTAGCTTACCCTTAAGCTGCATCGCGGAGGCCCGGATGGCGCAGAGATAGCTCACGGAAGATGTCGCCGTAGAGCCTATAAATAATCTTCGATGTCGAGATGATGACGGGACGCGCCTCAGCTGAAATCCCGTCGACAAGGCTTTTGAAAAAGGCGACGTGCTGAATATCAAGCGCACCGTGCGAGCGAAGGTAGGAGAAGCCTGACTTGTCCGGAGGAGCAAGTGAGCGCTGAATGGCGTCAGCGGCTTTGTCGGCCAGCATCGTCGACATTCCCTCCAGCACATGCACGCTGCCGAGCATTGCATAGGGGCTGATCCACTCGATCGCATAGTAGGTATAGCCGACCATGATCTGGCATGCCTGTCCCGGCACGCCACATCTCACCGCTTCGATATCGCTACCGAATGCGCGAATATCATCGAGTATCCACTTCTCATGCCCGCGCTCTTCCTCCATGTATTCGACGAGTGCATCCTGGTAGGTCTCATCGTGCGTGCGTGCAGAAGCGAACGCCAACAGTGGAAAGGTGTGCTTCACGTGGTGATAGGCCTGCGTGAGAAAGTCGACGTAAAGTTCGCGGGACGCTCCTTTCTGCATGGCCGTCTGAATGAGCGGTATGGACAGGAAGGCCTGACGGTCAGTTGCTGTCTCGGCTTGCAACGCGTCGTAAAAGCTCATGCGCTCATCTCCTCTTCTTGCGTAACAGGATGCCGCTCGGCGGCGGCTTTGATCTCGGCGTAGGCGTCAGGCAGTAACGCGCGACGGAATCGGCCGTTGGGCGTGAGAAGGTTGCGCCGAACTGCATCGTTGCGAGCGAGCAGGACCAAATCGCGCGGTATCGCGTACACAGGGGCGTCGCGGCAGATATTGGAGAGCGCCAACAGCACTTCTTCTTTGCTGGCAGTGGCGAACCAATCTGCACCTCGAGAACTCGGAACTATGAGTGCGCTCAAATATGGCTCGCCGTGACCCAGCACGGCGCACGCGGCAATTCGCTCGTCCGTCGTTATCAGTGCCTCGATCCATTCGGGGCTCACATTGCGGCCGAACGAATTGACGATAAGGTTATCCTTGCGGCCGAGGATCCGGAGATAGCCATCGGCGTCGAGCATACCCAGATCACCGGTCCGCCAAGGATGGGCCGCATCGCAGCCATTCTGATAACCCTGCATGATCGTCGGCCCGTCGACGACGATCTCGCCGTCTTCGATGCCGATGTTCAAACCTGGCAGCGGCTGTCCCACCGTTCCGGGTCTGCGCATGCCGGGGCGGTTGACTGCGACGACGGAACAGCATTCGGAAAGACCGTAGCCTTCATGCGCGGGGATGCCTTTGCTCCAGGCCTTATCGGCCATGGCTGTCGCAACAGGGGCACCGCCGATAGCAACAAAACGCAGACTAGTCGGTGCCCTTTTGCCGCTTGCATCGAGCTCCGCCACCCATGTGGCGAGAAGCTCGGGTACGAGGACGGAAGTTGTCGGATCATGCTTGGCAAAGGTTGCGCTCAGTCCTTGCGGCTGGCCTCGTGCCACCGAGGCGGTCATGGCCCGATCGAAGCGCGTGCGTGCCTTGGCGAACAACGGCACGCAGATCGCGCATATCGTCTCGAGCAGCAGGGGAAGCGGCAGCACAGAAAGATACAAGTCGTCTTGCGTGGCGCATGTCGCCTGCGCCAACATGGCTGCCGAGCGCTCGATCTGGGACAAGGCAAGCCGCACGCCCTTTGGGCGCCCAGTGCTTCCTGATGTGTAGATGATTTGTCCGCCACCATGGCGAAGCTCGGGCGGAGAGCCCCGGCGCCCGTTCGTCACCGGCACAACCTCGACACCGAGCTGGCGCGCCGCATCGACCGCGGTCGGAGTCGCGATGACGTGCGAAATTCTGCAGTCGGCAAGAATGTGCTTCTGCTGTTCAGAGCTGAAGAATGCAGGAATTGGGACGATTATTTTGCCTGCGACCCAACCTGCGAGTTGCGCGACGACCGCGTCGTTTGAGTTTTCTCCCAAAAGTCCCAGGTGTTGGGGCAACGACTCCAGATTGGCCGCGCATTCAGCGACACGGGCTGAAAGATCAGCGTGCGTTAGCGAGCCAGAGTCATCGGAAAAAGCCGGAGAGGCATCTTGGTCGATAGCGTTGCGGCGCAGTGCGGAGATGATATCAAGCATGGACCACCGTGCTCGTCTGCTTGTTGAGATAGATTTGCGCCGCAGAGCGGCTGACAGCACAAACGAGCGGCGCGCCGTCGTAATAGGATCCCCACACTTGGGGATTTTGGGCGCGCTGCTTGTAAGCATCTCCCAAGACGATGTGCGGTAGGCCGAGAGCGCTGAGGAGACTGCGTAGGCGCTTGGTGGCGGTGAAGAAGGCCCAGTCGAAGCCAGCGGTGTCACCATACGAAACGATGTAGTGAAGAAATTGTGCGGCCCGCGCCGGTGCACGGCTGGCGAGGCCAGAAACCTCGAAGATGCTTTCGCGATCTACAGCTGCCCCAGAAGCTCGTGCGAGAAGTATCTCGATCGGTTCATCAAGATAGCACTCGGAAAAAAAATCGCACTCGGCAAAGCGCAGTCCCGAAGCGCACAGCCAATTACCATCGCGCCCGAGCAAAGCAAGGAGTGTAGGTGGAAATTCTGGAACGGACGCCCCGTAATGACTACGATAAACATCAGCAATGAAGTGCTCAACCTCGGACCGACGAGCATGGCTCTGCGTCACGACAATGATCTGCACCGAATCGCTCCCCTCGTTGTTGCGACCGGTCATGACCATCGAGGTAAGCGCTTACGGCGTGCTTACAGCCTTCAAGAAATCACAATGAAAAGTTGGGTCCGATGTTTAGTTCGAAGGCGAGGGGGCAGCCTCTCGATGAAGGCGATATGTGGCAATAGCAGTGAAGTAAGATGGGCTCGTAATTTTGCAAATTACGAAGAGCGAACGTCTGTCGTCCGCGTCCCGTCTTTTGGCGGTGGAAAGCGCAATGTAAACACCGCGCCTCCTTCTGGGGCATCGCCTACGGACACGGATCCGCCAAGAGCAGCAACAGTGCGTGCAACGATATCGAGGCCCAATCCGGCGCCGCCGCCTCGGTCCCGCGTACCTTGCCAGAAGCGCTTAAATATGCGCTCGCGCTCTTCCACCTTAACACCAGGCCCGTGATCTATTACCTCAAGCGCGGGAGGGTAAGAAACGACCATCACGACAGACGTGCCAGGGGCGGTGAAGCGAATTGCGTTCTCGACCAGATTGCGCACGGCGGACGTCAGCATATCGTGGCAACCATTCACCTCGACCTTCTTCGGACAAGGTAAAACCTCCAGGGACTTGCCGCATTTGATGGCCATCGGCCCAAGTTGCAGAACGACTTCTTCGACAATCGAGTTGAGATCCGTCACATCAGTTGCGTCCAACACGACGACATCCAGCCGAGCCGAATCGAGCAGCTGATTGACGAGGCGTTCGGCAGCCCTGATCTCCTCCTTGAGAGACTCAATTTCAGGCGAATTGGGGAGAATGCCGACGTGGGCTTTGATCACCGCAATGGGCGTTCTCAGTTCATGCGCAGCATCAGCGATGAAATGCTGCTGAGAATGGAATGCGATTTCGAGCCGGTCGAGAGCCCTGTTTACAGAACTCACCAGCGCGTCCACCTCACGTGGAAGTCCTTCATTTGACAACCTAGTCGAAACAGCACTCGGGCCAATGGATTCGGCCTGCAAAGCGGCGATCCGTAACGGCCGCAAACCGATCCGGGCAACAAGAAGATTTGTTAGCAGGACGAAGATGACGAAGGGCAGCCAGATCCATCCGATATCGACGACAAAGTTTTGTAGCAAGGAGTCAAAGGCCGCCTCACCTTGTGGTAATGCGATTTGAATCCAAACTGGCTTTGATCCAAACATCCCTTTGAGGGTAAAACCATACAGTCGTCCTTTTCGCCTATCGGCCGCCGAAACGAAGAAATCGCGGGTATTTTGGCCGTCGATCGGAGCCAGCGGCGCGTTGACACCAGTTGAGGCAGCCAGAAGAACTCCGTTTTCGCTAACGATGGCAAACTTGCCGTTCCCGTTTCGGAAGTCGTCTGTCAGGAAATCCGAAAGCTGAAGCGGCCTCCCTTCGGCCGCACGCTGAAGAAGATTTTTTATAGCACGTGCGTCGTTCTGAAGCGTGCGATCCCTAAACTCAGAATTTGTCGAGACAAATCTCTCGTAAATCAGCCAGCTCGTGGCCGTTGCGGCAAGTAGCGAAACTGTAACAAGGCCAACGATCAATCGCAGCCAGATCGACGGTGCTGCTTTCGGACTCTGCATGCCTAGTTCGTGGAATTTGATAAAATATACCCAACTCCGCGCAATGTGTGGATATGGACATTGGCGTTGGCATCGCTCATGCGTTTGCGTAAACGATGGATGAGAACTTCGATTGCGTTAGATGAAAGCTCCTCGTCGAAGCTGTAGAGCGCTTCCTCGATTGCCGTCTTGGGAACGACCCGCCCCGCGCGTCGGAGCAAAAGCTCAAGTGCACTGCATTCGCGTTTTCCAACTTCGACCCCGACGCCATCGACGAGCACTTCTCGCGTGCTCGTATTGAGCGAGAGATTGCCGTGAGCGAGATGCGTCCCGATGGTATGGTTCGGCCGCCTCAGCAATGCGCGCACGCGCGCAACGAGTTCATCGACCTCGAACGGCTTGCGCATATAGTCGTCTGCGCCAGAATCGAGCCCCTGCACCAAATCGCGTAAAGCGTCTCGGGCAGTTAGAACGAGAATGGGAACTTGATTGACTTGCTTTCTAACGGCGCCAAGCCAAGTAAGGCCGTCGATATCAGGTAATCCAAGATCGAGAATAACTGCGTCGTAGGATGTCGTCGCGATCGCGGCATCACCATCCGCGCCCGTTCCTACGGCATCGACGGCAAATCCTTGAGCGCGAAGTGCTGTCCCTATGTATTCAGCAATTCGCACATTATCTTCTACGATCAACAAGCGCATGCATTTCCCCGAATCCCCGAATGCATTCACGTCCGCGACCGCGGTCGGCCCCCTTTCCGGCCCAACAGAAGTGCGATGACGTCAGTGCCTGATGAACCCGTGGACGGGATGCAAATGCGGCCCTTAAAATACAGAATTGTTATTCTTGGGCGCTTTCCAGCACGCGTCTGACACAAGTCACAATTGTAAAAAAATGATCTTAGGCGGAGCCTCTCCAACTTTGTCTCATTGGCGATATTTCAGATCCAGGCATCCAAAAATTCCGCACTCGTTTGTGAGCTGTCCGTTGCCGGCTTGGTTCGATTCAAAGAAATCTATCGTTTCGACACGGAGCGTTTCCGAACAACTGCGCCGGCAAAATACCCATTGTCCTCCGGGCAGCTGCACTTGCCATCCCAGTTTATCCTGTCTGATCGGAGCAGTGATCGTTCCATTGCCGTATCTGCTAACGGCACTGACGCTGTCACCAATTTCAGTACCGTGAACCGGAGTGGACAACAGAAGCGAATAAAAACTCGCTCGGATGAAGTGCCGACGATTTTTCACGAAGTTCATATTGTGCGCGAACAAGACATGAAGGTTTGACGGCAAACGATGACGAGTGAAGCTAGTAAGTGCTTAACACAATCTGCTTCGCGCGCTGTAGCGGAGCGACCACAGCGCCAAGTCCAGTCACTTGTGGCTCTTGTCGTACGAAGATGGTGGCGCATGTCGTCACCAATTTTGATTGCGCGACGTAAGCAAGTCGTAATGTTCGCAGCTCACAATGTGCTGTCGCATCCGTCGGCGACGCCGCTCTCATCCCGATCTTTTCCGACATGCGCCGGTACTGATGCAGTGAAGCGGACATAGCAGCCCGGTTCTCGCATCACGTGACACGCGTGTAATCAGGGCTCGATATCAAACCCGTCATAGGAAAGTGTCCGACGACGCCCCTTGGTGAATCGGAATTGCCGATCCTTTCGGCTCAAGTACAGCGCTTGTCTCCTTGTTCGTAACTGGCGGTGGCATTGCGACCAGCGGGACTTATGAGCGATAGCGAACTTCTCGCGTTATGGGGCAGCGAAATCTCTTTCTAGACACGAAGAGACTTCGCTTCACGATCCGCATCGCTCGTTCTGAATCTGAAAGCGGGACATCGGTCTGTTCTTTAGTGAGAAGCAGACGTGCGCATGCGCCGTCCGATGCCATTCGGCGAATTGCTGCTCGATGCCCGCCTGCTCTGCAATGCAGATTTATGAGGTGGGATCCAGGTTTCGTACAAATTTCACACGAACCGTTTTGGGCGTGACTTCGGGCAAGAGAGCGGCTTTGCCGAGATAGCGGATATCGGCAGAACGTCCGACTTGGTCGTTTGCCAGTTATCCGCGGACGTCTGCTGCTTACCTAAATGCAGACGTCATGGCTTTGTCGGCTAAAAGGGCCAGAAGCAGACTTCGAAGGTATATTCCGAAGCAGCGCTAGATGACGTCGGCGTCGTTATTGAACCGAGCAAAAGAACCCGTTCGGGTGATCTGCGTTCGCCAAATTCGCATCCTTTGATTGTGGATGGAACGTCAGCGGCCACAGGTTTCAGCACCAATAATCGCTTTACGCGTCCTCGCTGAACACGCGTCCCGTCCGCACTTACCAACTCTCCCATCCAGAATTGCCACGCATGCCATTGCCTGTGCGCTCTCGCCGCGTGTTGCTTGGTACGCGCCGTGGCACTCGGCTACGCCACCGTGCGACAAGCAGAAAAAGCAATAAGATTGGGAGTAAACACCATGCTCAAGAGACTGGCGGCCGTAGCGGCCACATTTGTCCTCGCCTCCACCGTTTATGCGTCGGCGGACGAATGGGGCGAGAAGTTCAAGATGATCGACACCGATGGCAACGGCTCCATCAGCCGCACGGAGTGGGAAGCAAACTGGACGAAGCTCAAGATTGATCCAGCCCCTACCTTCACGGCAATGGACGCAGACTCGAACAACAGCGTCGATACGGACGAATGGGTGACCGCCCAGAAGATGGTGAAGGCATTCCCTGAAGGGTGCAAATCGTCTTCGGAATCTTGGTGCCCGAAGCAGTACTAACAGCCTGTACTTTTATTTCGCGCCGGGCGACCGAATTCATCGGAACGCCCGGCGTACGATTTCCCAGGATTTCTGGGAGTCATTTTCCTGCTCCGCCGTTTGCACATATCCGGGTGATTTCGCCGGCAACAGAAACCTCTCATCATATGACGTCGGCAATCATTGCCGATCAGGCGGCATGGGATAAAATTCGACATATCGTGGGAAAAAATCCCTTCAAAATCGGCATTGATAATCGGTTCTCGCTCGCTAGAACGGCTTGGGCTCGGGTGCTTGAGGTGAGCGCGACCAACCGTGAAGCTTCTCATCGTCGAGGATCATCCGATCGTCATATCCGGCTGCCGAGCGCTCTTTTCTCAAATCGATGGGATGGCGATCGTCGAAGCGCGAACGGCAGCAGAAGCGCGGCTCGCAATGCCACGCGAAGATCCTGATGTGACGATCATCGACATCAATCTTCCGGACGGCTCGGGCCTTGAGCTGACACGTGAATTCGTCGGCCACGACCACGAAGCCCGCATCGTCGTCTTCTCGATGAGCGATACGCCGATCCTTGCGATTCAGGCGATCCAGGCCGGCGCAAGAGGCTACGTCAGCAAGACCGGTGGCTCGACCGATCTGCGCGAGGCCGTGCTGGCGGTCGCGCGCGGCGATACGTGGATCTCGGATGATCTCGTGCAGGAGATGGCGCTGCTCCGGGCACAAAACCATCAAACAGAAACGCTTCTCAGCGAGCGCGAGCAGCTCGTCCTGCGAATGCTGGCCCGCGGCCGGAGCATGGCCGAAATCGCCAACGATATTTCCGTGTCCTATAAGACCGTCGCATCGGATTGCGCGATCCTGAGGAAAAAGCTCGGCGCCCGCACATCGACCGAAATGGTCCGTATTGCCCTTGAAATGAAGCTGATCTGAAAGCTGCCGAGCGTTTGCGATATTCGCCGAGCCGGACGGCGATTTGGGAAATAATTCCTGAAATTTCTTCCTATTTATCACCTTAATTCGGGAAATTGTCCTCTGTTAGCGTGCTGTCAGTATCGCATCTCGGAGGGAAGTAATCCTCTGAGCTTAAGGAACGACTTTCGAAACGGGGGCCGTTTCGTATCGCCCATGGAGGAGTTTTTCGAAATGAAATTTGGATTATTGGGTGTCGCAGCACTGGTGGCCGGCGCCGCATTGGCATCCGTTCACTATGCACACCCGGCCATCGCCGCTTCAGCATCTCTGACCGCGCTTGATCCCGACAACGACGGCACGGTCGATGTGCCAGAAGCCAAAACTGCCGCGGCAAAACTCTTTACCAAGCTCGACCCCGACAAGGACGGAACCCTTGATGGCAAAGAGCTGTCCGGCCGCGTTGACGAAGCCGGTCTGAAAGCTGCTGACCCCGACAACGACGGCACGCTCGATCAGAACGAATACGACGCGATCGTCGTAGAGCGCTTCAAGGCGGCTGATCCCGATAGTGACGGCACGCTCGACGACAAAGAACTAGCCTCGGATGCCGGGAAATCATTCCTGCTTCTTGTTGAGTAAATTTCCTCGGCTGTCTGGATCGCATGCAAGTCGCGGCCAGGCAGCCTCTTTTCCTGTGTGTGCACTGAGATTTCGAGACGCATGTGACTCCGCTGCAGTTGAGATCTACCGATTCTTCCCTCACGCTTTCAGGAAATTGAGAAGAAGGGTCTCGGAGGCGCGCTCGAGGTTTGGGTTCACCCAGGTTGTGAACGCTTAGCCTTTTGGAGAAGCCCATGCCCCTCGTAAGCATTTCGCGGATTGCTCTCCTTCTTTCAACCATCACCCTTTGCGCCACAGGCCCCGCTCGCGCCGATGACCCGGTCCGGGTCTCAGGCTATTTCTGCGGTCAAAAGCACGAGCAGGTCGCTTTTCTTCAGCGGGAAGCTGCGGGCGACTCGGAAGAGATCGCAGCCAATGAGGTGAACAAGGTCGTTGGCAAACAGACCTGCGCCTACTTTCTTCCCGCTAACGCCATTCCAGTGAAAGACGAAACCGTGATGAGCAACGGCCTCGTCTATAAGATGCAGAGCTTTATTTTCTTACCAGAGAAGGTCGAACGTTGGACCGGCACCTACTTCGGCTCGATGCAATCGACCAGGACCTTCAGCGAGCTCTGATCCCTCTTGGACGAAGCCGTACAGCTAAAGATGCTTACTGCTCGGGGAGGCGGCCGGCTTGCTGTTGTCGGGTCGGCGTGGCTCTGCAGACGCACGGCATTTGAACGTGTTGAAAGGTCCCACGTGGCACGAGACGGATTTGTTCTTCGCGTGGTCCCACTCTTGATACCCCTCGCCGAGCGCACCGGCGCGGGATGTCCACCATGTCGTCGCGGCGGATTTGGCTTCGGCTTCGGTCTTGCCCGATGCAACGCCGCTTTTGACCATCGCGCCACAGAGCAATTCAGCATGGCCGGTGCTGGGTGCTGCTCCAGCTGCAACCACGATGGTAAGCGCGATGGCGCTAATGTTCCACAGCGCCGGCAAGAACCATCCGCGGTCCGCTAGGACATTTGATCTTCTTGATCTCGACATTGCTGGCAAGATCGAGAACTGAAATGGTGTTTGAAAACCAGTTCGCCACATAGGCTTTTCTCCCATTGTGCAGCACGGCCACGCCTTCCGGATAGCGCCCGACCTTGATCTCGGCGCGCGGTGCATACGTTTGCGCATTGAAGATCGAGACGGTTCCGCCGTGTTGGTTGGAAACGAGGATTTCTGAATTGTCGTCGGTGATGGTCACGCCATAGGGCATCGAACGTGTCGCAGGCGTCGAGACGATCTTCAGAGTGTTCGTATCGATGATCGACAGCGTCGCGGCTTGGACGTTGGCGACCGCCAGTCGTTTTTTATCCGGACTTATTGCCAATGCGAACGGCGCGCGGCCGACGGGAATTTTCGCCAGAATTTTGAGATTCTTTGTGTCGATGACTGCGACATTGTTCGATTCACGGTCGGCAACGAAAAGCCGTCTGCCGTCTCCCGTCGCAACGAGATGAGCCGGCGAGCGCCCAACGGCAAACGTCGCTTCAGCCGCGCCGGTCGTCTCATCGACGATGGAAATGCGATTGGCGCTCCAGTCGCCTACAAAAAGGCGACCCGCATTGTCGGACGCAATGCCGAATGGCTGGCCGCCGACCTTCAGGGTAGCCAAGAGTGCGCGCCGGCCGAGATCGATGACGGCAATCTCGCCGCTGTCGGGAAGCGTTGCGAAGGCTTTGTGTGATCTCGCATCGATCGTGAAGGCTGCCGGCTTGCCGGTAATGGCGACCTTCGCCGCGATTTCATCAGAGGTCGTATCGATGACAGAAAGAATGCCGTCGTCTTGACTGAGAACGTAAACGCTTTGCGGTGAGGCCATCGCCACTGCGCCTTTCAGCGCAATGACGATGGTGCTCAAAAGGGCAGCGACGGGAAGACGTGCCCTCATTTACCTTCAACTTTCGCCTTCAGGCCTGCGAGCCCGGCTTTGATGTATGCGGTTGATCCCTTTACGGCCGCTTCGTCATTCTGATCGTCCGCCGGTTCGTTGCCGGTATCGAAGCGATAGAGACGCGATATCCACTCGACCTCGCTACCGCCCCCGGCAGCAGGCTGCACGGTAATCGCATCGGAATACGAACTGACCGCGAGCGCCTTGAGGTCTTCGTTTTGCAGGCGGTAGTCGATCTCCATCGCCTTGTCGTCGATGGCATCAAGGCTGTCGATGAGCGTTCCGCCAGACTTGAGCGTCAACGTTCGGGTCGTGTCGTCGCCGCTCCCTTCGACCTTGATATTCGTGACCCATGGGTGCCACGTCCCGATGGACGCAAAGTCTTTCACGATTTTCCAGACGTCAGCAGGTGGGGCGGAAATCGTAATTTTCTCATCCACTTTTTGTGGCGTCGGACCATGCGCCCACGCAGCACTCGAGAACGAAAGAACAGCAGCGATAACGAGAAGTGGACGTAACTTAATTGCCATAAACCAAAGCTCCTTTGGGATGGGACGTAAAACCGAACTTCAAGAGGTGGCGGGGACTGGGAAAACGCACCGTCTCGAACAATGAAAATGCGTAGAGTGCGAGCAGCAGCAGCAGCGCCGCGAGCGCGGGAACGTAAGACATATTCGTATCCACCGGCACGAGCCGAGGTTCCGTCGCCGAGAGAAGACGCGGCGCCAGCGAATTGACGTGCTGAAGCTCGGCGTATTGCAGGCCGGTACGTCGCGCGAGGTCTTCCAGATGTGCGGTTCTTACCGACGACAATTGTTCGTCGCCGGTCGCGGGCATGGCGCCAAAAGGAGCGTTGCGCGGATTGTATCCTTCGCGCGTCTCGGCATCTGGCGGCGGCGCGCCGATTCGATTGTCCTGCGGAACGTCAGTTTCGCTGTAAACGCCGGCTTGCCGTCCCTCGTCATCGAATTTCGGGATCGGTGTTTTTTCCGTTCCTCCGACGCCGACAATCAAGCCTTTTACAGCACCCGGCTTGCCATCGAATTCCGGAACGCCCGTGAAGGGCAGAGGCGGCGCTTCATGTCCGTCAGTCAGAAATAGAAGATCAGATTTCAAACTCTGAGCGATGTCGATGCCCGAATAGAGACCCAGGGCGATATAGCTGTCGCCTGCCCACGCCATGCGCCAATCGAGATCTGAGATTGCTCCTTCGAGTGCATCGTAGTTGGCGCAGATCTCGGCCGGATCGAAGAGGAGATACGAAATGCGCTCCGTAAAGACGCCGAGACCGAGACGTGAGTCGCAGGGAAGATCCTGCATCAGATTGACGAGCGCAGTCTTGGCGGATTCGAGCCGATCCTGCGATCCGCGCGGGTCTCCCATGTCGCGCGTGTTCATGCTACCGGTGATATCTATGATTGCCAAAACGTCGGCGATGCGCTGGTTGCGCACGAGATGGAAGCCGATCATCGCGGCAATGGTCAGTGCCAGCGCGCCGGCGAGCAAAGCTGTTCGGCGATCGAATTCAATCCCGAAGAAAGTCATGGCAACCCCTTCGGAATGCCGGGCAGATCCGTCCATAATTTCTTTGGTGCGTCGGGCGATTCTTTATCGGGATTATCCGCTTGCGGCAGGTCACGCACGATCCGCATGGCAACGTCGATATTGTAGCGCGCATCCCAGTTTGCAGGATCAAGTTTGAGCGCGAGGCGATATTCGGATTTCGCCAAATTGACGAGCGCAGCCGCTCCGTCGAGATCGCCCTTACGAACAGCCTCGGCTGCGAGCAGCGTTCTTAAATTGGCCATATTGTAAAGCGCAGCTGCGTGAATGGCGGGGGGAACTCTCTCGACCGACGAACTCAAGGTTGCTTGCGCATCATCGATTTGGTCGCGTCGCAGAGATTCATTTATGCGCGCCAGAATCTCCTGCGGCGTCGCGGTTCGAATGTTGATCGCAGCATCACCCCGCGCCAGGAGTTGGCGGATCGTGCTGTTAGCGCGTTCGGCTCGGAAGAATTCATCGGCGGCGTATCCAAACCAAACCGCGCACAGGAGCGTGAGCAGCCAAAGGATTTTTCTGCGCTGATCCGATAAAAGAGTGATAAAGCGGTCAACGAGCATGCGCGCCTCCGGGCATGGCGTGGAGCGAGCGGGCGCAGAGCTTCGCGGCAAGAAGAAGAGCTAAAGCCAGTGCCGCAAACGCGTATGCCCATCGCGACAGGTCGTATTGCGGGATACGCTCGGTGTAGACGATTGGCGTCTGCTCAAGCTTGCCGATATCTTTTATGGCGGCTTTGACCGCATCGGCGTTCTCCGCCTCATAAGCACGGTAGGGAATGCGCAAACTCTGAAAGAACTTGTTGAGGTGGCGTTCGGGGAGCGCCTGCGGCGTATCCTCTGCATCGGACGGAGGAGTGGCGAACATGCTGTTCGAACCTTCGGTGCGCAGATAGAGGAAATAGAGATGGACAGGACGCCGGGCGAAATCCGTCCGCAACGCTTCCTGCACGCGCCGCCCCACGACCGCGACGCCATCCGAGACCAGAACGATAGCGCGCGAACCAGGCAGAACATCTTCGTCGATCATGCTGAGCGCCATGCCGAGGCCGCGGCCGACATCCGTGAACGCGAGACCCGGCCGGTCGATCGCATTGATTGCATTGAGCACGACGCCTTTGTGATCGGTAATCGGCACGACATGTAGCGGCGCAGTTGAAAATTCGGCGATACCGAACCGGTCATGTTTGCGTTCCACGACGAAATCCTTGAGCAGCCGCTTGGCCGCCGCCGATTTCGATTCTTCTGCTCCGCTGGGCTGACGACCTGCGAAGGTATCGTTCATGCTGGCGGAACGGTCGATCAACAGCACGATGTGCGCGCCCTGTCCAAAGCGCTCGATCTTGCGTTCACGCAGCGCAATTCCCGATAGTCCGAGAACGATCCCGCCAATGGCGAGCACTCCCGCAAATCGCAGTGCCCAAGTCAGCACTTGCGAAAGCCGGTCGGTCGGAAGGTCCGCAAGCGAAGGATAACCCTCCTGCTTCTGTGTCCCGAGAAAGAGCGGGATAAGCATCAGCGGCAGCAAATATAAGCCGAGAGGGTTCGTAAAAATCATGCCGCGGCTCTTTCTTCGCGTGCTAGATCGCCGGCCAGCCTCTTCACGCTTTCAAATGGGAAGCGATCCTCGGCGGTGCGTCGATCGTCGGAGAAGAAATAAAGGCGCGAACTTTCAAAAAAAGCTTTGAGCCGCGGTGCCAACCCTTCAAAGCGCGGATGTTCTCGCGTGAATGCTGAAGCGTCTTCGGCAAATAACCGATGACCGGCCGCTTCGTCGAAAGCGCGATGCAGAATGAGAAGTGCCTCGCGATAGGAAGCGTCGCCCACTCCATAGGGCAGGAGGTCCCGGATCTGGCGGTCGGCTTGCGTAAACGGACGGCCGGCGCGTTTCTTGAACGGCCAGATGGCATAATGCCAAAGCAGCAGTAGCCCACAGCCGAGAAGCGCGAGGCTGGAAAGCGCGAGCATTTTTTCTTTGGAGGCGACTGGAATCTCGTGTGCCCGCACGTTGGGACGCAGCACGTCCGAAAGTTCTTTCGTCTTTTCGGGCATGAGATCGTTCAAAACGAGATTGCGAAGCGGCGAGAGGGTCAGGCGCAGAGCAGGAACCGACGCGGAATATTTCCTTGCAGCTTCTTCCGGGTCATTCGGCGCAGTTTCATCCGGCGCAACACTCGTCGGATTTTTGAACTTCAGAGGGAAGGCCGGAATGTCGAGTTCAGTTGCCTCGATCGCGGAATAGAAAATCTGATACTTCAGCTTGATATCATAGATCCGCCGCCCATCAGCTTCGCGCTCTGTGTGGTCGATGGAAACCAAGTCGAGCCAGTATGTCAGGGGGCCGGGCCGTGGAAGTGCCGCCGTAAAGAGTTCGGTGTTGCCGCTGGTGACGACTTGAACGTCGCGTTCGAGCATATCTCCGATAAAATAACCGAACGTCCGCGGCTCATAGATGTTGACGGCGTCTATGGCAGCTAGCGCCGGGCGAATGCCGATCAGAACGAAGACGATCATCCAAAAGATGCGCATCAGGCGGACCCGTAGAGAAGATAGGCGGTAAGGCGCATCCAATCGATTGAATCGCGAATGGTGAACATCTCGCGAGCGTTCGCATCGATGACGCGCGTGATGCGATCGCGCCGCTCGTTTCGCAATGTCAGCCATTTCGCTTTCAATGATGGACGCATGGCGACAAGACGATGCCGTCCGGTTTCAAGGTCACGCAGATTGAGCAGACCCCAACGCGGCAAGTCTTCAATCTCAAGACTGTCGCGCAACTCGATTGGCACGACGTCGTGGAAGGCGAGCACCTCGGCTGCAGCCCGTGTTCCCTCTTCGGGCCACAAAAAATCGGAAACAATGAAGACGAGCTTGCGCGATCCGGCAATTACCGCACCGGCTTCGGCGATACCTTTAGTTCCTTTGTGCTCGGCTTTTGCGTGGCGAAGCCGGTCAATGGCGTCCAGGTGCGCCGCGCGTGACAGTGTCTTCCAGAGCAAGAGGTCCTGGCGCAACACGCTGTCAAACGGCAGCAATGCAAAGGTATCGCCGGTACGTTCGGTGCAAATCGCAAGCGCTTCGGCAATATCTGCCGCAAGCGCCATCTTGTTGCAGTGGCCTTCGAAGGCCATCGAAGCTGAAACATCGACGAGAACGACGACATCAATCGCGCTCGGTTGTTCGGCGCGACGGACAAGAAGACGTTCGAAAGGGTCGCTCAACGAGGCGCGAACGGCGATGCGCCTCGGATCAGGAAACGCCGTCAGCGGAACGATATCGCGGAACAGGCCGCTGCTTCCCGACAGATAGCTCTTGTGCGCGCCGACGCGGACGCCGCTCGTACGCCAGGGTATGGCATAAGCGAGATCGCGCGCGGCGTCGTTCATGGCGCCGGCACCTTGGCGAACACGTCGCTGATGAGCGCCCGAATGATGTCATCGCGTCTAAGTTCGTAGACCGGCGCAAGGAAGATGCGGTGCGCCATGCACTCGGAGAAAATCTCACGAATATCCTCCGGCACGACCATGTCTCTGCCGGCGAGCCACGCCTGCACGCGCGCCGCTCGGATCAGATAACTCATGCCGCGCGGGCTGGCTCCGCCCGCCACGAGACGCGTGATGTCGACGTTTGGAATATCAATGCCGGCCTTCGCGGGTTCGCGCACGGCGGTCCAGAGATCGAGAACGTACGTCTCCAGCGCCGGGCTTACGATGATGCTGTTCTGAATGACCTTGGAAAGCGCATTCAGACGCCGGTAGTCGATCACACCTTCCCTGAGTGATGAAATCAGCGCATCGACATCATGGAACTTCGTCTCAAAGAGCAAGTCTCGGCGCGCTGTATTGCCTGTCGGGGTAGCAATGCCAACTTCCATCAGAAAGCGATCGCGGGCAGCGGCAGGCAGCTCAAAGGTTTCCTCACGCTCGATGCGATTGCGATCAGCAAAGACGAGCAGATTGGGAAAATAGTGTTCCTTGTTGAAGGCCGTGATACTGCGCTCGGCCATCAATCGCAGCAGCAGCGAATGCACCTGAGGGCGCGCGCGGTTGATTTCGTTGAAAAAGAAAACCGAGAGATCGCTGCCATGGCGAAGAACGGGGCCCGGATCGACGCGTGGCTTACCCTCTTCGTTGAGAAACGTGTGATAGATCATGTCCGAAGGCATTAGATCGATCGTGCCTTCGATGCGTTCGTAAGCACCGCCGAGCGCTCGAGCCATCGCGCGCAAGAGCGTCGTCTTACCGACGCCGACGTCGCCTTCCAGAAGAACATGCCCGCGCGCGAATACGGCAATTGTCAAAAGACGGATTGCCCGCTCCTGGCCGACGACAGCTTTCGCGATTTCCTGCTCGAAGTCGCGAGCATCGCGGCGCCAGCTTTCGAGGTTAATTGGTTCGGACATATCGGCAGCAGGCTGCCGATCAAGCGTTGGGCGATTCATTATTCTTGTTCCCAAGCGTGGCGTGCTCAGCCGGCCGAACGGCTGGACGTCAGATTTCAGTTCGGACGAAAAGGGGGGTGCTGTTTTGGGCAGCACCCCAGATACCTCGGAGAGGAAATTTTTTCGTCCTGCAAGCGTCGCAAGATCCGAGGATTATGTGTCCGTCTCGACTATTGGATTTTCGAGACGTCGTAGACCCACTTGCCGGTCTTCTTGAAGTTCTCAGCGCGCTTCGCATTCCGCTCTTCCATGGCAGCCATGGATTCGCTCTGCTTCGCGAGCTGCTTCGGGTCGTGCTTCGGATCGAACTTCGTGCCCTTGATCTTTTCAGGGAAGCCGGGCTTCGGCTCCCAGCAGTTGCCCGGAGCGCGGCAGTGCGTGCCATCGTAGGCCATGGCCGCGGGTGCCATCGCGCCAGCGAGGCCGGCAAATGCAATTCCGGCAACGAGCGTGAGTGAAAGGTTCTTCATAGGCATTCCTCCATTTTTCTACTCGTCTTCGGACGGTCTGATCCGTCCTTGTTGTTCCGTACCAGCCAAGCCCTGTGAGGCAGCCCTAACCAGGACATGAGCTAGTTGCCGGAAATCTTGCATTGCTGCTTCGCAGCGGCAGTGCGTCCCGTTTTTTCCCATTCGTCGATATTGAAGGCTTTGAAGTTCTTCTTCTGCTCGTCCGTCAGCCACTGAGCGTCTTTGACGTCGTCCTTCTGAATGTGGCGGATCCAAGCGATGAGCTTCAACATGTCGTCGAGCTCGATGTCTTGGCCGTGCGGACCCATCATGCCGTTGGCACCGCCGAAGATGGTTTCAAACAGACCCTTGTCGGTCTCGTTCTTCGGATAGGTCCAGTAGGAATCGTTCAGACCCGGACCGACCTTGCCTTCGCCGATATGCCCGTGGCAGCCCGAGCAGGACTCGAGAAAAACCTCCTCGCCTTTGGGTAGGCAGCCCGTAACTTCGACATAGGCATCCACACCGGTTTCCAGGAACTTCTTGACCGCAGGGGTATTACGGCCTTCCTTCGGTGCCGTGCCATCGACGTCCAGGGTTTCACCGGTAATGGTATTCTGAAAAACCTGTTGGGCATTGGCCATCTGCGCACCCGCGATCAACGACCATACGACAGCGCCGGCTGCCAGAATTCCAAATCTCATCTGCAATTTCTCTTCCACTCTTCTTCGATTGCCGATCTGCGGGACATCTGTCTTCAGGTCGGCGGTTGAGGCGCTTCGAAGGGAATTCCTTCGTCTTTCAGAACCACGTCGATTTTCTTCTGTATGCCCGGAAGGGCGGTGTTTATCGCGGCCATCAGATCCTTTTCGTCCTTGCGGACGGCGAATGACTGGTCGAAATGAAACGGAACGCGCTGGCCATCGTCGCGAACATTATTATCGGGAATGACAGTCAACTTGAGCGCGTCATTCGCCTTGACGTAACGCGCGACTTCCGGCGCGAAACCAATAGCGAGCTCGGATTTTCCCGAAGCCACTTCGCCGACCATCCGATCTGGCGGAACGCGCGTGTAGGAATTGCGCTTATCCTTGAAGTTGGTCAGCGATGACACGTAGTTGATATTGTCGTTATAGAGATCGAGCTTGGTAATCATCGTTTCGGCGGGCGTGCCTTGCACGAAGCCAATCGGATTTGCCTTGACGATATCGGGACTATCAAAGCTATCGATCTTCAGCGGCGAGTCCTTGCGCTGAATGAAAACATAGGCCGCTCGATAATAGGGCTTCGACGTCAGAACGCGGGGATCGTTGGTATCCGTTCCGATAATGACATCGCAAAGATTTTTATCGAGCTGATCGCGCACCGCGTAGATGGCGTCTTTTTGGAACCAGACGAATTCAGCTTTTCGCCCCAAGCTATCAGCAAGAATTTTGGCGATCTTGTTTTCGAAGCCGGACTCGTCGTCCGCCGAATACGGCAGTTCTTTCGCGGCCGCGCAGACACGCAGGACATTTTTGTCCTCCGCCGCAGCAGGATTTGCATCATCCGACATCGACGGATTGAAAGCTGCGAGCGCGAATAGCGAAACACTGATGGCAGCCGCGACTTGCCAAAGACGCGAAACAAATGTCCGCGAATGAGCGGTTTCTAATTCGGGAGCCATGATTTGAACAAGGCCTTTCAAATCGGTCTGGCGGTTGCTCGCGCCTCGCGCGGGATCAAGCGCTGTTGCCGGAAATTCGAATGCATTGCTCGCGAGGCAGATAGCCGTCGTTGTGAAGCGAATAATCGACTATCGCCGCGCGGCTCGGGTCCTTTTCGGACACGAGAGATATCCAGTGGGCTATGGCGTCGGTGAAGATCGCCGATGCCATAGCCCGAGGCTGATTATCAGCCCTTCTCGTATTCGCCGACGTTGACGTCGTCGTAGGGGTTCTTGCCGTCAAGCGAGAACACTTCGACGCTGCCGCCCATCTGCGTGTAGTTCTGGAGTTGCTTGAAAGCGCCAACCGCACCGAGACCAGCAGTCGGATCCTGAAGGTCGAACACCAGACCGACACCCGGCCAACCACCAACGCCCGACATGATCGCAACGTATTGGATGCCATTGTGCTCGTACGTCATCGGGTAGCCGATCACGCCCGACGGCAGCTTGTGCTTCCAGAGCAGCTCACCCGTGTCCGAGTTACGTGCTTTGATGAAGCCATCAAGCGTACCGTAGAACACTAGGTTGCCGGCGGTTGCGAGCGTGCCGCCCCAAACCGAGAAGCGCTCCATGTGCTCCCACTTGTACTTGCCGGTGATGGCGTTGTAGGCCTTGATCTGACCGAGGCCCAGGAAGTTCTGGCGGTCACCCTTCGGACCCGGGTACATCCACAACGTTGCACCAACGAAGAACTGACCTGCGCGGTAGGGAAGCATGAAGGGCTCCCAGTCCATGCAGATGTGGTTGATACCCATGAAGAACAGCTGCTTCTTGGGATCATAAGAGTCGTGACCCTGGTTGTGGTAACCCATGGCCGAAGGGCAGATGTCCGTGCCCTTGTGGTTCATGTAGGTACCGTATTCAGGATCGCGAACCGGAAGGCCGGTCTTCAGGTCGACCGTCTTGAAGACGTTGACCGTGTCGTCGAGCTTGTTCGCCGAGATGAGGTCGCCGTTCGAACGATCAAGCGTGTAGACGATGCCGTTACGGTCGGGATGCGTCAGAAGCTTACGCTCCTTGCCGTCTTTGTCTTTCTGCTCAGAAAGCATCATGACGTTGACGCCAGCGAAGTCCCACTCGTCGTGAGGCGTCTTCTGGTAGCCGAACTTCAGCTCGCCGGTGTCGGCATCGCGGGCCATGATCGTCATGGTCCACTTGTTGTCGCCCGGACGCATCGTTTCGTTCCACGGAGCGGGGTTGCCCGAGCCGTAGTAAATCAGGTTGAGCGATGGATCGTAGGCATACCAACCCCAGTTGGTGCCGCCGCCGATTTTCCAGGCGTCCCCTTCCCAAGTGGCAAGGCCGAGGCCCTTTTGACCGTAGTGCGGGTTCGCCTTGTTGAAGTCGTCGCCGATACCGATATCGGCGTCCGGTCCGGTCGCGTACTTGCGCCAGACTTGTTCGCCGGTTTTGACGTTATAGGCGGTTGTGTAGCCGCGAACGCCAAGTTCGGCGCCCGAAGAACCGACGATTGCCAGATCCTTCACGACGTACGGAGCCTGGGTTTCGGTCTGGCCGACTTTGATATCGGCGTTTTCGACTTTCCAGTATTCTTCGCCCGTCTTGGCGTTAAGCGCGACGAGGTGACCGTCGAGCTGGGTCTTGATGATCAACGCCGGAACCTTCCCGTCGCCCGGCCAATAAGCCAGACCGCGGTTCACGAGATCGCAGCACGCCACGGAACGAGCGGCTGGGTTCTGCTTCGGGCTGTGCTGCCAAAGGATGTGGCCCGGATCGTTGAGATCAAGAGCAAAGGTCTTGTTGGGGAATGACGTATGAACGTACATCACACCATCGACGACGAGCGGAGCGCCTTCGTGGCCGTGCAACTCACCGGTCGAGAACGACCAAGCATGCTTCAACTGCTTGACGTTGCCGACGTTGATTTGATCGTCTTCGCTGTAGTTATTCGAGTCGTAATTCCGACCCGGCATCACCCAGTTGTCTTTGCTCTTCGACAGTTCAACTAGCTTGTCATTCGCGTAAGCGCTGGTTGCGACGCCGAGCTGCATAGCGGCGGCTATCGCCATGCAGGACGCCGACATCAGCATTGAGGTGCCAACGACTTTTTTCATGCCCATTTAACCTCGCGTTTCCTAAACCCAGCTTTTTCTTATTCAGCCGAGGCGGCTTCCCTTGTGAAACGAAGGGGTCCTTTCGCCGTCTCGACCCTCTGAGGCACGAGCGGAATACGGGCAAAAGTCTCACCCGAGGCCACTCTTAGATGCGTGCTGCGCGTTCGGATCGCTGGTCGTCCGATGGTTGCGCGATCAGCACGGGGCGGACCGTAACGATGTAGCCTTGCGAGGTCTTCAGATTGATCGGCAAATTGGGCCGGGAAGTTTTGGCAAAGAAGACTGCAGACGTTGTCCTGGTAGTCTCTGCGCGCGTCTGTCATAGCTGGCGATGAGAGAATGAAAACCACCTGTAAAAGCGCAAATAATCGTGATGACCCATCGCCTTTCCATCTTTGCACTGGCCCTCGTGATTGCCGCCGGCTTAAACGGATGCAGTGAGGAACAACCGACACAGCGCCAAGCAGAACAGCGTTCTGGGCTGACGAAGGTCGGCACGAAGAGCTGGTTGACGGAACAGGACGACGTGAAGCCGGAGATCTGGTTGATTGAGCATGAGGCGAAGAGCGACGGGAAAGTTGCCGCCCCAAAATCGGGAGAAGTTCGCCGTGCTCTGATCGAGGCGTCCGAAAAGTTTAACGACTCGCCACGCATGGTCGCCAACCGCGCCGTCCAGCTCGAAGATATGCTGAAAGGTGCGGGCGGCGATGAAACCGCCATCAGCCTGATTACTATGTTGAACAACGCAATCGCCGCCAATCGGATCGAGAGTTTCGGAGCGGCAGGACAGCAGTATTACAATTTGCGCAAAGCCGGATTCACCGGCGAGGAGGCGCTCGATGCGCTTTCAAAACGTTATGGTTCGCGCAGTTGACGTAATGCAAATGACATCGCGTTTTTCCGGTTTAGGTGCCCGCGTGCGAAAGGGGGCATGGTTTGGCCGCTCCATTCGGCAGCAGGTTCTGCTCGCGATTTCCGCGATGCTTTTTCTTGCCACCGTACTGATGGGAGCAACAGCCGTCCTCAACGGCCGCCAATCCGTGAACGTCGAAATCGAAGCGTCGATGGATACTGCGGAAGGCTATCTGCGCGAGCTTGTTCGGCGGATCAACGCCGAAAATCATCTCTCCGAACTCGATAATCTCGTTGCCCACGAAATTCAGCACCTGCGTCATGCCCGCGTTTACGTCGAAGATCCGGGCAAGCCGATGCGCGTCCTGCGATCACCCGAAACTGTGTCCGATATCGATGACGCCAACGATCGCACGCCCGACTGGTTCGAGGCACTGATGATGCCGAAGGGCGGTAACGATCATACCCGCGTCATCAGCATTGAGCCGAACGGCCGCTCGCTCATTCTGAAGGGAGACCCGGACGACGAGATCGCGGAGAAGTGGGAGCAGCTCTCAGCCTTTGCGACGGTCGCGGTCGTCGCCATCGTCTTCATCGTCTTGGCTTTCTATATTGTTCTCGGCCGTATCCTCAATCCGCTGACGGACCTTGCCAAGGGACTGGTGGCGCTTGAAGCGGGTGAGCGGTCGCAGCGCCTCAAAATTCCAAAAGTGAGCGAAGTTGCCGACATTGCAGTGAAGTTCAATTCGCTTGCTGCATCGCTCGATCAGGCGCGAGAAGAAAACGGCGAGCTCTATCGGCAGATTCAATCCGTGCAAGAAGATGAGCGGCGCGAGATTGCGCGCGAACTCCATGATGAGGCTGGTCCCTGCCTTTTTGGAATTACCGCGAACGCGGAATCAATCAGCCGTCTCACCGATGCGCTCCGCGAAGACAGTGCTGAAGCCATCCGCAAAAGAACGGATGAAATCCTGTCGATTTCCTCGCGCCTCAAGGCGATGAATCGCGCGCTTTTGAAGCGCCTTCATCCTGTTTCCGTCGGCAAAGTACCTCTCTCTGCGCTCATTCAAGACCTCGTCTATGATTTCGAACGGCGCCATCCCAACGTTCGCATCGGCCTTTCGGTCACCCCGCTCATCAGGCCCTACGGTGAGCGCATCGACCTCACCGTCTATCGCTCAACACAAGAGGCCCTGACGAATGCCATTCGGCACGGTCAGGCGACGCACATTGTCGTCCAGCTTCGCGAAGAGGCCAGTCAAGGCGCTGGCAGCGATCAAGACGCAATCGCCCTACGCATCAGCGACGATGGCGTCGGCCTGAAGCCCGACGTGCAAGCAGGCTTTGGATTATCTGCGATGAGAGAGCGCGTTCTGGCATCGGGGGGCAGTCTCGTCATCGCCGGTCACGAACCCCACGGCACCACGATTTCAATCAAAATCCCGTTGTGGCCCCGAGATCTTCACGGTGGTTCCATCAACGCATTTTCTCAGGCGACCGCATGACCAAAATTCTCGTGATCGACGACCATCCCATCGTGCTGCAAGGCTGCCGCCGTGTGCTTGAAGATGCCGGCATCGACGATATCATGCTCGCGTCAAATCTCATTGAGGGATTTCGCGCCTATCGCCACGATAAACCCGATCTCATCATCATCGACCTTGCAATCAAGAAAGGTGTGCTCGGAGGGCTATCGTTTATCCGGCGCCTTCGCATCCACGACAAGCACACGCCGATCCTCGTGTTGACGATGCACGAAGACCCCATGATCGCCAGTCAATCGTTGCGACTCGGTGCTAATGGCTACATCCTAAAAGATACATCGTCCGTAGATATCGTGAAGGCGCTGCAGGCTGTGCGTCAGGGCAAGGCGTTTCTGAGTCATGCCATTGCGTCCGCGATTGCCGTTATGGAAACAAAAGGTCGGACCAACCCCCTCAACGGCATGACGTTGCGCGAATTGCAAACGTTGGAGCTGATTGCCCAAGGCAAGCAATATGCAGCTATCGCCGACGAATTGCACGTCAGCTATAAAACAATTGCAAACACATGCTCCCAAATCAAAACGAAGCTTGGCGTAAAATCGCTCCCCGAGCTGATGCGCATTGCCATCGATCACCTGCCTGAAATGTCGGGACAGAGAATAAACGATCGTTCTGTGCCGCCAATGCGCCTCGGGAAGGTTTGGTAGCCGGAATTGCAGTGACTTGGCATGTGTTCCTGGGCCATCCGTTCAACTGCAAAAATACAAAAACTTCGGAAACGGCTCGGGTAGGATTCTCATGAGATTTTTTGTTATCGGATTATTGGCCTTCATCGCCGGTCCGGCTTTCGCCGATCAGTCGTGCAAGGACCAAGTCGATGCGGCGTTCGCAAAGCTACGAGACGCGAAAGCATTTCGTCTTGAAACCACGATTACGAATGCTGACGGTTCGTTGAAGATGAAAGCCGACTACGTTCTTCCCGATCGGATGCACCAAATCGTCGAAGTCTCGAACCAGCCGATGCCGATGGAGATGATCGTGATCGGCAAGCGCGCCTGGTCCAACCAGCAAGGCGTCTGGGCGGAGTTGCCTCAATCGTTCGCGGATACCGTCGCCAATCAGATCAAGGAAACGGTCGCGCAACCGCCGAAAATCGGCACCGACTATAAGTGCGCGGGCGACAAGGATTTCGAAGGCAAAACCTACGCAGTCTACCAAGGCACTCTTGCAATGCCGCTTGCAGCCGACGCCAAGGACAAGGGACCACGCGTCTCGGCCATGTCGGTGCCGAACCAGCAAAGCGTTTACATCGATAAGACCACAGGCTTACCGGCACGCAATATCGTTACGCCGGTGACCGATCCAACCAAGCGGCTATTCGACGGAACGTTCACAGTCATGCCCAATCTGACGATCGAGCCGCCGGCAGTAACCGCCAACTGAAGCATGACACACCTCGGTCACCGAGTGGCCGCTGATGCGGTCGCCAGTAATAGGTGGCCGACGGCAAGATCGCGATGCGCGACGTGGTTCGGCGCCTGTCTAGGGTCAGATCATAGACCGACCGTGGACGTGCCGTTCGCGCAATCGGTATGACGCTCAGCTGAAATCGGTTCTCATGCAGCGACAGCCGGAGACCCGCCTACGCAAATCGGAAGCGACAGAAATGTGTTTTTCTCGTCTTCGAATTTCTGTTTTTTTCTCATGCCTGATGGCTGCAAGCTCCGCGGCGGTAGCCACTCAACTACCCGTTCGAAAGGCCGGGCACTGGCAGCTGACGACGGTTGCGGCGACGGTCGGTATGAAAACGTTCGACGCGTGCATCACAAGAAATGATCCGATTGTGACCGGGATAGATAAAAAGAATTGCACGACGTCCGACGTTAGGGCTCTTGGCGATGAGCGATACGTTGACGTGGTTTGTACGACTGGCGCGGGCAAAGAAACGACCAGCACAGTACTGACTGGCAATTTTTCAACGTGGTACCGCGCCATGTCCAAGATCACGTTCGATCCGCCGCAAGACGGCGTTGCTCACATGGGCGTGACGATCGACGGGAAATATCTCGGACCGGATTGTCCGTCGAATATGTCCACTGGGAACGTGAGATAGACTCAATTATTTGGCTTGCCGCAATGTCGCCGTCTACTTCGAACAGATCTTTGCAAGAAACCTCAGCAAACAACTAACTGCCACAGACGTGGCGAATTTGTCCGCTGAGGTGTATCTCCATTTTCATTCCACGAAATTCTGCCGTCAGATCGCGCGCATAAGACCGGTCTGCGGATGGCAGTTGATATACTCGTAGTATTGGTTCGCACCATCGAATACCGACACTTCGTGATAGAGCGTCAAATTTTTGAATTTCTTCGCCAGCCGGTTGAACGTGACGAAGATCTGAAGGTGCGTTTGGTGCGTTGCGCCCCATGTTTCGAGTACCGAAACCGATCGCCAGAGGCTGTATCCAAATCCTCTCTCGGTTTTGTTCCCATTCTCATCCATGTGATGGAGATAGCGGTTGCAATAGCAGCCGACCTCGAGTCCGTCGTCACGCAGATAGTTCATGCCTTCGTGCAGGACCGGTTCTATTTCCTCATACCATGTACGACGTTCTTCGCCCTCGGTCGTGCTCCAGTCTTCGCCGGAACGAATGAGCGTAAGATTATCATGCCCATTGATAATCACTCGTCCACCCAACGCCGGAGATCCGGAGCTAAGCGAGAGTTCGCCCTCCGGGTCCATCGTGCTGGTCTGTGACAACGGCAGCCTATCGCGCATCGAGCCCCAATAGCCGTGCTCGATGATAGGTTCGCTCATCTCGCCGAAAAGTACGCTAACGCCCTCGAACGGACCGTGCTTATGCGTGAAGATGGTTTCAAATTGCTCCATGCGTGGACGCAGGATTTCACGGAAGTAGCCAACGCCTTCAGTGAGGCGCTTATCTGACGCCCACCAATTGGCGATAGCGGGACTTTCATTCCATTTATGAAAGGTATCCGTATCGAGCCAGTAGCCGACGGCGATGGCATTGAAATACCCTTGGGCGTCGATGAATCGGACCAAGTCGTATCGTGCCGGTCCGTTCTGCTCTTTAAACGAGGCGACGATGTTCTGTAGCGCTGCGAGTGCCTGATCTTTCTTCTCCTCCCCCTCGACCTGCACGCCGAAATACGACATCACGATATTTTCTATCGACGGATCCGGGCGCGAGGAAAACGCCGGCACCGGCGGAACCCATTTATCGCTCACTTGGCGCGTGCGGGTTCGCGGACAGCGCAGATGGCTGGGTATCGACGAATCCAAAGTCATAGCAGCTTCCTCCCGACTTTCTCTTGGCTGCAGAGCAGCATCAATCGTTGCACCTCCTATGAGGGCTTTTGCGATCGACGGGAAAGGAGGTAGCTCGAAGTTTTCGGGCGAACTAGAGCACGGTGCCCTCGGGCTTCCGGGCAATATACCCGCTTAGTGCGTGATCACGCTGTCTGCAGGAATAAGTCCCGCGGCGAGCGCCAGCCACACGAGATGCGCATCGTTTTCCGCGCCAATCTTGGATTTCACGGCGTAGTGAATGTTGCGCACCGTCTTCAAACTAAGATTAAGCAGCGATGAAATCGACTCACTGCTGAGGCCCGTAGCAACGAGGCGCAGCACCTCTGTTTCGCGCGGAGAAAGGGCATCGATTGCCCTGTCACCGCTCAGGCGATCGGCAGCAATCGCGCGCGAAATGTCTTCGCTCATGGCGCGGCCGCCTTCCGCAATGACTTCGACTGCTTTGATGAGTTCAGCAGGCGCGCTGCTTTTGGTGATATAGCCGCGAGCACCCGCCTCAAACGCTTTGAGCGCAAAAGCACTTCCTGCGTGCATGCTGAAAATTAGGATTTTGGCATCCTTGTCCAACTCTCGGATCCGGCGCAATGCCTCCACACCGCTGACCCCTACCAGCGACAGATCCATGATGACGACGGAAGGCCTATGAGCTTTGTAGGCAATATAGGCCTGGTTGGCATCTTCGGCCTCCGCACACACGATAAACCGAGGTCGCAATTCGAGAAGGCGACGATATCCTTCCCTCACGATCGGATGGTCATCGACGAGCAGTATCGAAATCGGTTTCATGTAGCCGCGCCTTCACTGTCCAATGGCACGCGAGCCGATATCAGGATGCCTTTTGGCGCATCCGCGATCTGCAGCGAACCGCCGAGCCCTGCCAATCTCTCACGAATGCCAAGAATCCCGTGACCGGCGGTCGTGGATAGATGCCGGCTGTCGCCGCCGCCGTCATCCTCGACGCTCAACGTGACATGCGGCTCGCCAAAGCCGTGATGATCGAGACGAACCCTTACTTCCGTTGGTCGGCCGTGTTTGCTGGCATTTGTCAGGCATTCCTGAACGATGCGATAGAGATCTACCGCGACACGTTTCTGAAGGCCGGCCAACCGCCCCGTCATCTGCAGGCGAAAAATCGTGCCCGTCTTCGATTGCGCGTTGAAGTCGGTGATCAGCTGGCGAAGACTTGCTTCCAACCCAAGCTCCTCGATGCTTTGCGAACGCAATCGGATGAGTGTCGTGCGAAGCGTTCCCATCAGCCGTTCTTGCGTGGCTGCAATGGCCCTTGCGTCACGTGCGATATTTGGCCGATCAGGCGCACTGGCCTCGATGACAGTTGCGAGTGCCCTCGTGGCAGCCAGCGCTTGGCCAAATTCGTCATGGAGATCGCGCGCGAGCGACCTCCGTTCCTCTTCTTGAACTTGGAACAACCGCGCTGTGAGCGCCATGCGCTCTTGGTTTGTTTGCTTCAGTGTTGCAGCAAGACGGTTGACGGCATTCGCAATATGATTGAATTCAGTGCTTTTGAATTTTCCGAGACGTTGCCCGAGATGCCCTTCTTCGATCTCTTGCAACGCACCGATGATCGACCGCGCGGGAAGCAGGGCATGACCGATCATAGCTGCTGCGAGGATTGCGATGCCGCCGGCCAGCATGATGGCGATGTCGACGACCGTTGAAATTTCTTTCCAGGCACGGCGAAGCGCAGCTTCCTGATCGGCGGCGGTCACGATAGGCCCCGCACTTTCATTGTGGATTGAAAGCGGTCGTACAACGGGCGGATACACGCCCAGGGTCGCAAGGTAGAGGCGTGCGAACCACGCTGGAGCGGGCGGCCCCAAGGCTTCAACCTGACTACATAGTTTGCGGGGGTCGCCACCGGGCAAAGCAAACGTTACGCATACGCCCGGCGAGATAATGCTCTGGGTCTCGACTGTATCCCAATCCGGAAGAGGAACGAGAGATCCTCGCGAAATGCCGTTGTGCCAGACCATATGCTGCCAATAGAGGGCCTGCAGACGCTGATTGACACGCGTTGCCGTTGCGGTCACGTCCCCTTCGATCGAACGATGCGCGTCCCACACGAGGCACGCAATCGCGACCGAAAGACAAAGCAACACAGCCGCCATGAGCCGGATGATGAGGAGCGTAAGAAGACGCATAGTCTCTTCCCGTTTTTTGGCAACGTGCACCATCTGCATGTAAAAATGAAGGGAGCAGCCGCTCGGCGGGCATATTGCCCGGTTTGACGCAAGAGAAAGCAGTAAGGACCGGAAGGCCGGCGCCCTTGGAACTTGTGGGCGAGATATAGGAAAGAGGGCGATCTTGTTTGCGGTGCTTGTCTAATGGCACACGGATAGTCCTGATGCGGCCAATTTCTTGTTAGCCATTCCAAGCGTCATTTGCCGCCTAGGTCATTATTCTGCCGAGCACATCCTCAGCTCCTCCTGTTTGGTCAAATTCCTAAGCCCCTCTTGAAGCTTAGGTTTCCGCCGGGAGGTTGCCGCGTTCGGACACCGCACCCTACGCTTGTCAACTCGTATGCAAGCGCTTTAAGTTTTAGCGATGCGGATCGGAGAAATCCGCGGGAGGAAATGCACCGAAACGCGACGGCGTCGGTAAGTTGCTGCGCCGCGTGCGCGACGCTTCCGCGTCCTCGGTGGTTCGTGACTAGCTCGCTAAGGGGCGATTGTCATGGCTTGGGAGGCGTGAGGTCATGCATCAGCGCGACATTCGCTTGGCGTGGGAAGCATTCCTGAAGAATGGGCGGACTCCGCATGCGTTTCCGCTGGCCGTGGCGACATCCTGGGAACGATCTCGAAATTTCGGCGTGGGAGCGGGTTGGAAGGAAGCACCGCTCGCGGGGGAACCTGAGATCTTTTTGCGCAGATCAAAGATTGCCGAGCTGCTGAGAGTTGCGCGCCCGGCACTGGAACGATCGTCGGAATTTCTCAGCGATGCAAGGTCGATGATGGTCCTGACGGACGCAAGCGGCTTCATCGTCGAAACAGCAGGCGATCCTCGCGTCGTTGACGAAGGCCGGCGCAATCATCTGCAAATCGGCGGGCGATGGGCCGAAGGTGTTATCGGTACCAACGCCATTGGCACAGCGCTTGCGGAACGACGTCCGATACAGATTTGCGGAGCCGAGCATTTCTGCGCGGATGTTCAACGTTGGACATGCGCCGCCAAACCAATCTGTCATCCCGTCGATGGGGAGTTGCTGGGGATCGTGGACATTTCCGGTCCCGCGGCGTCCTACAATCCGCAAAGTCTTGCGCTCGCCGTGAGTATAGGCCAGGAGATCGAGGCTTCACTTGGACGTGCCGCCAAGTTGGAACATGAAGCGTTGCTTAGACGCTTTGTCGCCAAACGATCGATTTGGCTGTCGGACGATATCCTGTTGGTCGACCGCCGCGGGGCTGTCGTGCACGCAACCGAGAAAGCCATACAAAAGCTCGACGATAAAGCCGCGGCTCAAGAGTTTGGCAAGATAATTGGCGGTGCCACTCCTGCGGCTTGGGAGGAGAATTGCCGTCGGCGTTTTCCCAATGCACGTATCGAGATCGTACATTCGGAGGGCGAAGCGATCGGTTGTCTGGTCGTCATACCCCAGCCGCGAGCGCATAAGGCGTCATCGTCTGTTCGAGCGGCCGTCGAGACTACGGTGGCCTTCGACGAGATTGTTGGCAGCAGCGAAGTCATGCGGACTGTGTGCGCGCGAGCACGAAAGCTTGCCGCGAGTCCGCTCCCTATTCTTATCGAGGGCGAGACCGGTGTCGGCAAGGAGCTCTTCGCGCGCGCAATCAAAAGCGCGAGTTTCGCCATGGATGGGCCGCTCGTACCCGTCAACTGTGGCGGGATGGCCCGCGATCTCATCGCCAGCGAACTGTTCGGCTACGCCAAAGGCGCATTCACCGGCGCGGACGATCGCGGCCGGCCGGGCAAGATCGAGATGGCAGACGGCGGCGTGCTCTGTCTCGACGAAATTGGCGAGATGCCGCTCGACCTGCAATCCTATCTTTTGCGCGTTCTCGAGGATGGCGTCGTCTATCGTGTCGGCGACCACGAAGGCCGACGAGTCAATTTCCGGCTCGTATCCATGACAAACCGCGATCTGGTCAGCGAGGTGGAAGCAGGTCGATTTCGGCGCGACCTGTACTACCGCATAGCAGCAACACGCATCCGCGTCCCACCATTGCGCGAACGCCAAGAAGATGTAGCGCAACTCGCCATGCATTTCGTTGCGGTGACGGCTAAACGCCAGAAATGCGGACCAATTTCCATCTCAAACGACGCACTTGAAATTCTGGCCAAGTACCTTTGGCCAGGAAACGTTCGCGAATTGCGCAATGTGATAGAGAGCATGGTCGCATTGAGCGATGGCGACGTTATTGACGTCGGAAATATTCCGCCGGAGCTCCTCGTGTCAACGCAGCCGCTGGGGGGTGATAGCGCCAAGATCGCTCCCGCCATCGCTCCGGTCGAACGTCACTCCGGCGATCTCAAGGCGCAGGAACGCTCCGCAATTATCGCCCAGGTGGAGGCCTGCAACGGCAATCTTACGGAAGCCGCACGCCGCCTCGGCATCGCACGTTCGACACTCTATGTCCGCCTTCAGCAATACGGCGCAAATCGTCCGTCAAAAGCGTAAGGCTGTATGCCGTTCGGACGGTCCTTGTTGATCGACTGTCCGAGTCGCAAGCGTTAGCAAACGCAAAAATCCACTGAGCAAAAGCGGTAAGCGATTGAAGCGCTTGAATGGCGCTCTCAACGGTCCATGTTGGCACATCTCCTGCGAGATCTGAAGTGTTCGGCGCGAAAGACGCTGACCGTGCAGCAGGAGGATAAACGTGGACGGCCAAGCCAGAGAAACCAGAAATGTTCAAGTGCTCGGAATCGACGCCGGCGGCACGATGACCGACACCTTCTTCGTTGATTCGGATGGCGAGTTCGTCGTCGGAAAAGCGCAGAGTACACCTCAAAATGAATCACTCGGCCTTATCGCTTCGAGCGAGGATGGATTAGGCGCGTGGGGAATGCCGCTCGATTCAGCGCTGAAGCAGCTTCAGACCGGTGTCTATTCCGGCACGGCGATGCTCAACCGCGTCGTACAGCGTAAGGGCCTAAAATGTGGGCTGATCGTTAATCGCGGCTTGGAAGACTTCCACCGTATGGGCCGAGCCATCCAGTGCTATCTCGGTTATGCTTACGAAGACCGCATCCACCTCAACACACATCGCTATGATCCACCGCTCGTGCCACGCCGTCTCACACGCGGCGTGGTCGAACGCGTCGACATGTCAGGAAATGTGGTCATTCCTCTGCGCGAGGAGACTGCACGTCATGCGGCTCGTGATTTGATTGATCTTGATGTCGAAGGCATCGTCATCAGCCTGATGCACTCCTACAAAAATTCATCGAATGAGCGACGCGTACGCGACATCGTCCTTGAGGAGATTGAGAGGAGCGGCAAGAAGATCCCGGTCTTTGCATCGGCGGATTACTATCCCGTACGCAAGGAGACACACCGAACCAACACGACGATCCTCGAAGGCTATGCGGCCGAACCCTCCCGCCAGACACTCAAGAAAATCTCAGATGCCTTTAAAGAGCGGGGCACAAAATTTGATTTCCGCGTCATGGCCACCCATGGCGGGACAATATCGTGGAAGGCCAAGGAACTCGCGCGGACAATCGTTTCGGGACCCATCGGCGGTGTCATCGGCGCCAAATACCTGGGCGAAGTTCTCGGCTATCACAACATCGCCTGTTCCGACATCGGAGGCACCTCATTCGACGTCGCGCTCATTACGCAAGGCGAATTGACGATAAAAAATGATCCGGACATGGCACGGCTCGTCCTTTCACTGCCGCTCGTTGCCATGGATTCGATCGGTGCCGGCGCAGGCTCATTCGTTCGCCTCGACCCCTACACGAAAGCGATCAAGCTCGGACCGGACTCCGCAGGTTATCGCGTTGGCGTTTGTTGGGCCGATAGCGGCATAGACACCGTCACCGTTTCTGACTGTCATATGGTGCTCGGCTATCTCAACCCAGACAACTTCCTCGGCGGCGCGATAAAACTCGACCGTCAGCGCTCGGTGGAGGCCATCAAAAAGCAGATCGCCGATCCACTTGGTCTTTCGGTGGAGGATGCCGCTGCGGGCGTGATTGAACTGTTGGATTCTGATCTGCGCGATTATCTGCGCTCAATGATCTCCGGCAAGGGTTATTCGCCAACGAGCTTCGTCTGCTTTTCCTATGGCGGTGCAGGTCCGGTCCACACTTACGGATACACGGAAGGACTGGGCTTCGAGGATGTCATCGTACCGGCTTGGGCGGCCGGATTTTCAGCCTTTGGCTGCGCCGCGGCTGACTTCGAATATCGCTACGACAAATCGCTCGACATCAACATCGCCCCGGACGCTTCCGATGAGAAAAAAGCTGCGGCTGCTAACGTTCTGCAGTCGGCTTGGGAGGAACTTACACGCAACGTCCTGGAGGAGTTCAAACTGAACGGCTACGAGGCAGATAAAGTCGTTCTCCAGCCCGGTTATCGCATGCAATATCGAGGTCAGCTCAACGACCTTGAAATCGAAAGTCCGATCAAATCGGCCGCCACGACCGATGACTGGGACAGGATGGTCGATGCCTACAACATCACCTACGGCAGAGTTTATGCCGAAAGCGCGCGCTCACCTGAACTCGGCTATTCGGTTACCGGCGCCCTAATGCGCGGCACGGTGCCGATCAAGAAGCCTAAGATCCCCAAGGAAGATCTTCAGACCGAGACGCCGCCCGAAGTAGCAAAACTCGGCACGCGAAAGTTCTATCGCAAAAAGCGTTGGGTCAATGCGCAGCTCTACAGGATGGAGGCACTTCGCCCGGGCAACCGCGTGAGAGGCCCCGCTATCATTGAATCGGACGCAACGACGTTTGTTGTCCCAGACGGTTTTGAAACATGGCTCGACGGCCATCGTCTGTTCCACCTGAAAGAAGTCTGATTGGCCGCTTGGTCTCGACGGGATCCTCCGCCCGTCGGGACTTAAATATTCAAAAATTCAAAGGAAACAGCGATGAACATCAACCTGAAAAAAACGACTCTGGAAGGAGCCGCACGGGGCATTGTTCGCGGCGGCGAGACACTGAAACAGCACCGCGACCGCATAATGTCTGCGACCCATTCAAGCAAGCATTATGCGGGTCTGAAGACGATGGAGCTACGCGATAGAGAGCCCATTCTCTACAACAAGCTTTTTTCACGCCTGCGTGCTGGTGTCGTCGATGCTCGCGAGACTGCAAAGAAAATCGCAGCGTCTCCGATCGTCGAGCAGGAAGGTGAGCTTTGCTTCACTCTCTATAATGCCGCTGGAGATTCCATTCTGACCTCCACCGGCATCATCATTCATGTCGGCACGATGGGCGCGGCGATCAAATACATGATCGAGAACGATTGGGAGAGCAATCCCGGCGTCAACGACAAGGATATCTTCTGTAACAACGACTCGCTCATCGGAAACGTGCACCCTTGCGACATCCATACCATCGTGCCGATCTTCTGGGAGCGAGAACTGATCGGTTGGGTCGGCGGTGTCACCCATGTGATCGACACTGGCGCGGTTGGACCGGGCTCAATGGCGACGGGCCAAGTACAGCGCTTCGGCGACGGCTATTCGATAACGTGCCGTAAGATCGGCGAGAACGACACGCTCTTTCGAGATTGGCTGCATGAAAGCCAGCGCATGGTGCGGACGACGCGTTACTGGATGCTTGACGAGCGTACGCGCATCGCCGGCTGCCATATGATCCGTAAGCTGGTTGAGGAGGTGATCGCAGACGAGGGCATCGAAGCATATTGGAAATTTGCCTACGAGGCAGTGGAGCACGGGCGGCTCGGTCTGCAGAATCGCATCAAGGCCATGACCATTCCCGGCAAGTACCGCCAAGTCGGTTTCGTCGACGTGCCATATAATCACGAAGACGTGCGTGTTCCTTCGGACTTCGCCAAAGTCGACACCATTATGCATGCGCCCTCCGAGATCACCATTCGCGGCGACGGCACTTGGCGTCTCGATTTCGAAGGCGCAAGTCGCTGGGGTTGGCACACATACAATGCCCATCAGGTGAGCTTCACGTCCGGCATATGGGTGATGATGACTCAGACGCTCATCCCCTCTGAGATGATTAATGATGGGGCGGCCTATGGCACCGAGTTTCGTTTGCCTAAAGGCACCTGGATGAACCCTGACGATCGCCGCGTGGCTTTCTCGTATTCGTGGCACTTCCTCGTCTCGGCCTGGACGGCGTTATGGCGGGGACTATCACGTTCCTATTTTGGCCGAGGCTACCTGGAAGAGGTGAATGCGGGAAACGCCAACACCTCGAACTGGCTGCAAGGCGGAGGTTTCAATCAATACGACGAGATCCACGCCGTAAACTCATTTGAATGCGCAGCAAACGGCACTGGGGCAACAGCTGTCGGCGACGGACTTTCACATGCAGCGGCCATTTGGAACCCGGAAGGCGACATGGGCGACATGGAAATCTGGGAACTTGCCGAGCCACTTATCTATCTCGGTCGCCAGATCAAGGCTTCCTCGGGTGGATCTGGCAAGTATCGCGGCGGCTGCGGTTTCGAGAGCCTCCGCATGGTCTGGAATGCCAAGGATTGGACCATGTTCTTCATGGGCAATGGCCATGTCTCTTCGGACTGGGGACTGATGGGCGGCTATCCCGCGGCGTCGGGTTACAGGTTCGCCGCGCACCAGACAGGTCTCAAATCCCTCATAGAAAACGGACAGGATATCCCGCTGGGCGGCGATACCGATCCGCAAAATCCAACATGGGATGATCTTTTGCATGGCGCTGTGATCAAGCGCGACAAGCAAGCCATCACCACGGAGGAGATGTTCTCCGACTATGACCTCTATCTCAATTACATGCGGGGTGGGCCCGGTTTTGGTGACCCGCTAGATCGCGATCCCCAGTCCGTGGCCGACGACGTGAACGGCGGCTACGTTCTCGAGCGCTTTGCCAAGCAAGTTTATGGCGTCGTGTTGAAACAGGGCGGAGATGGCCTCACTGTCGACAGAGAAGCCACAGAGGCGGAACGCAAAACCATCCTCAAATCGCGTATCGCTACAGCTATTCCCGCCCAGGAATGGAGGATGAAGGAACGAGAAAACATCCTAGCCAAGACCGCGGCCACCCAGGTGCAGCAGATGTTCGCTGCATCGTTCAAGCTCGGACCGCGCTTCGAAAAGGAATTTCGCGCGTTCTGGGATCTGCCCGAGAGTTGGACGATTAGCGAGGAAGAACTCGGAATTCCTTCCTATGGCTCGCGCTACTCGATGGATCTTTCCGAGCTGCCCGACGTCAAGACCGTCCAGTTTGTCGAGGAATGATCGCCACGTGAGCAGCTTCGGATGCAATCGTCCGCAGTCGCGCCATTCGTAGAAAATTCGTTTGGGAAGAAACAACATGAAATATACACGCAGTAAGATCGCCGATCTCATCGATGGAAAGATTGATCACGACACCCTCCACCAGATGCTCTCGACCCCGAAGGATCCTGAGCGCTTCCAAACCTACATCGAAATCCTGCAAGAGAGAGTACCCTGGTCGGAAAAGATCGTCCTCCCGCTCGGCCCAAAGCTCCATATCGTCCAGCAGAAGCGGACCAAGCAATGGACGGTGCGCTGTGAGTGCGGTCACGACTTCTGCGATTGGCGAGAAAACTGGAAGCTCAACGCTCTCATTAACGTGCGCGACACACCCGAAAAGATGGAGGAGATCTATCCTCGCTTGATGGCTCCGACACCTACTTGGCAAGTCATCCGCGAGTATTTCTGCCCTCAATGCGGCTCGCTCCATGACGTCGAGGCACCTACGCCCTGGTATCCGATCATCCGCGACTTCGAACCCGATATCGATACGTTCTACCGCGACTGGCTTGGCCTTCCCATCCCAGAACGCGCCGATGCCGCTTGATTCTGCACCGAGCCTCAAAAAACGTCCCTCCACGCAAAACCAATAAAACAATAAGGGGAAATCAATAATGGCAGCAAAAATGAAGGCAGCGATCTTCGCAGAGAAAGGCCGCATCGTACTTGAGGACAAACCGATCCCGGACATCGGTCCACAAGACGCTTTGGTGCGCGTAACGACGACAACCATCTGCGGTACAGACGTCCACATCCTTAAGGGCGAGTACCCGGTGGCAAAAGGATTGACCATCGGTCATGAGCCGGTCGGGATCATCGAAAAGCTGGGATCCGGCGTGACCGGCTTTAAAGAAGGTCAACGGGTCATCGCCGGCGCGATCACACCGTCGGGCTGGAGTAACGCCTGCCTATGTGGCTGCGGAGCTCAAGACGGCGCGGGCACCAAGCATGGATGGAAAGCGATCGGCGGTTGGAAGTTCGGAAATACGATCGACGGCTGTCAGGCCGAGTTTGTCCGCGTCCCAGATGCTATGGCGAACCTCGCGCCCATAGATGACGGAGTGACAGATGTGCAAGTGTTGATGTGCCCTGACATCATGTCGACAGGTTTCGCTGGAGCAGAGACGGGAGAAATCAAGATCGGCGATACGGTCGCCGTCTTTGCTCAGGGACCGATCGGGCTTTGCGCGACGGCAGGGGCCAAGCTGATGGGCGCAACACGCATCATTGCCGTCGATACCGTCCCCGCACGCATGGAGATGGCGAAGCGAATGGGCGCAGACGTTGTGGTCGATTTCAAGAAGGAAAACCCAGTCGACGCAATCATGAGGTTGACCGATGGGCGTGGCGTCGACGTTGCGATAGAGGCGCTTGGAACGCAGCCAACCTTTGAAGCGGCTTTACGGGTGTTGCGTCCGGGCGGCATTCTCTCAAGCCTCGGTGTCTATTCATCGGACCTCAAAATTCCTCTTGTCGCCTTCGATGCCGGACTCGGTAACAAATCTATCCGCACATCGCTCTGTCCTGGTGGCAAAGAACGAATGCGCCGCATGCTGGAAGTGGTGGCTTCAGGACGTGCGGATCTCTCCGGCCTCGTCACGCATCACTTTAAGCTGGATCAAATCGAAGAAGCTTACGACCTCTTTGCTAACCAGCGCGATGGGGTCCTGAAAGTTGCAATTACTCCCTGATCAACTCATATGACCAACGCAGCTTCGCGGCGTTGGTCTTGATCCGATGGGAAATCATCGATGAGAAAGACATATTCAGGCGCCGCCAGCGCGCTCGCCGGTTTACTTAGAAATGGTATGACCATCATGTCCGGCGGATTCGGGCTTTGCGGCATTCCGGCAAATTTGATCGAGGCAATCCGTAGTTCGGGAGTTTCCGGCATCACTGTCATCTCCAACAATGCTGGCGTTGACGGCTGCGGGTTGGGCATACTTCTGGAGACGCGACAGATCAAAAAGATGATTTCATCCTATGTAGGGGAGAACCGTCTCTTTGCTCAGCAATATCTTGCTGGAGAACTCGAACTTGAATTCAATCCTCAGGGCACATTGGCCGAGAGAATCCGAGCCGGCGGCGCAGGAATCCCCGCATTCTATACGAAAACGGGAGTCGGAACATTGGTGGCCGATGGCAAGGAAGTGCGCAGTTTCAATGACGAAGACTACGTCATGGAGACCAGCCTCTTCGCCGATCTCGCACTTGTTCATGCATTCGCCGGTGATGCTGAAGGAAACCTCATCTATCGGAAGACAGCACGTAACTTCAATCCCATGATGGCGACCGCTGCCCGAGTAACGGTCGCGGAGGTGGAACACCTCCTGCCATCTGGCGCAATCGATCCCGATCACGTTCACACGCCCGGCATTTACGTGCAGCGCATTGTTCACGTCCCCAATCCGGAAAAACGGATTGAGCAACGCACGACACGGATCAAATCCGAGAAGGAGACCGCCTGATATGGCCTGGACACGCGAAGAGATGGCAGCGCGTGCCGCCCGAGAAATCGAAGACGGCTTTTATGTGAATCTCGGCATCGGAATTCCGACCCTGGTTGCCAACTATATTCCTCCCGGAATGACCGTGACGCTTCAGAGCGAGAACGGCATGCTTGGTATGGGGCCGTTTCCCTACGAGGGCGAGGAGGATGCTGATCTTATCAACGCAGGAAAGCAGACGATTACAGAACTGCCTTCGACCAGCTATTTCTCGTCGGCCGATAGCTTTGCGATGATCCGCGGCGGTCACATCGATCTCTCGATTCTTGGCGCCTTCCAGGTGTCGGAAGGCGGCGATCTCGCGAACTGGTTGGTCCCAGGAAAAATGGTGAAAGGCATGGGAGGCGCCATGGATCTCGTCGCGGGCGTGAAGAGGGTTGTTGTGCTGATGGAGCACACCGCTCGCGACGAGCCCAAAATTGTTCAACGCTGCACGCTGCCTTTGACGGGAGCACAGGTTGTCAATCGGGTAATAACAGACTTGTGCGTGCTCGACGTCGACCAGGCTACTCGGGCGCTCAGGCTGGTTGAATTGGCTTCTGGTGTGACTATTGACGACGTGCTCAATAAAACCGACGGTCGGATACTTCTATAAGTCGCGATTTTTGTAATGCCGGTCCTGCTGCCTTGGAGTTTGACATCTAGCTACAGCAGGACTTCTTTCTCCTTCTTACCAGGCGACGACATTGCGGATGCGGACAGCGCTGCCCGCACACGCAGCGCCCGCCGGATGAAACTATCGTGACGACCTTGCCGCCCTCACGATAGTTTTTCGCCCATCGGCAATTTTCTGAGCCGTTTGCCGGTTGCGGCAAAGATGGCATTGGCGAGCGCCGGGGCCAATGGCGGCACGCCCGGTTCCCCGACGCCGCCCGCATGCGTGCTCTCTGGCGTTTCGATAATATGGACGGAGACTTTCTCCGGATAATTACTCATCCTGGTCACGTTATAATCGAAATAGTTCGACTGCTCGACAGCGCCCTCTTTGAACGTAATGCCGCTGTAGAGCGCATTCGACATGCCCATGACGGCCGCCCCCTCCATTTGAGAGCGAATGCGCTCGGGATTGACATGGAAGCCGCAATCGATGGCCGAGGTAACATGCGGAACGCGTATGGTACCATCGTCGTCGATCTTCACGTGCACGACACTTGCAACGTAGCTTGCAAAGGCGCGATGCGCAGCAATCCCGAACCCTTCCCGTGAGGGCAGTGATTTTCCCCAGCCGGCATTTTCGGCAGCGACACGAATGACGTTCTTCAAGCGCGCGGTATTGATCGGAAATTCCTCGTACGGTTCGCCATAGTTCCAGAAGTCAGCCGGAAAACCGGAGGTCTTCGGATCTATAATCCTGTCGGGGCCAATCAGCTCGAGTAGGAAATCCTTCGGGTCGCGGCCAAGCTTGTGTGCAATCTCACATGCGGCCGACTGCACCGCAAACGCACGCTGGATATTGGAAACCGAGCGAAACCAGCCGATACGCGCATGTGCCATCGCCTGACCGTTCTCGCAGCGGACGTTCGGGATGTCGAACGGCACGTCGACAAAGCCCATGCCGTATTCGATGGGAAACTGGTACCCATCGTCCGCCTTGAATGTCGAAACGATCGAGGGCGCGACGGTGCGGTGACGCCAACCCGTGACTTTGCCCTTCTCATCGACCGCAGCCTCAATGCGCTCAACAGACGTCGTATGATAAAATGAGTGTTGGATGTCGTCCTCGCGCGTCCACTGCAGCAGCACCGGTGTTCCGCCGAGCTTCTGCGAGACGAGAGCGGCTTCCAGCATGAAGTCCCACTTCGACTTGCGGCCAAAGCCTCCGCCAAGCAACGAGACATGGACGGTCACATTCTCGACCGGCATTTTCAGTGCAGCGGCGATATCCTTGCGTGCACCGTAAGGGCTCTGAACCGATGCCCAGATCTCGGCTTTGCCATCGACGATGCGCGCAATCGCGACTAGCGGTTCCATCGGCGCCTGCACCATGTGCTGGCCATGGTATTCCGCGGTTATGACATCCTTGGCGTTTGCGAAGGCGGCATCGGGATCGCCCTGATTGCGCAGAACTTTGCCCGGCTTTGCAGCCGTTGCCGACATCTCGGCGGTAAACGTGTCCGTATTGTATGTGGTGTTCGGGCCGTCCTCCCATTCGATCGTCAACGCATCACGACCTTGGATCGCTGCGTAGGTCGTGTCCGCAACGACGGCGATGCCGCCGAGCTGACCAAACTTTCTTGGAACGGTGAAGACGCCGTCAATCTCTTGCACGGAATGGACGCCCGGGATCTTCAGCGCTGCGGACGCGTCATAGGATTTCACCTTGCCGCCGACGACAGCTGGCCTTGCGACGACCGCGAACTTCATGCCGGGCAGACGCGTATCGGCGCCGTAACCGGCTTTGCCCGTCGTGATATCGTGAAGATCAACGATTTGGACTTCGCCCTTACCCATCAGAGTGAATTCGTTGGGCGACTTGTAGAGGATCGTCTCCGGCGCGGGCACCGAGAGCGCCAGAGCTGCTTCAGCGAGTTCGCCGAACCCCAGGACCTTGCCTGTCTCCTTGCCTTCCTTGTCGAGCAGAGCGACTTCATGATTGCGCGCCCGACAAAGAGAGGCGTCAGAACCCCATTTTGCAGCTGCTGCGGCTTCCAGCATCTGACGCATTGCGGCACCGCATTGGCGCATCGGCTGGATGAAGTGGCGCATGCTGCGCGATCCATCCGTATCCTGGTTGCCGTATCTCGGCTCGTCGCCGGGTGCCTGCACGAGATGCACGAGAGACCAGTCTGCGCACATTTCATCGGCGACAACCATCGGCAAGCTCGTCCGGATGCCGGTTCCCATCTCGCTTCTGTGTGTGACGATCGTCACGTCGCCGGTCGCGGCGATGGCGATGAAGACATGCGGATCCGAAACGACGCCGCTCGGCATGTTGAGCCCGCCAGTCGGATAGGGCTTCAAGGCCTCGCGCGCCTCTGCCGGGGCAAAGCGCACGGCCATGACGAAAGTCGAAGCGCCAAGAATTCCGCCGAGCACTCCGCGGCGACTGACGTTTGAAATCTCGGCATCAGATTTCTTCTCGGTAGCAGTATCCGCCTCGGTTTTGAGATAATGCAGCATGATCAAACGCCTCCCGCGGCGAGACGAACGGCTTCATGAATACGCTGATAGCAGCCGCACCGGCAGATGTTTCCCGACATCGCTTCGACGATTTCGGCGTCGGATGGCGCGCGATTCTTGGCGAGCAGCGAAACTGCCTGCATGATCTGGCCCGCTTGGCAGAAACCGCATTGCGGAACGTTGACCTTCCTCCAAGCCTTTTGCACTTCGTGATTGCCGTCGGGGCTCAGCCCCTCAATCGTCGTGATCGACTTGCCCGCGGCGTCGCCAAGGGTTGTCTGGCACGAACGGGCAGCAACACCATCGATGTGAACCGTACACGCACCGCAGACACCCGCGCCGCACCCGAATTTCGTTCCGGTGAGATTCAGGATATCGCGCACGTACCAGAGCAACGGCATGTTGGGATCGCCGCTGAATTCATGGAGCTCGCCATTTACTGTAACGGATGACATATCAAGCTCTCCTTTATGTCGTCGGTTCGAAATTCATGACGCGAACTTTGCTCTGTGGCGCCGGCTGGCATTCCTACGGCGCAAGAAGCTTGAAAGGCCAAAGATAAGTCTCGGCCATAACAAGCAGGCCGACGAGCATCGCCAGCGCAAGCGAATGGAAAAACACAAAGCGCAGGATCGACCCTTCATGGCCGTACCATTTGGTTGCGGTCGAAGCGACGACGATCGACTGCGCATCGATCATCTTGCCCATGACGCCGCCAGCGCTATTGGCGGACGCCATCAGGATTGGATTGATGCCCAGCTGCTGGGCCGTAATTTTCTGCAGGCCACCGAACAGCACATTCGATGACGTGTCCGATCCCGTGAGCGCGACGCCAAGCCAACCGATCAGCGTGCCAAAGAACGGATACGCCCATCCTGTTTGCGCGAGTGCCAGACCGAGAGTGGCGTCGCTGCCGGAATACCGCGTGACAAATCCGATGGCCATCATGCACGAGATCGTCATCAGCGAATAGCGAACCACGTAAATGGTCTTCGCGTACATTCGCATGAGATCAAGAACGCCGTAGCCCAAAAAAAGGCCGGAAACGATTGCGGACAGCAGGATACCCGTCCCGGTCGCCGACAGAAGATTGACGTTGAAAACAGCGGCTTCGACCTTCGGCGCGGGAACAACGGGCGGCATCTTCTGCACGAGATCGTGCAGCCCCGCGACCGGAATTTTCTCGATCCAAATCCCATCAAGACCGGCCCGGACCTGCGGCGTTCCCCAGAGGAACACGAAGACCGCGAGGATGATCCAAGGCGTCCAAGCCCGCCATAATGCGTCTGAGGAATGCCGCGTCGAGTGTGCCGCCAGCGACGGTTCCGAAGGGCCAGAGTCCGACACCTCGGTCATGACCACCTTGGGGCGCCAAACTTTCAGAAACAAGGTCAGACCCGCCATGGATGCGAGCGAGGCAACAATGTTGACTAGCCAAGGTCCGTGAAAATTCGAGACAAGATACTGCGGAACTGCGAAGCAAACACCCGCCACTAGTATAGGCGGCCAAACTTCGATCATTTTGCGGAAGCCGACGAAAGCCCAGACCACCCAGAACGGCACAATGATCGCGAATGGCGCGAGCAGCCTCCCGACTGTGGCACTTAAACTATAAAGGTCGAGGCCGGTGACGGCGGACAACGCCACGAGAGGCGTTCCGAGCGCACCGAATGCAACCGGTGCCGTGTTGGCGATCAGCGACAGCCCGGAAGCGGGCAGCGGCGGAAAGCCTAGACCGATCAGCATCGCAGACGTCACGGCGACCGGTGTTCCGAAGCCCGCCGCGCCTTCAAAAAAGGCGCCGAATGAAAAGGCAACGAAGAGAAGCTGCAATCGCTTGTCGCTGCTGATGGCGCCGATGGATTTCTGCAGGACATCGAACTCGCCTTTCTCGCTCGCAAGCCGGTAGAGAAAGATTACATTGAGAATGATCCAGCCGATCGGCAGAAAACCGAACGCAGCGCCATAAAGTGCTGCCGTTCCGGCCATCTGCGTCGGCATGCCGTAAGCAAATATCGCGACGAGCAGGGCAGCCGTCAGGCCGAGGATCGCCGCGATATGTGCTCGAACCTCGAAAATCCCGATGCTGGCAAGGAGCACAAGCACCGGGATTACAGCTACGGCCGCCGAAACCAGCAGACTGCCAAACGGGTCATAAACTTGTGACCACATGCGACCCGTTCCCCCCGTAACGGCTGCTTTGACATCGCCGCCTTTTTGGTAAAATTTTTATACCACAACTTGGGAGCGGTCAAATCTGATTGCCATATAGCTGGACGGAAACGACCTATGGCATTGCTCATTGCGCAGTCTTAAAAGAGTGACACAATAATTCTCCGGGGCGGCCATTTCATGCTTACTGTGCGCACACCGAAAATTGCCGACGCCATTGCGTCCCAGATCGAGAAGCTCATTCTCGAGGGGGCATTGCGTCCAGGCGAGAAGCTCATCGCCGAGCGAGAACTCGCACAGAAACTCGACGTATCGCGGCCTTCGCTGAGAGAGGGCATCGACAAGCTCGTACACCGTGGACTGCTGAAATCTTCCAAGAATGGAACTTACGTGGCGCAATTTCTGTCGCCCATCATGGCGCCACTGGCGAACCTATACCGCGACAACGCGCACGCCTTTGCCGATTATTTCGAATTTCGTCAGTGCGTCGAGGCCCGGGCTGCGCGCGACGCAGCGCTTAGAGCAACCGACGTGGAGCGAGTGGCAATCCGTTCGTGTCTCAGCAATATGCGAAAAGCGCACAAGCTCCAGGATCCTGAGCAAGAGGCAGAGGCCGACGTCACATTGCACATGCTCGTCTATGAAGCCGGGCATAACTTCGTCATGCTCCACGTGATGCGTGCGTTGAGCGAGCTTCTTCGCAACAACATCTTTTTCAACCGCAAGAACCTCTATCTGAAGGCTGGCGTGCGAGAAAAATTGCTCGCACAGCACATCGAAATCGGCAAAGCCGTGGTCTCAGGCGATCCGGAACGGGCTGAAACCGCCGCGACCGATCACATTCGCTTCGTATTTGATACCGTCGCTGAGATTCAGCGCGCCAATGCCCGGCTTAATACCTCGCTGCTGCGGGCCAAACGCAGTGACCTTCTCGCAAGCTGACGTGCGCGTGCGGTATCGCTGCGCCACTTACCGTTCCGCCGCGGCTTGACGCCAGCGCATGACGAACTCATCGAGTTCGTTCATGGCGAGGTCCGACACAACGATGTAATCGAAGTCCTGTCCATGCCAGCGAATGACCGAATAGCCGTCTTTCGTTGTCGCGAGCGACGGCTCGGTTGTCGTTTTTCGTCCCACCTTCGGAATCGCGACGACACTGATAATGTGTGCGCGGCGATGATAGACCAGAACCGGCACCGGCTTACCCTCGATGACCTCGACACGACCGCCTGCCAGCGGAAAGCCGTCGCTCGACAGGTCGATGACCTGAGGTGACAGCGCAAGCTTGCTGTCAAACCAAGGTTTCACGGTGTGTCGGTCGCTCGATGCAACGTCGAACGGCGTTGCCGCAAGAAGTGAACGTTGATGATCGGCGACGATCGCGGCGATCTCGCTCGCCTCCATATTAGGCCGCAAAATGCCATACATGCCCATCCCGGTAACGGCGGCAGCAAACACAGCCGCCGCTGCCATGTGTCGCCAGTCGTTCGATCGTCGGGCAGCCGCTGGCAACGGCACGAAAGTTTCTTTAGGAAATTGAGTTTCCGGGCCTTCGGCAAGCATAGCAATCCGCTTCCGAAAAGCATCTGAGGCGACTTCGCTTTTCAAATGAGAGGAAAGCACGGCCCGTAACTGGGTGAGCCGGTCATACTCAGCGCGAAGGGCGGGATCATTCGCAAGCTGACGCTCAATATTCAAAACGGAAGCCGCATCCAGCTCATTATCTAGATAAGCGTTGAGCAGAAGCAGCGACTCTTCGCGCGATGACCATGAAGAAGGCTTGTTCACGCTGCACCCGCCTTTCCCTTGCCGACCATCGCCATACGCTGAATGAGGAGATTGCGCGCGCGGGCAAGCCGAGACATCACGGTTCCAATCGGGATCGACAAGACTTGCGATATTTCTTGATAGCTAAGGTCTTCCATTTCCCTCAGCACCAGAACCTCGCGATAGGACAGGGGGAGCGCCGCTATCGCGAGGTGCAAATATTCCGCATCCATTTTTCCAATGAGAATAGCTTCAGGAGACGCATGCGGTTCAATCATCTCCAGCACCGCCTGCTCGAACAATCCGTCATCGTCGGTTGCAACCACGGCCTTTGGTCGATTCTTCGAGATCCAAGTGAATGCAGTATTGCGAACGATGGCGAGAAGCCAGGCGCGCCCATCTGTAGGCCTCACTGTCGCGATCGCCTTGAAAGCCCGGATGCAAGCATCCTGGACGACATCTTCCGCATCGGCCACGTTGCCCGTCAGCCAGCGCGCCAACGACAAAGCATCGTCGATATACGGAAGAACCGCCTCGTTAAACCGCTGCCGGTCGGCCATTGATCGTCGCTCCAAGCGCGCGCAGCGGGACTTTACGCCCGATGAAATTATTTCGCTCGCTCTTTCAAATATTCTATGACGTCCGCTCGATCTTGGGCGGCATCGAGGTGAAAAAACATCTTCGCTCCAGGAACGAGCTTCTGCGGGTCCGCGAGCCATTTGTCGAGGGTATCTTCGGTCCAAACTATACCGGAAGTCTTGAGCGCAACCGAATAACTATAGTCGGGAACTGCTCCCGCCTTTCTCCCGAATACACCGCGATGCTTGGGGCCGACATCGTTGGTGTCGAGCGAATGACAATCCTGGCAGCTTTGGTAGATCTCTTCACCGTATGCAGCACTCGGCGCGGCCCTGGCGCTCGGAACAATGATGAATATCCCGACCGCGACAGCAACGAGCAATTTTGCAATGCGAAGCATTTTGAAATCCGCCTCAATCCGCCAACGACGTATCTATGATGGCAAGGGGCGACTTGTTCTTTTTGAACGTGACACTCGTCAGCCCGAGCATGCCACGCAGCTTGTCGGCTGGAACGACCATCGGCCCGGGTGACAGTGCTTCTCCGGGAGCAGGTTGTGGAAACGCCGTCGAGCGCGCCGTGTGAAACGTCACGTCGCCTTCGACTTTCTGCATCAGCTGATGAATATGCCCGTTGAGAATGGTGACCGAGCCAAAGCGCTTTAAGTAACCAAGCGCAACAGCAGCATCGTCCGTTCCCCATCCCCAATTCGGATAGATCGACCACAGCGGAATGTGCGCGAAAACAACGATTGGCGTTGAAGACGACAGTGCTCGAAGATCGTCCTCCAGCCACTTGAGCTGTTCATCGCCAAGAAACCCCAAGCCAAACTTCTTGAGATTGACCACGTTGTTCAGACCGATGAAGTGTACGCCGTGTTGGTCGAAGCTATACCAACCGCCGCCCTTTACACCTTTACCGTACCGTTCGAGATAGGCATTCTCAGTCGCTTGGTCCGTGATGTCATGCTCGCCGGGGACATAATGAACATTCACTCGCGTCGAGCCTATAATCTCATTCGCATCGTCAAACTCTACGGGCTTCGCGCTGTGAGTAATGTCCCCGGTATGAAGTAAAAAGGCCGGCTTCTCGGGGAGCGCGTCGATCCGACCGATCGCCTCTTTCAGTGTTTCAATCGCATGCGGATTGGCAGGCTTGTTGAAGCCGACATGGCTGTCGGATATTTGCAAGAAAGTGAAACCGCTTTTTGCCGCTTCGGCAGCTTCAACGTCATCGAGCAGAGATAGTGATTTCGGCACTCCACCCGCTACCGTCCAAAGGACGCCGGTCCCCGCCCAAATCATGCATTCCAGCGCATGCCGCCGGTTGATACCGTCCCCGTCATTATTACCCATTTTCTGCACTCCCTTCCAAAGCCCGCGAATTGGCGGTTTGAAAGGGAAGACTCGTGCTCCTGGCGCTTTATTCCATCTCGCTAAGAAAAATTTGATGTCGCCTCGATATGGAATCGGCCACAGCATGATGCAGATTTTGGACAGACTTAGGCATTTGGTGTGTAGGCGCCGGCCCCCAGCTGCAAGTGGCTGTGCTCAGCCAGTCGCGACCATTAGGAACGAGATGCTCGTCCCGACCTCAGCCTTGGCATTGAATTAGATCGCATACAGCAGAAATATTGAAATGTGCGAGCGACTAAGCGGAGTTCGGATCGTCAATCGTGGGGGGCAGATATTGGACTCCGTTGTCGGCAGCAATGTACTTCCGCAGTCGTTCTTTGACCGCCCGGCCGCAAAGGTTGCTCGCGATCTCCTCGGAAAAAACCTCGTGCGTCGGATCGGGAAAATGCGAACCGCGTTGGCCGTGACCGAAACCGAGGCCTACGAAGGAGTCCACGACCTTGCCTCGCATTCTTCCAAAGGAAGAACGGCGAGAACTGAAGTCATGTTCGGACCGCCGGCACACTTTTATATCTACCGCACCTACGGCATCCATTGGATGCTCAACATCGTGACGGGCAAGGCGGGTGACGCATCCGCCGTGCTCATCCGAGGCGTCGAAGGAGTAAGCGGGCCCGGCCGCGTCACCGCAGCGATGGACATCGACGCGAGCTTCCACGGCCGGGAAGCCACACCCAAAACCGGACTTTGGTTTGCCGATACGGGCGAGAACGCAACGAAGCTTCGCGTTCGCTCAACGCCGCGCATCGGCGTTGATTACACAGGCCCGGTATGGGCCGCCAAAAAACTACGCTTCGTCAGAATTTGAGGACGGCTAAGCCGTCGCGCCAGACCGGTCGGACGAAAAGTCCAAGGCTGCTAAGTCAGTAAATGCCAAAAGCGGGTTTGTCGACGACGAGGCGAAGCCCTATAATCCAACCGATGGCAGATACGCAACCTACGGCCGACAGCAGCTTTACGGACGGTGCCTGGATCGACGTGATCCGGAAGATGGACGAGACGTACTCGGAGCTTCTCAAGTACCAAGTCGAACTCGAAGAGAAAAACTCGGCACTCGAAGCAATGCGTGCCTTCATGGAATCCGTCCTCGGATCGATGACGGATGTTTTGATCGCCTGCAATCTCTCCAACCGTATCGTGCAGACCAACGCGGCGTTAGTTCGGCAGACCGGAACGCCCGCTTCGAAGCTCATAGGCATGCTGGTTGCAGACCTGTTCATCGAAGCAGACAGAGAGCGGTTGTCGAACATGCTCTTTGCCGCCGCGGCCAATGCAAAGACGCAGCGCCTGGAACTCTCGATCCAAGGCAGCAACTCCGCCGAACTTCTCGATATCCATGCAGCCCCACGTATCGATCCGCGAGGGCGCGTTGTCGGTATCGTTCTCATCGGACGGCCCGTCGGCGAATTGCGACGCGCTTATCTCGAACTCAACAATGCTCACGGCACGCTGGTGCGGACCCAGGAGCAGCTCGTGCATTCGGAAAAAATGGCCTCGCTCGGACGCCTCGTTTCGGGCGTTGCTCACGAGATCAATAATCCGATCAGCTTTGTCTATGGGAATGCCCATGCGCTGGAGCGTTACGTCGGCCGCCTCGAAGCGTATTTCGATAAGGTTCAGGCTGGCGCGCCGCGCGAAGAGCTCATCGAAGCCCGCCAGACTCTCAAAATCGATCGCGCTGTCGCCAATCTGCGCAGCGCCGTTGCCGGTGCGCTCGAAGGCGCGGAACGTGTCCGCGATATCGTCGAGTCACTGCGCCGGTTCTCTGCTGAGGGCAATGGCGAGACGCAGCTCTTCGATCTCGTGGCCATCACCCGCACAGCGTTGACATGGGTCGTCAAGGCGCACGAGCCCAGAATTCACGTGGCGGTGACGGCGCCAGAAAAACTTCTCGTCGAGGGGCGCGGTGGCCATATTCAGCAGGTCGTGATGAATGTCATCCAAAACGCCTGTGACAGTATGGAAGGCAAAGAGAGCGGCGAGATTGCCGTCGAAATCACAGCAACTCAAGACGAAGCGATTTTGCGGATTGCGGACGAAGGCCCTGGCATCTCGCCGGAAGCTCTGCTCAAGCTTTTTGATCCGTTTTTCACGACCAAACCGGTGGGAAAAGGCATGGGGCTCGGCCTTTCCATCAGCTATAAAATCGTAAAGGAGCATCGCGGCATGCTCACGGCCGTCAACAAATCGTCGGGAGGTGCAATGTTTGAAATCCGTTTGCCGCTGTCGTGGCAGGGCGGAGAGGCTGAGCGATGAGAAATCCGAAGACAGTGCTCTGGCTGCAATCCGGCGGCTGCGGTGGTTGCACGATGTCGATGATGTGCGCCGAAGCACCGGGACTGTTTCCAGTGCTGGAGAGTTTCGGGCTCGATTTTCTTTGGCATCCTTCGCTCAGCGAAGAAAGCGGAGACGAAGTCCAAGCGGTCTTAAGCGACGTGATCGCGGGCCGGCGACCGCTCGACATTCTTTGTTTCGAAGGCTCCGTACTGCGCGGCCCCAATGGCAGCGGACGCTTTCATATACTCGCGGGGACAGGGCGGCCGATGATCGAGTGGCTGCGGGAACTTGCGCCACTGGCGAAATACGTCGTCGGCGTTGGTTCTTGTGCGGCTTACGGCGGCATAACGGCAGCAGGGAACAATCCAGCCGACGCGGTTGGACTGCAGTTCGAAGGGCGCAATCAGGGCGGCGCGCTCGGTGCAGATTTCCGCAGCAGAAGCGGTCTGCCCGTCATCAATATCGCCGGTTGCCCGACGCACCCTAACTGGGTAACCGAAACGCTCATGCTTCTGTCCGAAGATGCACTCTCTCTCTCAGACCTCGATCCATTGCGCCGTCCCCGCTTTTATTCCGATCACCTCGTGCATCACGGCTGTTCCCGCAATGAATATTACGAATACAAGGCGAGCGCTGAGGAACTGTCCGAAATCGGCTGCATGATGGAAAACCTGGGCTGTATCGGCACGCAGGCCCACGGCGATTGCAACACTCGAGCTTGGAATGGCGAAGGGTCGTGCACGCGCGGCGGCTATCCGTGCATCAATTGCACGGCGCCGGAATTCGAGGAGCCGGGCCGCGTGTTTACAGAAACGCCGAAGATCGGCGGCATTCCGATCGGTCTACCGACGGACATGCCGAAGGCTTGGTTTATCGCGCTGGCTTCGCTGTCCAAGGCCGCGACGCCCAAACGCGTCAAACTCAACGCGGTCGCTGATTACATCGTCGCGCCACCGACTGACAGAGACACGAATCTCAAATGACTGAGGGTACCCGGCGGATCATTGCGGGGCCGTTCAATCGAGTCGAAGGCGACCTCGAAATTCGCCTCGATATTCGAGATGGAGAGGTTGGCGCGGCTTATGTCAACTCGCCACTCTTCCGCGGGTTCGAGCAGATACTGGAAGGCAAAGATCCGCGCGATGCGCTGACGATCGTGCCGCGCATTTGTGGAATTTGTTCCGTATCGCAATCCGTCGCCGCCGCAAGGGCGCTTGCGGCCGCGCAAGGGATTGCACCACCGCCGAACGGCGAGCGGGCGGCTGCGATCATCCACGCCGCCGAAAACATCGCTGACCATCTGACACATTTCCACGTGTTCTTCATGACCGATTTCGCGCGTGCAGTTTACGCCGACGAGCCGTGGCACGCCAAGGTCGTCGAAAAATTCAAGGCGAAAGGCGGCACGCTCGTCGGAGAGGCGATGACAGCGCGTTCGGAGCTTCTGCACATCATGGGGCTTCTCGCCGGAAAATGGCCCCATACGCTGTCTCTGCAGCCGGGCGGCGTGACGAAGGCGCCGGATCAGCGCGACCGCGTGCGGCTTCTCGCAATCATCAGGCAATTCCGGGCCTGGGCGGAAGCGAGCATCTTCGCCGACAAGCTTGAGCGAGTGCTGGAAATCGACACTGCCGATGCGCTTCGTGCCTGGCATTCGCGAGAGCCAAGCCAAGGAAGTTTGCGCCTCTTTCTTACGATTTCAGACGCGCTTGAACTCGACAAATCGGGACTCGGACCAACGCGTTTCATGAGCTATGGCGCTTATCCTGTCGATGGGATCCCGCTCCTTCCTTCGGGCGTTTGGGACGATGGACGCCGCGCATATTTGGATACCGGCCTTATCGTCGAGGATCTGGCGAGTTCCTGGATGCTCGGACCGCCGGCGCATCCCTTCGAGGGCCGCACGTACCCTGATGAGGCCATGGCGGACGGCTATAGCTGGTGCAAGGCCCCGCGACTGGGAGGGCAAACGGTAGAAGTCGGAGCCTTCGCCCGCATGCTGATCGCAGGACATCCATTGGCTGCCGATCTTTTGCACGAGGGCGCAGCCAACGTGCGTGCGCGCGTCGTCGGAAGGCTATTCGAGATCGCGGCAACATTGGTCGCGATGGAACGTTGGGCGAGCGAGATCACACCCGGCGAACATTTCATCACGCGTGGACGTTTACCCCAGTCGGCACACGTGCAGGGCCTGACGGAAGCGGCGCGCGGTTCACTCGGACACTGGCTGGTGATCGAACAGGGCCGGATCGCCTCTTACCAGATCATTGCCCCGACGACCTGGAACTTCTCGCCGCGCGACGCCACCGGAACACCTGGCCCCGTCGAGCAAGCCTTGCGCGGCGCTCGCGTTCGTCCCGGGGAATCGACGCCGGTATCGGTGCAGCACATCGTCCGGTCATTCGATCCCTGCATGGTCTGCACGGTTCACTGACGGACATGGCGACACCGCCATCAACTGGCAACCGCGCTTCCAACCTTTCGATCGAAGTGAAAGCGCGTCACCACATTGAGCGTCCGTGATTTAGAGAAATACTTGATTTTAAAAGCATAAATGTGATGGCATGAGCCTTGCGTCTTGACCCGCCAAAGCGCGCATCGCTGCGCGCGAAATCCGGGAGAGGCAGCAGGATGAAACCAACCGAAACATTCTACGAGGTAATGCGGCGGCAGGGCGTGACTCGCCGGTCGTTCCTCAAGTTCTGCTCACTGACTGCGACGGCACTCGGGCTCGGACCGAGCTACATGACCGAGATCGCGCACGCGATGGAGACCAAGCCGCGCACGCCCGTGCTTTGGCTACATGGTCTGGAATGCACGTGCTGCTCCGAATCGTTCATTCGCTCGGCGCATCCGCTTGTCAAAGACGTCGTCCTCTCGATGATCTCGCTCGACTACGACGATACCTTGATGGCGTCGGCCGGCCATCAGGCGGAAGCCGCGTTACAGGATACGATCGAGCGCTATAAGGGAAATTACATTCTTGCCGTCGAAGGCAATCCGCCGCTCAACGAAGACGGCATGTTCTGCATCATCGGCGGAAAGCCGTTCGTCGATCAGTTGCGGCACGCCGCCGAGCACGCCAAAGCGATCATCTCGTGGGGTTCTTGCGCGAGCCACGGTTGCGTCCAGGCGGCGCGCCCGAACCCGACACAGGCAACACCGGTTCACAAGGTCATCACAGACAAGCCGATCATCAAGGTTCCCGGTTGCCCGCCGATCGCCGAAGTCATGACCGGCGTTATTACCTACATGTTGACCTTCGACCGGTTGCCCGAGCTGGACCGGACCGGCCGCCCGAAAATGTTCTATTCCCAGCGCATTCACGACAAATGCTATCGCCGTCCCCATTTTGACGCCGGGCAGTTCGTCGAAGCATTCGATGATGAAGGCGCCCGCCGCGGCTACTGTCTTTACAAGGTCGGGTGCAAAGGGCCGACAACCTACAACGCCTGTTCGACCGTACGCTGGAATGATGGAACAAGCTTCCCGATTCAAGCGGGGCACGGCTGTATCGGCTGTTCGGAGGAAGGGTTCTGGGACAAGGGTTCCTGGTACGCGCGCCTGCAAACCATCCACCAATTTGGAATTGAAGAAAATGCCGATCGGATCGGCGGCACGGTAGCGGCCGGCGTCGGCGGCGCAGTCGCCATCCACGCCGCGATCAGCGCGCTGAAGCGCGCGCAGGTCAAGCGCCAGTCGGCCGCTGAGAATGAGGAGAACGTTTGATGCCTGTCATCCAAACCCCCAACGGTTTCAGCCTGGACACCACCGGGCGCCGTATTGTCGTCGATCCAGTCACCCGCATCGAAGGGCATATGCGTTGCGAGGTGAATGTCGACGAGCATAACGTCATTCGCAACGCCGTCTCGACAGGAACGATGTGGCGAGGACTTGAAGTCATTCTTCGTGGCCGCGATCCACGCGACGCATGGGCCTTCGTCGAACGTATCTGCGGCGTCTGCACAGGCTGTCATGCCCTCGCCTCGGTGCGTGCCGTCGAAAACGCGCTCGACATCCGCATTCCGAAGAATGCGCATCTCATCCGCGAGATCATGGCCAAGACCCTGCAATGGCATGATCACGTCGTGCATTTCTATCATCTGCACGCACTCGACTGGGTCAATCCTGTCAACGCTCTCAAGGCCGATCCCAAGGCGACATCTGAGTTGCAGCAGCGCGTCGGTCCCAACCATCCGATGTCATCGCCCGGCTATTTTCGCGATGTTCAGAACCGCCTAAAGCGTTTTGTTGAATCCGGCCAGCTCGGCATCTTCAAGAACGGCTATTGGGACAATCCGGCTTACAAGCTGTCGCCCGAAGCCGACTTGATGGCCACCACGCATTATCTCGAAGCGCTCGACCTGCAGAAAGAGATCGTCAAGATCCACACGATCTTCGGCGGCAAGAACCCGCATCCGAACTACATGGTCGGCGGCGTTCCCTGCGCCATTAACATGGATGGCGATTTGGCCGCGGGCGCTCCGCTCAACATGGAACGCTTGAACCTCGTCAAGGAGAAGATCGACCAAGCCTACGAGTTCTCCAAGAACGTTTACATCCCAGACGTCATCGCCATCGCGACGTTCTATAAAGGATGGCTCTACGGCGGCGGCCTTTCCGCCACGAACGTCATGGACTACGGCGATTACCCGAAGGTCAACTACGATAAATCGACCGACCAATTAAAGGGCGGCGTCATCCTCAACGGCAACTGGAACGAAGTGCTTCCGATCGATCCGGCCGATCCCAATCAGATTCAGGAATTCGTCGCCCACTCTTGGTATACCTACCCCGATGAGGCCAAAGGCCTTCATCCGTGGGATGGCGTCACTGACCATAACTTCGTGCTCGGCCCGAACCTCGTCGGAACGCGGACGGATATCAAGCAGATCGACGAGTCTGCAAAGTATTCCTGGATCAAGTCGCCGCGGTGGCGCGGCCACGCCGTCGAGGTTGGCCCTCTGTCGCGCTACATTCTCAATTACGCGCAAGGCAATGGCTACGTCATCGAGCAAGTCAACTCGTCGCTCGCTGCATTTAATGCGCTTGCCGGCACGAATTTGACGCCGAAGCAGGCATTGCCCTCTACGATCGGGCGCACGCTCGCGCGTGCGCTTGAAGCGCACTACTGCGCTGAGATGATGCGCGAAGATTGGAACGAGCTCATCGCCAACATCAAGGACGGTGATTCCGCGACCGCCAACGTTGAAAAGTGGGATCCGGCAACCTGGCCAAAGGAAGCCAAGGGCTATGGTCTTGTTGCCGCTCCCCGCGGCGCCAACGGCCACTGGATCCAGATCAAGGACGGCAAGATCGCCAACTACCAGTGCATCGTCCCGACCACCTGGAACGGCTCGCCGCGCGATCCCAGCGGCAATATCGGCGCCTTCGAAGCGTCTTTGATGAATACGCCGATGGAACGCCCGGATGAACCCGTCGAAATTCTGCGGACGCTCCACTCCTTCGATCCATGTCTTGCCTGCTCAACGCACGTCATGAGCGAGGACGGGCGTGAACTTGCCAAAGTTACGGTGCGCTAAGGAGGGTAACATGACCGACATTGTCGATTCAGAAAGCCTATCCCCATCACGCCCTCGCGCGCCGGCGTTGCCCGGCGCGACCCACCAGACGTCGGTTTACGTCTATGAAGCACCGGTTCGGCTGTGGCATTGGATCAATGCCGCAGCGATCCTCGTTCTCGCGCTGACGGGCTTCTTCATCGGACGCCCGCTGCCAACGATGCCGGGCGAAGCGAGCGCCAATTTTCTGATGGGCTATATTCGCTTCACCCACTTCACGGCAGGCTATATTCTCGCAATCGGCTTCATTTTCCGCTTCTACTGGTCGTTTATCGGCAACTTCCATTCCAAACAGCTCTTTCGTCTTCCGCTCTTGGATCCCAAGTGGCGCAGGGAAGTCTGGTTCGAGCTACGCTGGTATCTGTTCCTGGAAAAACAACCAAAGAAGTACGTCGGGCACAACCCGTTGGCTCAAGTCGCCATGTTTATTTTCATGACACTTGGCCTGACATTCATGATCGTTACCGGCTTTGCGCTTTACGCCGAAGGAGCCCAGCGCGGAAGCTGGCAGGACAAGGTCTTCGGCTGGCTAATCCCGCTTGTCGGCCAGAGTTATGACGTCCACACGCTACACAGGCTTGGCATGTGGTTTATCCTGACGTTCGTCATCATTCACATCTACGTCGCCATCCGCGAAGACATCATGTCCCGTCAGAGCATCGTTTCAACGATGATCTCGGGTGACCGAACTTTCAAAGACGACGACCCAGACTAACCTTCGTCCTCCCACACTCACCCTTAGGCAGCCGCCAGGCTGCCTTTTTTATTGGAAAGTAAGTTGTCGATTGGTATGGAGCCTCGGAAGGCGACCTTCCGAAAAATCATTGAACGAAAATCAAATTGATCTGTAACGCCTTGTATTTGTTGATGTCATATTTATTTTTCCCGCTGGCACGTTTCTTGATGCTGCTCCCCTCAAAACAAGCAGCCAGCCACAGAGCTGGCGAGGGGAGACGACGTGACAAACGTCTCAATTCTTGTGCTCGGAATCGGCAACGTTTTGTGGGCCGACGAGGGCTTCGGTGTTCGCGCCGTCGAATACCTGCACCAGCGCTACACGTTTCCAGACAATGTTCTCGTGATGGATGGCGGAACGCAAGGCGTCTATTTGCTGCCGCATGTTCAGTCCTGCGCGGCGCTAATCATTCTCGATGCTGTTGACTACGGTCTTACACCCGGAACGCTGAAGCTCGTCACCGACGACGATGTGCCGACCTTTATGGGCGCCAAGAAAATCTCGCTTCATCAGGCCGGATTTCAGGAGGTTCTGGCCACAGCGCGAATGCTTGGCTGGGAACCAAAGCGCATCCTCCTTGTCGGCGTGCAGCCCGCAGTGATCGAAGACTACGGCGGATCGCTGACGCCGGCGACCGAAGTCCGCATCGATGACGCTCTGGCCGCCGTACTTGCAGAATTAGACCGCCTCGGCGTCCAGGCCACGCAACGGACATCCGTCCCCGAAGAGCTCGGCCCCGCCGCACTTGAACGACGCGCCTACGAGCAAGGACGGCCGAATGCTGACGTCGCCTGCCGCTTCGGCGATGAACGATTTCTATCCACTTGGAGAAGTTGAGATGTGCATCGGCGCGCCCATGAAGGTCATTCGCGCAAATGACCTCTCGGCCATCTGCGATAGGGACGGCGTGCAGGAAGACATCGACACCAGTCTCGTCGGTCAAGTCCAGACTGGAGACTGGCTTCTCGTGTTCCTCAAAGTGGCGCGAAGGCGGCTTGACGATACTGAGGCGGCGCTTGTCGCCGAAGCCCTGCGCGGCCTCGAAGCGGCAATGGCCGGAGAAAACGTCTCCGGATTCTTCTCCGATCTCGAAACGCGAGAGCCGTCTTTGCCTCCGCATCTCGAACGTGCACGCAGATCCGGCGCATCCGTCGGTTAAGGAGCGAATGATGTCGAAAGTGCTAAAGCGCCTGACGGAAGATTTGGGCTATCCCATTCTCGATGAAACAACGCTCGAATGTTTTCTCGCGGAGCCGGGCGAACGCGTGCTCTTCCTCACGGGAGATCCGGCGACGAATCTTGAAACCGATGACGTTGCCGCAATTCTTCCCGAACTTGTCCAGGCGTTTCAACATCGCTTCCAAGCAGCGGTCGTAGACCGATCCATCGAGCAACCACTACGAGAGCGATACGAAGTCTGGCCGGTGCCATCGCTCATCTTTCTTTGCGATGGCGAGATGACCGGGGCCATTCCGAAGGTCCGCGATTGGACGGACTATCTTGCCGAGATCAAAACCATCTTAGACCGGCCCGCCACTTCCGTCCGCCAGTAGGAGCATTAAGCAATGGCCAGAAGCTTTGTCCTTCCGCCTCTCGGATTTGGTCCCGGCAGCCAGCCCGGAGAGGGAGACGGCGCCGAACTCGACTACATGGTGATGCCGTCGGGCATGCGCACGTTTCAACCGAACTTTCCTTCGATTGACGATCCGTCCCAAATTTTGATGGCGGTCAATGCTCTGCGCCGCATAGGGGATTTGGCTGCGGGCTGGACGGAAGGCAACGCAAACCTGCGTTTCGATTTGCCGGAGTTCGATAGCAGAAATGCCAAGACGTTTGCCGATGCGTTGGGCGAAGGAGAGATTGCGGTGCGCATCGATGAGATACCCCGCATCGAAGCTCAAGAGTCGGTGTTTGCCGGAGTTTGGCGAATTCGCGAAGTCGGCAATCCGAAGGGCGAACACATCGAAATCGGCGCAGTGCCAGACGCAGTCTTCAAGCGCCGTTCCGACATGCCACCAATGCCTCCTGAGCCCGGCCCCGGCGTCGTGAATGGCCCCTTTCTGCTGACCGAGATTCTCGAACAGGTGCACCAGCGCACCGAGCGCGCAGCACCCCACATTGTAAATTTGACGTTGATGCCACACACACCGGAAGACCTCGACTATCTGGCAACATCCCTCGGCACGGGGCCGGCGACGTTCCTTTCTCGCGGATACGGCAACTGCCGAATCGAAGCGACCGCATATCCGACAGTCTGGCGCGTCCGCTATTACAATTCGCAGGACGCGTTGATCCTCGACACCATCGAAGTCTCGGAGATTCCCGAAGTTGCATGCGCGGCGCCGGAGGACATTCGCGACTCGGCAACGCGTCTCGCCGAAGTTGCCGAGGCCATGTCATGAGCGGCGAACGTTTTGAAGGATCATTCAAGGGCAACGGCAGCAACATCGCCAGCGATACGATTCTCGAATGCAAAATCTGCTGGTACACCTACGATCCTGCAGTCGGAGACGAGGTCCGGCAAATTCGGCCCGGCATGCCATTTACCGCCCTCCCCGCCGATTGGCGGTGTCCGCAATGCGACGGTGGACGTGAAGGGTTCATGGTGGTCAGCAGCAGCGCGCCAGCGCCGACAGATGACGATCAAAAATTAGCGGCCACGTTGGCCGAACGGCCGAAGCAACTGGCAGAGGCTTTCCAGAATATCTTCAACACGAAGATGCGCGACGTGCCCTTTTGCAATCGCTCGCTCAGCGTCGAAGCAATCGGCTTCCGAATTTGGGAAGGCCGTGTTATCGGCATCCTTCTCGCGCCATGGTTCATGAATTTGATTATCCTGCCGGGCCCAGCCGAGGACTGGTCGCATCATCAAGTCGGCGACAAACGGGTGTTTTCGTTCCCGTCCGGACGCTATGAATTTCTCTACAACAGCCGGCCGCCGGTCGGCAGCTATTTCGCATGTTCTTTGTTTTCTGCGATGGGCGAATTTGCGAGCCAATTGCAGGCAACGGACGTTGCCCGAGCAGCAATCGTCGGCCTATTCGACGAGACCAATCGCGAGGAGACCGACAGGGTCGCCGATATCAGTATGCTGCGCGAAGCCGAGATCGCGCGCGCGGAAGAAAACATCATCCCGCAAGGCAATGAAGATAACGCGCCGGATAACGGCATTCTTAGCCGACGAACGATCCTGATCGGCAGGAAGGCTTCAGCCAACCAACCACCGGTGCGCGCATCATGATGCCGGCGCTCACCGTCGGGCTGAAGCAGCTTGGCGGAAAGCCTCGGATCACACTCTCAACGAAAGGCGAGAATTCTGCCTCTCGTCTGCTGCTCGGACGGAGCCGCGCCGAAGCCATGCGGCTTGTGCCTCTCATATTCAATCTCTGCCCGGCGGCCCAAAGCGCCGCAGCCGCCATAGCCTTGGGGCTGCCGCCGAACACGCAAGCAGATCTTCATATAGCAGTCGAAACGCTCCGTGAGCATGCGCTGGTCATGCTGCGTGAGTGGCCGGTGGCACTGGACCGCCAACCCGATATTGCTGCGATGACGGGACTGGCAAAAAAATTCACGGCTCAGCAACTCGATAATCTGGAGCGCGTCGTTTTCAACGGTCCATCGGACCTTGTGCTGAATGATTTCGAAACTTGGATGGCCAAAAGCGGCGCCAACATCGCCGCGGATCTTGCAACGGTTGCTCAATGGCCAAAGGCGCCGGGTCGCGTCGCCTACGACAGCGATCCGACGTTCATAGGCCGCGTGATTCATCATCCGGGCTTGAAACGCATCATCGACGCGGAAGGCATCACACTCTTTGCGCGCATGGCCGCGCGGGCAATCGAGACAGCCGCGCTCATCCAAGAAATACGCTCGGATAAGATCGCAATCCGACATGGCACAATCCGGAACGGCCAAGGCTGGGCCGAGGCGGCGCGCGGACTCCTCACGCATTCCGCACGTCTGCGCAACGGGTTGATCGAGAGCTATTGCATCGCGACACCAACGGATGGCATGACCGGTAATGGGGCGTTTCTCGAAACACTATTGAACTCGGCCGCTACAGCCCCCCATACCGTCAGGCGACAACAGATGGCCATTGCTATGACGTGCGCAGATCCCTGCATGCCGGTCGTATGGGACGAGGAGGCAATGCGCAATGCATGAGCTTTCTATCTGCCAAAGTCTTATTGATCTGATTGCTGAACAGGCGAGGGTCTCCCGGTTCGATCGTGTGACGCGTGTCCGTCTTGAAATCGGATGCTTCGCCGGTGTCGAACCACAAGCCCTGATGTTCGGTTTTGATGTCTCCGCGCGCGGAACGGTGGCAGATGGAGCCGCGCTTGAGATCATCGATCTTCCCGGGAAGGCTTGGTGCTTTGATTGTAATCGGACCGTCGATATCGAAACACACGGCTCCGAGTGTCCCCTTTGCTCGGGTGCGCGCTTGCGGGTTACCGGTGGCGATGAACTGCGTATCAAGGACTTGGAGGTGATCTGATGTGTGCGACTTGCGGCTGCGGCCCGGAAGCAGTCAATACAGCTGGCCACGGCGGCCATGCCCACGCTCAGGAGGGTCATGGCCATCACCATCATGGTCAAGACGGAAGTCTCGACTATAGCGGCGGCGAGGCTGGGCTTCACGTCGAGGGCATTTCGCAAAATCGGCTCGTCGCGGTCGAAGCAGACATTCTGTCGAAAAACAATCGACTCGCCGAGCGTAATCGCAAACGGCTCGAAAGCCTTGCGATCCTCGCTCTTAATCTAGTCTCCAGTCCCGGCTCTGGAAAGACGACGCTGCTCGTCGAGACGATTCGGCAAATGGGCGCCAAAGGCATAGCGGTCATCGAAGGCGATCAGCAAACGAACAATGACGCCATGCGCATTCGCGCAACCGGCGTCCCAGCCATTCAGATCAACACAGGAAAAGGCTGCCATCTCGAAGCATCGATGGTCCAGCACGCCATCGATCATCTGCATCTTCATGAGCGCGACGTGCTGTTCATCGAAAATGTTGGGAACCTCGTCTGCCCAGCCGCATTCGATCTCGGCGAAGACAGCAAGGTCGCGATTTTGTCGGTGACCGAGGGGGAGGATAAGCCCCTGAAGTATCCCCACATGTTTGCGGCGGCATCGCTCATGCTGCTAAATAAAGTTGATCTGGCGCCGCATGTCGATTTCGATATGGATGCCTGCGAAGCGAACGCACGGCGCATCAATCCCGATATCGAAGTCATTCGGATTTCGGCAAAAAGCGGTGAAGGAATGCAGTCTTGGTTGCGCTGGATCGAAGCGCGGCGGAAGGCCGTGGCGCTCAAAGCGATCGATGCGGTCAAAGCCCGCCTCGACAATCTGATGCTGGCAGCCGGTCTAGAGTGACGAGATGTCGAACGCGCATCAACCGGCCGTCCTTGTCGTCGACGACGAACAGCGCTCGGTCGAGGCGATAAAACGTACCCTCGAAGACGATTTCGAGGTTTTCACCGCGACCAGCGGAGCGGAAGCATTATCCATTCTAGAAAACCAATGGATACAGCTTGTCCTGTGCGATCAGCGGATGCCTGGGATGTCAGGCGTCGACGTGTTGAGCGAGGCGCGACGTCGCTGGCCCGAAGTAATGCGCGTTGTGATTACCGGCTATACCGACCCGAACGATATCATCGATCTCGTGAACAAGGCCGGGATCTATCATTTCATCTCGAAGCCTTGGCATCCCGAGGAGCTGCTCCTCGTTGTCCGCAACGCGACACAGCTTTTCATGCTCCAACGCGAGCATGAACGTCTTTCCGTCGAGTTGAAGTTGCTCGGACCGTCTGTTCAAAATCGCTTGAACGAACAGCGCAAGCAGCTTCGCAAAGGCTTCAACTTCGACAACATCGTCCGCGCACCGGGTTCACCACTCAATGCAGTGTGCGATATGGCAGCGCGCATTGCAGGGTTCGATGTCCCGACGCTCATCCTCGGTGAAACCGGGACAGGCAAGGAACTGATGGCCCGCGCCATCCACTACTGCAGCCTACGTTCGGACAAGCCGTTCTACGCGGTGAATTGCGCCGCCATTTCGGATGATCTTCTCGAAAGTGAACTCTTCGGCCACCAGAAAGGCGCCTTTACGGGGGCGCACGCCCACAGGCTGGGTCTTCTCAGCCAAGCGCATGAAGGCACGATCTTCCTCGATGAAATCGGCGACATCTCGCCGGCTTTTCAAGTGAAGCTGCTGCGCTTCCTGCAAGAAGGTGAAGTCCGGGCGGTTGGCGCCAACAACACGGTAAAAGTCGACGTCCGTGTCATCGCCGCCACCAATCGCGATCTCGCGCAAGAGGTTGCAAGCGGACGCTTTCGCGATGACCTCTACTATCGCTTGGCGACCTTCCCGATTTCAGTCCCGCCTTTACGTAAACGCATTTGCGATGTTGCGCCGTTGGCAAATGCACTTCTGGAACGCGCCGCGATCCGTCACGGTTTGAAAGCCGTGGAATTCGCGCCTGAGACGATCAAACGGATGTGTGCCTATTCGTGGCCCGGCAACGTCCGCGAACTGGAAAATCAGGTTACGCGAATGCTGATCCTGTCGAAGGACCAGACGTTGGGCGCGGACTTACTCGATACCAACATTCTCTATGCTGACGGCGCCGAAGCCGTTCCGGACCCTATCGTCGATACATTTGTAGGAGGTCCCGGACAGTTGCGCGAGCGCGTGGAGCGGTTGGAAGCCAAGATCATTCGCGAGACGTTGATCCGCTGCAAAGGCAACAAGTCGCGCACCGCAGAAGAGCTCGGCCTGTCGCGAGTGGGATTGCGCGCAAAGCTTCTCCGTTACGACATCGAAGATGGAAGCGACGCGGACGCCCTGCTGTCCGAGATCGAGCCCGAATCCGATTTTCCGCACTGAGGCAAAAGCGATGAAGAGTGCTGCATGCATCGCCAATAAGACTTCGGATTCAAGCGTCGAAATCCGCGTTCGCGGCCGCGTGCAGGGCGTCGGATTCCGGCCTTTTGTTTGGCGAAATGCGCATCAGCTTGGTCTCTGGGGATATGTTTTAAATGATGCTGACGGTGTGCTCATTCGCGTTCGTGGCGATCTTCAAGCGATTGACGCGCTGGTGCGCGAAATTCGAACGAACGCTCCTGAACTCGCCTCCGTTGCATCCATCGACCTCACGACCTTTGCCGGTGATATACCCGAAACGTTTGAGATCAAAGAAAGCACGGTCGGCGTCGGCAATACTGAAATTTCTCCCGACACCGCACTTTGCCCCGATTGCGCCGGAGAAATTACCCAACCCCTCTCGCGTCGCTACCGCTATCCATTTACAACGTGCACAAACTGCGGCCCGCGCCTGTCGATCGTCCAGAGCATTCCCTACGATCGCGCAACGACGAGCATGGCGGCATTCGATCTCTGCCCCGAGTGCGCAGCGGAATATACCGACCCCCGCGACAGGCGGTTTCATGCTGAAACCACGGCATGCCCTGCTTGCGGACCGCAAGCGCGCTTGATCCGTTTGGATGGAAAGCCCCTCGATTTTGACCGCACATTGATGCGCGACGACATCGATGCAACGCGTGATCTCCTTTCTCGGGGAGAGATTGTTGCGATTAAAGGACTTGGCGGCTACCAACTTGCGTGCGACGCAACCCGCACCGACGCGGTACAGCGCTTGCGTGATCGCAAGAACCGCGACCGCAAACCATTTGCCCTGATGGCGCGAGACCTTGATGTCATCCGGCAGCATGCGACCGTGTCAGCGGATGATGAGACCGCACTGACGAGCGCCGCCGCGCCAATCGTCCTTCTCGATGCCAACGGCCCCGAACGGCTCCCCGAGGCGATTGCTCCAGGTTTGCGAACGCTCGGCTTCATGTTGCCGACAACGCCACTACACGCCCTTCTTCTTCAGAACGTTGATCGCCCCGTGGTTATGACCTCCGGCAATCGCTCAGATTCACCGCAAGTCATTTCCGACGAAGACGCAAAATCGAATCTCGCTGATATCACGCCCTACGCACTTGTTCACAATCGCAATGTTCTGAACCGCGTAGACGACTCAGTCGTGCGCATAGCCGCCAGCAAAGCGCGCATCATTCGGCGTTCGCGCGGTTACGCACCAGCGGCGATGAGATTGCCACAAGGTTTCGAAGCGGCTCCACCACTCATCGCACTTGGCGGCGATTTGAAAAGCACGTTTTGCGTTTTGAAATGCAGTAGCGCAGTGTTGTCTCAGCATATCGGCGACCTCGACGACATCCAGACGAGCAATGATTTCGCGCGAACGATCGACCTTTATTGTCGGATGCTCGATGCTCAACCGGAAGTCATCGTCTGCGATCGCCACATCAGCTATCGCAGCAGAACGCATGCCGAGAGCCTTGCCCGAAAGCAGGTCGCCCCGCTTATCGAGATTCAACATCATCACGCCCACATCGCAAGTTGCCTGGCGGAGAACGGCCGCGAGCTTCATGGTGCTCCGGTTCTTGGCATTGCGCTCGACGGTCTTGGCTTCGGCGACGATGGAGAAATCTGGGGCGGAGAATTTCTACTCGCCGACTACGCGCGCTCCTTGAGGCTGGCTACATTTAAGCCGGTAGCAATGCCGGGTGGCGATGTGGCCTCCCGCGAGCCCTGGCGAAATCTTTACGCACATCTCACGTCCGAGATGGGTTGGCCGGAATACGCAAAGCGTTTCAGCGATCTCGACGTTTTTCGCCGCCTCGATGCAAAGCCGCGCCAAATCGTCGACGCCATGCTGCAAGCCGACATCAACGTGCCAAAAGCTTCATCGTGCGGGCGCTTATTCGATGCGGTAGCCGCGGCTCTTGGTCTGTGCTTCGACCGGCAAGGTTATGAAGGCGAGGCCGCGGCGCAACTCGAGGCCGCGGTGGATGACAATGCACTGCTGCACGAAGACGATGCGCTGTCCTATCCTTTTACGATTGTAAATTTCGGAAGCACGCGGCTTCCGTACATCGAACCTCTCGCCGCTTGGCAGGCCATTCTTGAAGACCTGATGCAGAAGACGCCAATTGGCGTCATGGCGGCTCGCTTTCACAAAGGGCTCGCGCGAGGCATCGTAGACATGACTGCCAGCCTCGCGATCCGCAAAGACGAGACAGAACCACGCTTCGACACCGTCGCGCTGTCTGGCGGCTGCTTCAACAATCGAATTTTGCTCGAACAAGTCCTTGGCCGATTACAAGCAAAAGGCTTCAAGGTCCTGACACACGCTGACGTGCCGGCCGGCGACGGAGGATTGTCGCTCGGTCAGGCGGTAATCGCTGCTGCCCAACTCATCACAGCTGCAAAAAACAAAACGAACGAAGGAAGCACCTCATGTGTCTCGGTATTCCAGGCCGCATCGTAAAGATCGACGACGCAGACAAGAGGCTTGCCACAGTCGACGTGAGCGGCGTTAAACGGCAGGTGAACGTCGCCTGCATCATCGATGACGACAATCCGATTGAAACGTGTGTCGGCGAATGGGTGCTCGTTCACGTCGGCTTCGCGATGAGCCGAATCGATGAAGCCGAAGCCGCAGAAACACTGCGGATTTTGCACGAACTCGGGGAAGCACAGGCCGAGATGGAAGCTATGCGCGCGTCAGGCCTGCAATAAACCGCGTAAAAAACCGGGAGATGAAGCCATGAAGTACGTCGACGAATTTCGCGACCGCGACAAGGCAAAAACGCTGGTGAAGGAGATCGAAGCTCTCGTGAGCGAAATCGATATCGCCAAGGAGCGACCCATCGCGATCATGGAAGTTTGCGGCGGCCACACGCATTCGATTTTCCGCTACGGGCTTGAAGGCATGCTGCCCAAGGAGATCGAATTGGTGCACGGCCCTGGATGTCCGGTATGCGTCCTCCCGATGGGCCGGATCGACGATTGCGTGGCTGTCGCGGAACGGCCCGACGTCATCTGCACGACCTTCGGCGACGCAATGCGTGTTCCGGGCTCACGCAAGAGCTTGCTGCAAGCTAAGGCAGCAGGTGCTGACGTCCGGATGGTGTATTCGCCGATGGACGCGCTGGCGCTCGCCCGTAAAAATCCGGATCGCGAGGTCGTATTCTTCGGTATCGGTTTTGAAACGACGATGCCGTCGACGGCACTGACGATCCTTCAGGCCGAGGCTGAAGACATCACGAATTTCTCGGTCTTCTGCAACCACATCACTATCGTGCCGACGATCAAGGCAATCCTGGATAGCCCAGACATGCAGCTCGATGGCTTTCTGGGGCCAGGGCACGTCTCGATGGTGATCGGCACCGATCCTTACGAATTCGTGGCGCACTATTATAAGCGGCCCATGGTTGTCGCGGGTTTCGAGCCGCTTGATGTTCTTCAGTCGATCTGGATGGTTCTAAAGCAAATCAAGGACGGACGAGCCGAGATCGAGAACCAATACAAGCGCATTGTCCCTAAGGCGGGCAATCATCAGGCGCTCGACGCAGTCTTCAAGGTGTACGAGCTTCGCGAGTTTTTCGAATGGCGCGGCCTCGGGTCGATCGATCACTCCGGCGTGCGTATCCGCGACGCCTATGAAAGATACGATGCCGAACGCAAATTCGCGATGCCGCATCTGAAGATCGCCGATCCACAAGCGTGCCAATGCGGCGACGTTCTCAAGGGCATCATCAAGCCCTGGCAATGCCAAGTCTTCGGAACGGCATGCACACCGGAGACGCCGCTTGGTGCGCTCATGGTTTCTTCCGAGGGTGCATGCGCCGCTTACTATCAGTACGGCGGCGTGAAAAAGCAGGCGGTGGCGTCATGAATGTAATTCCTATCAACCGGCGAGCCCGCCGACTGGGCACCGTCTCTGTGCCGAACGTGACCCTTGCACATGGCGGCGGCGGCAAGGCGATGAAGGATCTGATCGATGATGTCTTCATTTCCGTCTTCGATCGCGAAGGCCACGGAACGTTGGAAGACCAGGCCCGCATCGATCTTCTCGGGCTAACGAAGCTGGGCGACCGTGTCGCCTTCACAACCGACAGCTTCGTCGTCGATCCGTTGTTCTTTCCGGGCGGCGACATCGGCAAGCTCGCAATATGCGGCACCATCAACGATCTCGCTGTGGGAGGCGCCAAGCCACTCTACATTTCTTGCGCCGCAATCCTTGAAGAAGGTGTGGAAGTTGATCTGCTGCGCCGGATCGCGCGCTCCATGGCCGAGACGGCGTGCAGCGCCGGCGTTCGTATCGTCACCGGCGATACGAAGGTCGTGCACAAGGGCGCGTGCGATAAAGTCTTTCTGACAACGACGGGCATTGGCGTCATTCCCGAGGGCATCTCGCTTGGCGCCGAATTTGCGGAAGCGGGAGACGTCGTTCTCGTCAACGGTTTCCTTGGCGATCACGGCGCGGCAATTCTCGGCGCTCGAGGCGATATGGCGCTCGACAGCCCGATCATGAGCGATTGCGCGCCACTCGACGGATTGATTGCCGCCCTGCTTCGCTCCGCGCCCCACACACGCGCCATACGTGATGCGACACGCGGCGGCATCGCCACCGTCCTCAACGAGATCGCTGACGCATCTCGCGTGTCGATCGTAGTCGATGAGGAGCGCACACCGCTCAGACCAGAAGTGAAGGGCTTCTGCGAAATCCTCGGACTCGATCCGCTCTATCTCGCCAACGAAGGAAAACTCGTTGCGATCGTGCCGCGAAATGAAGCCGACGCAGCGCTTCAAGCTCTTCGTACGCACAGCTTAGGGCACGACGCGGAAATCGTCGGCGAAGTAATGGCGGGAGAGCCTGGTCGCGTCACCATGCGCACTGTTTTCGGCGGCACTCGCATCGTCGACATGCTGGTCGGCGAGCAGCTTCCAAGAATTTGTTGACGTCTTATGAAACACCCACCGGGAGAAAACACGATGTTGAAAAAACTACCGGCACTCGCGTGTGCCGCCCTTGTTCTAACCGCAGGACCTGCCTTTGCCCACGTCGGCGTGGGTCCCGTCGATACGTTCGGCCATGGCTTCGTCCACCCCATGAGCGGTATCGATCATATTCTGGCGATGGTCGCTGTCGGTCTTTTCGCAGCCAATCTCGGAGGCGCCGCGCTTTGGCTCGTGCCGTCGGCATTTGTCGGCACAATGATCTTTGGTGGAGCACTCGGCTACTACGGTTGGCCGCTGCCGATGGTCGAGGAAGGCATCGGCTTTTCCGTCGTTGTTATGGGCTTGGCCATTGCACTCGGCGTCAGGCTACCGACGATTGCAGCGATGGCTCTCGTCGGACTTTTTGCAGTTTTCCACGGCCACGCGCATGGCACCGAAGGCATCGGGCTTGGAATTGCATTCCTTCCATATGCCGCAGGATTCGTCTGCGCGACCGCCCTGCTTCACGTCTCCGGCCTAGCATTGGGTTTGAGCCTCGATCGCCTGGGTCCTACTCGCTCAAGGCTGCTCAATGCTTTGGCAGGAACCGCAGGCGCACTTGCGGGCGTGTCACTCTTGGCAGGCTGGCTCTCAGCGTAGCATAATTTCACAGAGAGAAGCTCGGGTTTGCGGCCCGACCACATAAGTTGATGCAAGCGCCAACGGCAGCGACGGCGCTTGCAACGGTATCATAAGTGCAGCGCGGCTTCCTTATCGCAGTGTTCATACCACTACTGGTCGCGAGCGTTCGGCCCAAAATTTGCGCGTTTCGCAAATAATTCAGCCGACCCCCCGTTTTCTCAAGAACTGCGTCTCTCGACGCTAGGTTGAGAAATAGCGCTTTTTCCGTGCATCTCATCGCAATCTGTGACTGGCATCAAAGTTGCTTTCCTCCCGTTGGCTTTCACCGCAGCGGAATGACTGGATGTACCGCGAATTTTCTGTCGAGGCGATGCCCCCACCGCAACGCATCCGCACATGGCAGGATGCGGTCTCCGAAACGATATTTCCGGTCGAAGCATCATATCGGCAGCCTGAATCATTCAACGCCGTCCTGCGAAATTGGGACCTCGGCACCGCCACGCTGACTTGGATGCGGTCCGACGAAATCCGCTATATTCGCGGCACCCAGCACGTCCAAAGCGATAACGAAGATAACATCATCGTATCATTCTCATCGGCTTCCGACATCTTTTTCGCACAGGACGGCATCGAGCTGACGTGCCCGAAAAAACAATTCTTCATCGAAAAAGGCCGCACGCCTTCTGACTTTCTCCAAGCAACCCCGAATGAAGTCTGGTGCCTGAAGATACCGCTGGCATCCGTGAAACGGTATATCCGCTCCCTTGACCCATTCTTCGGCCGCCTTTTCGACGGCGATTGCGGAGTTGGCGGCCTTTTGTTCGATATGGTTCGCCACGTTCCATTGCGGTTCGGCTCATCCGAGCAAGCCTCCGCCGAAGGCGTCGGCAACACATTTATCGAGCTATTCGTACTCGCCCTTCAATCCGACGATCACGCAGCAAACAGCGCTCAGACGTCGGTTCAGCGCGCACATCTCGGTCGTGTCGAGCGCTTTGTGAAGCAAAACATCGGCAATCCATCGCTCTCCCTCGATATGATTGCACGGGCTTGCAATATCTCCGTGCGCTATCTTCACACGCTCTTTCAGGGCAGCGGCATCTCCGTAGCGCAATGGATCCGGGACACGCGTTTGGAAGCATGCCGCGCGCAACTTGCCGAAACCCACAGAAAAGAGAGCATTAGCGAAATCGCTTATCGCTGGGGCTTCAGCGATCAAGCGCAATTCAGCCGGCACTTCAAGGCACGCTATGGAATGACGCCCCGCGAAATGCGCGCCGCTGCCTCGCGTGCGAAAGAACGCGCGCAAATGCCCTCCTGACGCGCAAGCTGAAACGATTTTCCGAAGGATAATGGCGCTCCGGGGCCGACGCTCTTGCGGCAACCCGTCTGCCTGCATCGTGCGCACGATTTTTTCAAATCGAAAATGACACGTTGCGCGATTGCGCAATCGATTGTGCGCTCACCCGCAAGTGTGGGCCAGATCAGACTGTTATCGTGCCAAGCAAATGCACGGAGCCCCCAACTGAATTGGCAAGCTCCGGCAACACACCATCAGAACTTCCATTCTCCGAAGCCAATAAGGCTGCTCGGCATTGCCGGCGGCTTCCGCACGAACTTGCGAAGTTTCGACCACGGCAAACCCAGGGAATTAATTTGATGCGAAAACGCTTACTCACGGCACTCATCGCACTCGCGACATGCAGTCTGGCCTTCATGACGCCCGCGATGGCGGAGAAGAAAGATCACTTCCGGGTTGCCTGGTCGATCTACGCAGGCTGGATGCCGTGGGGCTACCTCGCCGACCACGGCATCCTCAAGAAGTGGGCCGACAAATATCACATCACCATCGATATCGTTCAGCTCAATGACTACATCGAATCCATCAACCAATATACCGCCGGTAAGTTCGACGGTTGCGGCATGGCCACAATGGATACACTGACAATCCCGGCCGTCGGCGGCGTCGACACGACTGTCCTCATCATGGGCGACTACTCGAACGGCAACGACGGCATCGTCATGAAGAAGGGCAAATCGGTTTCCGACCTCAAAGGCCAGCAGGTCAACCTCGTCGAGTTCTCGGTTTCCCACTACCTGCTCGCGCGCGCCTTGAATAGCGTGGGGTTGTCAGAGCGCGACGTGAAGACGGTCAACACGACGGAGAGCGACGGCGTCGCAGCTTTCACCAGCTCTAACGATATTCAGAACATCGTGAGTTGGAACCCGATGCTGAGCGACATCAAAAAGGTTCCAGGCTCAACGCTCGTCTTCGATAGCTCCAAGATCCCCGGTGAGATCATGGACGTCATGGCCGTGAACACCCAAACGCTGAAAGACAATCCCGATTTCGGCAAAGCTCTGACGGGCGCTTGGTATGAAATGCTGGCCCTGATGAACTCTGGAACGCCGGAAGCCGACAAGGCGATCGCGTCGATGGCTGCAGCATCAGGCACCGATGTCCCGGGCTTCAAGGCTCAGCTCGCCACCACGTACCTATTCAATACTCCGGCAGAGACGCTGAAATTCGAAAGCCCTGCCGAGATGAAGAGGATCATGGATCTCGTCCGCACGTTCTCATTCGAGCACGGCCTGCTTGGCCAAAACGCGGCGTCAAAAGATGTCGTCGGCATCGAATTCCCCGACGGGTCCACGATCGGCGACCCAAAGAACATCAAATTCCGCTTCAACACCAAGTTTACGGAGATGGCCGCCGAGGGAAAGCTCTGAGGTGCCGCGCATCATCAATATAAAGCCCAACCCGAGGATTGCACGTTTCCTCGGGTTGGTGCCCTTTATCGCCCTCATCATCCTCTATCTCATCTGCTCCGAGATAAGGTTGCATGCCAATCCCAACGACAAACTCCTGCCGCCCTTCAGCGCGATGGGATCGGCAATTTCCCATCTTGCCTTTTCCGAAGATACACGCACCGGTCAGTATCTGTTTTGGGCCGATACGTTTTCGAGCCTCCGGCGTCTTGCCATTGGCTTGGGCACGTCCTTCGTGATCGCCATCGTCGTTGGTACTCTTCTCGGACTTATTCCCTACGCTGCCGCGCTCGCCAATCCGTTCGTGGCCGTGCTGGCGTTGGTCCCGCCGCTTGCCCTTCTGCCGATTCTGTTTATCGCCTTCGGTCTCGACGAACTTTCTAAGATCGTCCTGATCATTCTGGGTGTAACGCCCTATCTTATTCGCGATCTGGCGCTGCGTATCGAGCAGATGCCATACGAACTCCTCGTGAAAGCGCAAACAATGGGCGCCTCGACTTGGCAGATCATGACGCGGATCGTCCTGCCGCAAATGCTGCCGCGCGTGCTGGATGGATTGCGCTTCTCAATCGGACCCGCATGGCTGTTTCTCATCGCTGCGGAAGCAATCGCCTCAACCGACGGCCTGGGCTATCGCATCTTCCTCGTCCGCCGCTACCTCGCGATGGATATCATCATACCCTACGTCATCTGGATCACAGCTCTTGCATTTCTGATGGACTACGGTCTGCGCATCCTGAGTGCGAGGCTCTTTCCGTGGGCAAAGGCGGCCGCCCCATGAGTGAAATTACGATCAAGAATGTCTGGAAGGAGTACGGCAGTGCGACCGTACTCGAGCGATTGAATTTCACGGTCCAAAAGGGCGAATTTTGCGCCCTTGTCGGGCCCTCAGGATGCGGAAAGACGACGTTCCTCCGTCTGCTGTTATCCATGGAGCCCGCGACCCGCGGTAAAATTCTGGTCGGTGAGGAACAGATATCAACTGAGCCCGCGCGCGATCGCGGTATCGTCTTTCAGAGGTACTCCGTTTTTCCCCATCTCACCGTTCTTGGCAACGCAATGCTCGGGACAGAACTCGCGCAATCAAAAATGGGCGGACATCTCTTCGGCAATAAACGCGCACAAGCGAAAAGTTCCGCAACTGATATGCTTGGGCGTGTTGGCCTCGGTCACGTCCTAAACCACTATCCGGCACAACTCTCGGGCGGCATGCAGCAGCGACTTGCGATCGCCCAAGCGCTTCTCTGCAGTCCGAAAGTCCTGCTTCTTGACGAAGCCTTCGGCGCCCTCGATCCGCCGACTAAATCGAACATCCACACGCTGATGCACCAGCTTTGGCAAGATCGCCAGATGACAGTCTTCATGGTCACGCACGATCTGACCGAAGCATTCACGTTGGCAACGCGCGTCCTCGAATTCGGTAAAGTCCGGCGCGATCCCCAAGCTCCCGATGCCTACGGCGCAACTTTGGTTCGCGATGTCGGCCTTGCCGGCCAGACGCCGAGTGAGCGTGGTGAAACTCTAGCCTCCTGGCAGGAGAATTCCGAAAGCCCGCATGTGATCGACCTCTTTTCCAATTCCCACCGCTAGCAACCATCCCTCCTATCAGGAATGAATTTTTGTCGTTTCGCGCAAAGGCTGCAGAATCTCATTGGGACGCAAAAGGCGGGATCTTATCGTTGGGCAGACGCACCAAATAACGACAGCGTCTCAATGGAGATAATGAATGACCGCTAAACGCTTCCATCTCGGCTGGTTCACGAACTTCACCGCCGACGAATGGTTAGGCCCCTTCTCGAACGGCGGCGCCCCGTGGAACGGCAAGTTTTACGTTGAAATGGCCCAGTCGCTCGAACGTGCCTGCTTCGATTACATCATGCTCGAAGACAAACTCGCCATTTCCGAATCCTACGGCGGCACCGCTGAAATCACCTTGAAGCACGCTCTTGGATTTGCACCGAAGCATGATCCCGTACCGTTGGCGACGATGATCAGCGCTGCAACAAGCAAACTCGGCGTCGTCGCCACCATGTCGACGCTGGCCTATCCGCCGTTTCTGCTGGCACGCCTTGCTTCGACCGTTGACAGCATCGCAGGCGGCCGCTTCGGCTGGAACATCGTGACCTCGGCAGAAAACGCTGCTGCACAAAACTTCGGCCTCGATGCACTACCTCCTCGCGAGCTGCGGTACGAGATGGCCGATGAATACATGAACCTGTGCTACAAACTCTGGAACTCCTGGGAGCCGGATGCAGTCATTCGCGACCGCGCGACATCGACGTATGCCGACTTCAGAAAAGTTCACGCGGTCAACTTTGAAGGCAAATTCTTCAAGTGCCGCGGCCCACTCAATACCGTCCGCTCACCGCAAGGCGTGCCCGCTCTGGTGCAGGCCGGCGGATCTCCCAAAGGCCGAGACTTCGCCGCCAGGCACGCCAACTCGATCGTCGCCGTGGCGCCGGGCATCGAAAAGATGAAAGCATTCCGCGACGACGTACGAGAACGCGCCAAAGCCCACGGCCGCAATCCGGACGACATCAAGATACTCTTCCTCGTCGCACCGGTTCTCGCGGAAACGGAAGAAGAGGCCAAGGCAAAGAACGCGCGCAAGACGTCCGATCCAATGTTTCTGGAACAATGCCTCGCGCTCATCTCGGCCATCACGGATATCAATTTCAAGAAGTACGACATCAACAAGCCGCTGCCTGAGAAGCTTATCACGAACGGCGAACAGGGCTCGCTCGACATGTTCCAGCAATGGGGTTCGAACAAGACGCTTCGTCAGCTCGTCGTCGAAGCATCCGGCGGCATCGTTGGTTCGGTCGAACTCGTGGGAACGCCAGAACAAGTTGCGGATAAAATGGCTGACACAATGGCCGCCGTTGGCGGTGACGGCTTTCTCATCACGACACCCGTGCAATCGACGAACCGCCGGACCGTTATCGAAGTGTGCGACGGCCTCGTACCTGTTCTGCAAAGAAAAGGTCTGGTTCGCACCGAATACACCGGCAAGACCCTGAAAGAAAATCTTGTCGCGTTCTAATGCGATGAGAGGCGGAGGATGCGATCTCATCCTCCGCCTCGTCCCGTGACAAAATACTGACAACAAAAAAAAGGAACAGAGCGTACCTCTATTATGCAACGCTCTTCGCAGCAAACTTCACGGCTTCATCGAATTGACCGACCACCTGATCTAGCATCTCGCTATAACGCGCGTCTGTGATCAGTCCATCTGACGTCGGATCGAGAACGCTCTCGATAACGAAATGTCCCTGGACGGAATGACGTGCGCCAAGCGCATGAAGTACCGGTCGCAACGCGTAATCAAGCATGAGCGCATGGGCCAACGTTCCGCCAGTCGCCAGAGGAAGGATTGCTTTACCCGCGAGCGCATATTGCGGCAGAAGATCGAGAAAAACCTTGAGCAGGCCGGAATAGGACGCCTTGTAGGTAGGCGTAACCAAAACGACGCCATGGGCGTCCTTAAGAAGAGCCGCCGCCTCTGCGATCTGAGTATTTTTGGTATCCGCGCGCACCAACGCCTCGGGCGGCAAATCCCTCAGCCGCAAGTGCCGGGCTTCCATCTCCATCGAAGTCAGACGATCGGCAACATGCTGCGCCAATGCTGCCGTCTTCGATTTCTCGGAAGGGCTGGCAGAGACGACAAGGATAGACGGCATCAAGGTCACTTAGCTCCTGTGGGCTTCGATATACATAAAGTGCACGATAACTCTTATGCCGCAGAGGTCTTGCACTTTGATGCATAAGCCTTTGCACATCCGTGCATGGGGTCAAACTTCAGACTTGAAAGCCGGCGCACTTACAAAGAGGCTTGCGATCAGATCCGCCAAAGCAGGCGCCACTCAACGAGTAATCCAGGATACGGAGCTGAAATAAAATGCGACTGGCTGTCTGTCAGGTAAGCGCTGCACTTGGGGACAAAGCGAAGAATATCGCCACGATCAGTAGAGCCGTCCACACAGCGGCATGCTGGGGGACCGATCTTGTCGTTCTGCCCGAACTATTCTTGACGGGATACAACATCGGCTCCAGAGCAGCCGAGTTGGCAGAAGCAATGGATGGCCCCTCGCTCACCGCCGTCGCTAAAATCGCAGCACGCGAAAGCTGCGCGATATGTGTTGGGTTTGCCGAACGCGACGGAAAAAACGTTTTCAATAGTTCCGCCCTTTTCGACACGCAGGGCAATCTCGTCGCGCTTTATCGGAAGATTCACCTGTTCGGTCCGAAGGAACAAGAATTGTTCACCGCCGGTGACGAATTGGTCGTCGCCCGCCTCGGCGACTGCACGATCGGAATGGCGATCTGCTACGATATCGAATTTCCAGAATTCGCCCGCGCATTGAAGCGACGCGGCGCGGATCTCATCGTCGCGCCAACCGCGAATATGCTTCCCTTTGTCGAGGTTCCGACCACATTCGTCCGCGCCCGCGCACTTGAGAATGGACTATTTCTCGCCTACGCAAATCATTGCGGTACCGAAGCGGAACTTGAGTATACAGGCATGAGCGGCATCAGCGGTCCCGACGGCCTGGACCTAGCGAGAGCGGGCATTCGTGGCGAAGCACTTTTGCTTGCGGAACTCCCGACCACCTATCCTATAGGTTCGCTCTCAACACAGAGCGATGATCTGCGACTATCAGCAGAGAAATAAGAGACATCGTTCGCATACGGCGCGAGGGCCGACGTACCGAAGAGTTCTATTGAAAACGTCTTATACTCGCCGATTGCCGCAAAGCGCCGACAAATCAATCAAACAGGAGCGAAATCCTTCCAAGGAAGTCAGTTCGGTTCCCGCCTGAACATCCACTTGATGAACGCGAAATCCGCTCTCATGTACGGCGCTCACCATCATCAGATTGTCCGACATGTCGAAACGCTCGACCGACGTGCCCGCGCTGTACATCTCCAGCAAATCCGCTCGACCATGTTCGTAATATCCGCTCGATCTCTGATGGAACGGCGACGTCACATGCGTGTAGCCGAGGACCGGCTTGCCCGTGGCAGCCATGAACCCCATTTCGAATGCCGTGCCTGGATCCATACTCACGCCCCGGAAGGGCGTCATATTTGCAATCACGGCATCGCATCTCTTCATGTGATCGAGATTACCGCGATAAATAGCGATGCCCTGGCTGAACGCCGAGAGTTTGCCGAGATCCAGCTCGCCGTCCATCGGTGATACGCCCTCGAAATCAAATTCAGCACACAGCGCTTTTTTTGCGTCGAAGACTGGCTTTCCAAATTCGGGCAAAAATACTTCAGGCCCCGCCAGATAAATCTTGTAGTTCGACACAATGCCTCCCGCTTTTGCCCCCGCGCACGACAGGACAAGACGATGCCTGTCACCCTGACTATGTGCGCGTGGAAATTCCCGCCAGGAGAATATCGACCAAACGTTTGGCCGCATCAGTTCCCGATGGACCCGTCGCAATCGTCGCGACGCCGGCCAACGCCCGCAAAAGATCGAGAGGCTCGACCGACAGCCGAATATCGCCACTCGCCGTCGCGTTTTCGACCAACGTCGAGATCGCCTGGGTGACCTTGGCGCCGGATGACGCGTAAAGATCTGACGGTCCGCAAACGAGTGAACTCAATGCTTCCGACATCCCGTGCTTGATCGCCATGTAGTCGACAAAAATAAGCAACCACGCACGCAACGCATCGACCGGCGGTCGCTCTTTCGCGAGCCGTATAGCCGCCGCCATCAATTGCTCGGTCTCGTTGCGATAGACCGCTTCGATGAGCGCATCGCGCGTCGGAAAATGCCGATACAGCGTTCCGATGCCGACACCGGCATCGCGTGCAATCTCCTCCAGGCTCGCGGCTGATCCTTTGTCCGCAAAGACCCCTTTCGCTGTTTCCAGCAGGCGAAGCCGATTGCGCTCCGCATCGACGCGGACCTTCCGGGCCGCAGTAGGCTTACCTTTATCGCTCACACACGAAATGCCTCTTGATAAACGGAGAATGCCTCCGTATATAAATGGAGGCACCCTCCTTTTATGCCAAATCGGGTCGGCAGACAATGCTCCGCCGCCAACGGAGGCGTGCGTCTACTGGTATAAAGGAGAGTGTCATGGCCGCGGCTTTCGGAGCAACCTCAACAACGGAAGATGTCCTTCAAGACGTCAACTTGCATGGCAAACGCATACTTGTAACGGGCGTTTCAGCGGGCTTAGGCGTCGAGACCGCGCGTGCACTAGCAGCCCACGGCGCAGAAGTCGTCGGCGCCGTACGCGACCTTGCGAAGGCAGAGCGTGCGACGGCAGAAGCCCGCGCCGAAGTCCAGAACCGCGGCAGCATCACATTTATAGATCTCGATCTCGCCTCCCTCAAAAGCGTACGCGCGTGCGCCGACGCTCTGCTGGCTGACGGACGTCCTTTCGACGTTGTGATCGCCAATGCCGGCGTCATGCGCACGCCCTTCTGGCACACGGAAGATGGCTTCGAGATGCAGTTCGGAACCAATCACCTCGGACACTTCGTCCTCGTCAACCGCATCGCCTCATTGATCGCACCCGGCGGACGGCTGGTGAACGTCTCATCTGCCGGCCACCGTTATTCCGACGTCGATCTCGACGATCCGAATTTCGCGAATACGCCTTACGATCCCATGGTCGCTTACGGTCGCTCGAAGACAGCGAATATTCTGTTTGCTGTCGAATTCGACCGACGCCACAAAGAAAAGGGCGCTCGCGCCACCGCGATACATCCGGGTGGCATCGCCACCGAGCTTGCGCGCCATATGCAGCCCGGCGAGATCGATGAACTATTGAAGCAGATCAATGCTCAAGCCGCAGCGGCCGGAAGACCGCCATTCCAGTGGAAGACCGTTCCGCAGGGCGCCGCAACAACCGTGTGGGCGGGTTTCGTAGCGCCAGCCGATGAAATCGGCGCAAAGTACTGCGAAGATTGCCACGTCGCGTCCGTAACCGATGGCAAGATGGACATCGTGAGCGGCGGAGTGCGCGCTTATGCACTGGACCCTGAAAGGGCGATGGCGCTGTGGGCCAAAAGCGAAGAAATGGTCGGCGAACGCTTCTAATCGCTAAGCGCGAGGAACCGCGGCCCACTGCCAAAGTAGGATGCGGTTCCTCGCCATGATCGTCTATTTCGTCGTGTAACCGCCATTGACCAAGATCGTTTGCCCTGTCATCCACCAGCCGTCCGAGACAAGCATGCGGATCCAAGGCACAATATCTTCGATGTCTGTCAGACCAGTCTTCGAATACTGCGACAGCGCCGCGGCAGTCTTGTGATACGCAACGGCATCGGCTCCTTCTGCCGGATAGAAGAATGGCGTATCCATCGGGCCCGGGCCGATCGCCGTCACCGAAATGCCGCGCTCGCCGAACTCTTTTGATGCCGCACGGGTGAAATGCTCGACGGGTGCTTTGGTACCGGCATAACTCGAATAGAATGGCGTGTAAGCGCCAAGGAGAGACGTTACCACCGTTACGATCTTGCCGTTGTCGTTGATGTGCTTACCGGCCTCTTTGAGAAAGAAGAACGCGGCCTTGGCGTTGACGGCACTCATCTCGTCGTATTCCGCCTCAGATATTTCAACCATCGGCTTTTTCAGAACTTTGCCAACCGTATTGATGGCGATGTCCGGACGCCCGAGCGCTGCGACGGCATCGGCGAAAAGCTTTTCCATGGCTGTGGCCGTCGTGAGATCACCCTGAACCGCGATCGCCTCGGCCCCGAGCTTTTTCACGGCCGCAACAGTCTCCTCAGCCGCTTCCTTGCTCGCCGCAGTGTTGTAGTGAATAGCAATCGCCTTGGCGCCGTGAGCAGCTAGATCGCGCGCGATAAGACCTCCAAGATTCTTGGCGCCGCCCGCAATGATTGCGGTTTTTCCTTTGATGCTGTGATCAGCCATTTTCACTTCTATCACCTTGTCAGTATCTGTTCGCTCGACACCGTACAGTCTATAATTTGCGGATAAATCATTATATTACGACATCACTTGTCAGAATTTACGCGCAATGAAAGGTTGTTTCAGCGACTTGGATCGGATCGAGCTATTTCGCGTATTCGCGCGTGTCGTCGAATGCTCCAGCTTCACACGCGCGGCAGATACGCTTGGCATGCCGCGGTCGTCGGTCTCTGCTGCCGTCCTGGAACTTGAAGAGCGCGTCGGCACGAGACTTCTCCACCGAACGACGAGACAGGTCTCGCCGACACAAGATGGCGTCGCATTTTACGAGCGCTGTCTGCGCGTCATAGCAGACGTGGAAGAAACCGAAGGGCTTTTCCGCCAGACGGCAGCAAAGCCATCCGGCAAACTTAAAGTCGACGTACCCGGCCGAATTGGACGCCTTATCGTCGCTCCTGCCTTGCCCGACTTTCTCGATACCTATCCGGAAATATCGATTGAGCTTGGCGTTACCGATCGTGCTGTAAATCTCGTGGAAGATAGCATCGATTGCGTCTTACGCGTCGGTCCGTTGACGGACTCGGTGTTAATCGCACGCCCCATGGGAAGGCTCACACTGATCAACGTCGCCAGCCCATCTTATCTGCGCCGTCATCGCATTCCGAAAACGCCCGCAGACCTCACTGAACATTGGGCCATCCAGTACGCCTCACCTTCGACCGGCCGCACCGAAGATTGGGAATGGTTCGAGGACGGAATACTTCGCACGCTCTCGATGCGCAGCCGAGTCACCGTGAACAGCGCCGAAGCCTATATTGCATGTGCCCTTGCAGGCCTCGGTCTGATTCAAATTCCGGCATTCGATGTCCGACGATACATAGAAGCCGGCGAACTTTGCGAGGTTATGCCAACGTATCGAGCCGCCCCGATGCCGATAACGCTGCTCTATCCCCATCGTCAGCACCTTTCCCGCCGCCTTCAGATTTTCGCAGAATGGCTGGAAAAGTTGATCAAGCGCGAAGTCGTCCGTGCACAATAGACTCTAAAAAAATGTATCGAGATACGCCGCAGCTTCATCCGAAATTTCAACGATCTTATTCGTGGCCTGTCGATAGAATTTGAAGTTGAGTTCCGTTTCAGGCCGGCCGTCGTCCCAGTCCGAAAAACGTTTAAGGCTGTTGCGACCAAGAGCTTGCTTTGTCACGCCTGTCCGCTTGATGACCACGCTTACGCGAGGTGTCTGCCTCACGACGCCGAGTTTTCTCGCGACCGGTTCGGCAGCTACAATAACACCCCTCCCGATGAGACCAATACCACCCTCATTTTCGCTGGCGAACACAAAGATCGTATCGCCCTTAGCAACATTTTTTGCCGCCATACATCGTCTTCTGCGACGCGAAGGCAAATATTTTCGCCTTCACGTCCTGCACTGAAACTTTGATGGCGTACTTCATGGCGCCTCGTCGGCAAATGCGCACATAGCCTCAATCCGGAATGTCCGGTTCTACGAGTTTCGCAAGCTGCTCCAGCGACTGTTGCCACCCGAGATAACAGGCTTCGACCGGAATGACGGCTGGCAAACCAGACTGCTCAATGCTGACGTCCGTGCCGACTGAAACGGCCTTGAGCACAACCGTGACATGAATGATGCCGGGAAGATTGGGATCGTCAAATTTATCCGTGTAGCGGATGAGCTCGTTCGGAACGAGTTCCAGATATTCCCCGCCAAACGAATGCACTTTTCCGCTCGTGAAGTTCTTAAATGACATTTTGAACTTGCCGCCCACCTTTGCGTCCATCTGCGCGACGTGGCAGATAAAGCCGTAAGGCGGCAGCCATCGCGCCATAGCATCGCCGTCGAGAAATGCCCGATAGACCTTCTCCGGCTTGGTGGCAAAGACACGATGCAATCGAACGGTATTTGTGGCTGCTGCAGTCGCTTTCTGCTTATCCGACACGACGCTTCTCCCTGTTTCGCAGTCGCGGAAAAGCCGTTATCGGCTCCGCTCTGTCTTCAAGACGTTTGCTGCGTCGCCCATCCGACAACAGGAATGGGTGATTTTTAGGAATATTCATGTGCCCGTCGAAGCGACAGCCTTATACCCGATGCCGTACTGCGATTTTTTTTATTGAACATGTCGGATTGCCAGACGTTGAGACGTCCTGGAAGCAAACACAGAGGAGACGCCATGCTCTACACGCTGCTTTGCTACAATAAAGAAGACGTCGTCTGGTCCTGGAGCAAGGAGGAAGACGACGCTGTGATGGGGCGGCTGAATGTGGTTCACGAGAAGCTCGTCAAGGAAGGCAAGCTCGGCCCCGCACTACGGCTCTTGCCGACCACCGCCGCAACCACGCTGCGTGGTCCCGACATGGTTATTGACGGCCCGTTCGCCGAAACCAAAGAGCAGCTCCTCGGCTTTTATGTCATCGACGTTCCCGATCTCGATGCAGCATTGGCGGTCGCGCGTGAACTCTCTGCCGCCAATCCGACGAGCGTCTACGAAATACGTCCCGTAGCCCTCTACGTGCCTGAAGCGCGAGAGAATGCACCAAAGGATCGCATCAAAGCCTATTGATATGAGCCAGGTCATTCAAGATCCGACATGGATCGACAGCATACTGACCGCTTCTCGTCCGCAAGCGGTCAGCGCACTGCTTCGCTACTTTCGCGATATGGACACGGCCGAAGAGGCCTATCAGGAAGCCTGCCTTCGCGCACTCCGCAATTGGCCTCGAAACGGCCAGCCACGCGATCCGGTAGCTTGGCTGATCTTGGTTGGCCGCAATGCGGCTCTCGACGGCACCCGCCGCAAAAGCCGTGACATAGCGTTACCGCCTGATGAGATGATCTCCGATCTTGGCGATGCGGAAGCTCCGCTGATTGAACGGCTGGATGACTCGCATTACCGAGACGATGTCTTACGCCTTCTCTTTATCTGCTGCCATCCGGAACTTCCCGCGACACAACAAATTGCGCTGGCGCTTCGTATCGTCTCGGGCATCTCCGTCGCGCAGATCGCACGCGCATTTCTTGTCAGCGATGCTGCAATGGAGCAACGCATCACGCGCGCCAAGGCTCGAATAGCGAAAGCTGACGTACCGTTCGAAACGCCAGGGCCGGTTGAACGATCCGAACGCCTCGCGGCCGTCGTAACGATGATCTATCTGCTCTTCAACGAAGGCTATACCGCGGGCAATGATCCTGCCCGCGCGTCTCTATGCGATGAAGCCATTCGCCTGGCGCGATTGATTTTGCGCCTCTATCCAACAGAACCGGAAATCATGGGGCTGACGGCGTTGATGATGCTGCAGCAATCACGTTTGCGCGCCCGGTTCGATGACAAGGGCGAAGCAGTCCTGCTGGAAGATCAGGATCGAAATCTCTGGAACACAAAATTGATCAACGAAGGCGTGGCTCTCTTGGACAAGGCCATGCGCCATGACCGTCCGGGCCCCTACCAGGTCCAAGCCGCCATCGCCGCAACACACGCCCGCGCCGGCAGCTTCCAGGAAACCGATTGGCTGGCAATCGACGGGCTTTACGCCGCCCTCGAACGTATGCAGCCGTCACCTGTAGTCACGTTAAACCGCTCTGTGGTGACCGCAAAACTTCGCGGACCCGAAGCAGCCCTTGCCATGATCGAACCGCTCGAAAGGCCCTTGTCCGGGTATTTTCATTATTTCGGCGCGCGCGGCGCTTTTTTATTGCAACTCGGTAGAACGGCGGAAGCACGCGCTGATTTCGATCGCGCTATATCTCTGGCCACGACGCCAGCCCAGGCGGCTCATATTCGCCAGCATCTGGATCGCATTATTCGCGATGCTGAATGATTTTTTTTTGCGCCTTGTCGGATGGCGGCCGGAAGCGCCGTCCTTGAAGTGCGATCAAGACGGAGGAAATCATGACCGAAAGTGTCAAGGCGCCGGTAAAAGGCGGCGCCATCGTCTATTTATCCATCGATGGCGCAGTGAAAGCAGCAGAATTCTATCAACGCGCGTTTGCAGGCACCCTGGCCGCCCTCGTCCCGCCCGACGAGCAAGGACGGACGATGCATGCCCATCTCTACATCAACGGTTCGTCCGTCATGCTCAGCGACTTTTTCCCCGAGCACGGCTATCCGCCCGTCCCGCCCGCAGCCTTCAACATTACGCTCGCCGTCGATAACACTGACGCATGGTACGAGCGGGCGATCGCGGCGGGCTGCACTCCTAAAGTTCCGATCTCGTGCATGTTTTGGGGCGATCGGTATGGCCAAGTCCAAGACCCGTTCGGCATCGTGTGGGCCATCAACGGACCCGTAAAAGAGTAATCTCATAAGGAGAGTTGCAATGAAAAACTACCTTGCCGTCTTCTTCGGAAAATCAGACGCGATGGAAGCTTGGAAGGCGCTACCTGAATCGGAGCGCAAAGACCGCGAGCAAGCCGGTATGGCCGCGTGGCACAAATGGGTGGCCGATCATAACGGCGTCATATCCGAAATGGGCTCGCCTCTCGGAAAAACAAAGCGTGCGGACAAGAACGGTATGTCGGACACACGCAACGAACTATGTGCCTGGACGGTGGTTAAAGCCAATTCACAGGAAGAAGCAACGCGCCTGTTCCTCAACCACCCTCACTTTACGATTTTCCCCGGCGACCACATCGAGGTGATGGAGTGCCTGCCGGTTCCAGGGATGGCGTAATTGCGTCTACCTCGGCCCATCCATCGCAAAATCTTTCGAGGGCGCGAGATATCTCGCTCCCTCATCAATCTCCTGCCACCGCTACTACGGATATAGCCCCCGCGCCTCTCGCGCAGCCAGGATTCGCTCGCAAGCCACGATATAAGCGGCCGTTCGTAGCGAAACCTTATTGAAATCCGCGCACGCCCATATCTTGCGGAATGCTTCAACCATAAGCGTATCGAGTCGCGAGTTAATTTCGTTCTCGCTCCAGAAAAAGCTGGAAAAATCCTGCACCCATTCAAAGTAGCTCACCGTCACGCCGCCGGCGTTACAGATGACATCCGGCACCACGAGAATATCGCGGTCGGTAAGAACATCGTCGGCATCAGGCAGGGTCGGTCCGTTGGCGCCCTCAAGCACAAGCTTTGCCGTCGTCCGGCGCGCGCGCTCGGCCGTCAATTGCGATTCCAAGGCCGCTAAAATCAGAATATCGCAGGGCGTGCTCCAGAAAGCATCGTTAAGATCCGGCGATCCGCCGATCCCTTTTCTCGACGGCGCGCTCATCATCAGCGCGGGAACGTCGATTCCCGCTTCATCGATAACGGTACCCCACTGATCCTGTAGCGCGACCACCTTTGCACCATTGAGAACGAAAAGCTCCGCCGCGGACGAACCGACGTTGCCGAAACCCTGCACGCAGACCCGCGCGCCTTCGAGGCTCAAGCCCATACGCGATGCCGCTTCGCGTCCAGTAACGAAGACACCGCGTCCCGTTGCCTTGACGCGCCCCAGCGAACCGCCAAGATGCAATGGCTTTCCCGTTACGACACCTGACGCCGTAAACCCAACCTGCATCGAGTAGGTGTCCATGATCCATGCCATGACCTGGGCATTGGTATTGACATCTGGCGCCGGAATATCTTTTTGCGGGCCGATAATGATGCTGATTTCGCTGGTATAGCGCCGCGTAATCTTTTCCAGCTCGTTGTCCGACAGCGCAAACGGATCAACGCGAATCCCGCCCTTTGCTCCTCCAAATGGCAGATCCATCGCGGCCGTCTTGATCGTCATCCAGGCAGCGAGTGCCATTGTCTCTTCCAGCGTAACCTGCGGATGAAACCGAAGGCCGCCTTTGCCGGGCCCGCGCGAAAGATTGTGCTGCACGCGAAAACCTTCGAAATGACGGACGATGCCATCGTCCATTTCGATAGGCACGTCGACGATCATCGTCCGCTTGGGATGTTTGAGTGTTTCCACCCAACGCGCCAAAGTCTTGAGATAGGGCGTTACGCGATCGACCTGAGCAAGATACGTCGCCCAGGGGCTTGGAAATGAAGACTTTGCATACGACAACGGCGGCGATGTCTTTTCTGTTATGTTGGTCATGCGCTTCTTATTGCTGTTATTTGAAAGATGAATGTCTCTTATTCGATGGGCGCAAAACATGGCGTGACTGCGCCGGAAACGCGCCGCGGCCACTCACTGCAAAAACGTGCGATAGCTGTCCGAGCTAGCGGCCCGCAAGCGCGATATCGCGAAGAACCGCTGCCTCAAACTGCACTTCATCAACGCGGTGTTTCAGGACGTCGCCGATACTGATGATCCCGACGAGATGATTATTCTCGACCACAGGAAGATGTCGGACACGCCGTTCCGTCATCAAATGCGTCACGTGCGCGATCGTATCGCCGGGAGAACACGTAACGATTTCGTGCGTCATGAGAGCTGATATTGGCAACGCCAGAAGCCTGTTTTCGTTGGTCGCCAAGGCGCGCACCACATCGCGCTCAGAAATGATCCCATCCAACGCTTGGCCATCTCTGCTGACAACCATTGCGCCAACGCCCTCGGCCCGCAGCATCTGCACGAGCTTAAGGATCGTGTCGTCCGGCCGTACGGTCAGAACATGCGCATTCTTTTTTGCTTTGAGGATATTTTGAACAATCATAGCCATAATCCTAAAAATTGCGGTTTGGCCACTCACACCCTTGAATCTATCACTGACGACGTGCCTGTGCAGGGCTAATTTAGTTGGATGCCATGTCTTAAAGGTGGGGAAGGAATGCCGGAAAAATCGACAACGGTCGCCGACTACCTGATCGAGCGGCTCAAACAGGCGGGCCTTGAGCACGCCTTTGGCGTTCCCGGCGATTATGTCTTGACGTTCATGGATCGTTTGATCGCATCTGGCGTCGACCTGATAGGAACCTGTAATGAACTTAATGCGGGCTATGCTGCCGATGCTTATGCTCGCATCCGCGGCATCGGTTGTACCGTCGTGACATGGGGCGTCGGCGGCTTCAGCGCCATGAATGCCGTCGCGGGCGCTTATGCGGAACAGGTTCCGCTCGTGGTCTTGGTCGGCGGACCGCGCACAAATCAGCGCCGCTCCTCAATGCTGCTTCATCACGGCGTGGGCGAATTTTCGACAATGCAGCATGCCTATGCACACATCACAGTTGCGTCCGTTCTGCTCGACGATGCTGGAGACGCGCCCCAACTCATCGACCGTGCGCTTGCCCGCTGTCTCTCTGAGAAGCGCCCGATCATGATCGAAATTCCCGTCGATATCGTTGATCAGCCCTGCGAGCCCTCGAAACGGCAGACACCGTCCGGACCACCCGTGTCAGATCCGGACTCATTGAACGAAGCCCTGGACGAGGTCATGGCCCTCCTCGCGTCGGCGAAGCGGCCGGTCATTCTCGGTGGCGTTGAGCTGCATCGCTACGGCCTGATGCAACAATTCATGCGTCTCGTCGAAAAGAGCAAGCTACCGGTTGCAACAACTCTCCTCGGCAAGACCGTCATCTCGGAACTTCACCCGCAGGCGATTGGAGTTTACGAAGGTGCCATGTCGCGAAAGGATGTTCGGGCAATCGTCGAAGCCAGCGACGTCCTGCTCTGCATCGGCGCGTGGATCAGCGACATCAATTTCGGCGTGTTTACCGGCAAGCTCGAAGGCCGCCAATTGATCCTCGCAAATTCCGGCCGCCTGAAGATCAGCCAACACGTCTACGAGCAAGTATGGATCGGCGACGTGGTGACCGGCCTCGCGGATCGCATGCCGGCCCAGGGATTGCCCCATCCCCCGTTTGAAAGCGCAGCCAAACGTGAGGCCAAGCCATCGATTGCGCACCGCGGAGCCAAGCTCACGGTCGACAAGGTCATGAGCCGCGTCAACGACTATATCCGCGACGACACCATCGTCGTTGCCGAGACAGGCGACAGCCTGTTCGCCGCTGCCGACCTCGTCATGCATCATGATGTCGGCTTTATAGGGCAGGCGTTCTACCTATCGATCGGCTACGCCCTTCCCGCGGTTCTGGGTGCCTCTATCGCCGCCCCGAACCGCCGCGTTCTCGCTCTCATCGGTGACGGCGCATTGCAAATGACGGTGCAGGAATTATCGTCGCTTTGCCGGCGAAATATCCCGGTCGTCCTGCTGATCATGAACAATGACGGCTACACCACCGAACGCGTCATTCACGAAGGCCCCTATAACGATATCCAATCATGGGACTATCACAAACTGCCGGATGTCTTCGGTGGCGGCTGGGGGCGTCGCGTCGAAACCGAGGAAGAGCTCGACGCGGCATTGAACCAGGCGAGAAGCAGCAACGATGGCCCCGCCGTCATCGAAATCATGCTCGACAAACTGGATATGTCGGACGCCCTGAAACGCCTCGGCGCTGAACTTTCACCTGATAAAAAGCACAGCCAATAATAGCCGTCTCGCCTCGAAACCTTGCCATTGGCCCAAGCGCGGAGCCCAAAGAGACAAGAAGCGTTACGCCTACCTAACCCGGCAAGCAAAGACTTGTCAGAGCTTCTGACGGAATGACTGCGCTCGCCAAGCCGAGTATCGCAACAATCGTCCCCGCTGCCGTTCTGAGACGCGGCCGAGAGAGCATGCCCGCAGGACCTACGGCCCTCGCCGATCCGTATGCAGCGAGGCTGACTGCGGGCATCGTTGCAATTGCGAAACCGCCCATGAACAACGCACCATCGGTCCCTGATCCACTGACCGTTGCCATCATCAAGGCGTTGTAGACCATGCCACACGGTGCAAATCCCCAGACCATGCCGGACATCACCGGCAGACCTTTCGACATCCGTGCAGGCAGCCACCGACGAATGCGCTCATGAACAGCGGTGACTGCCTTAGAAAGACCGTATCGCGGCAGAATACCGGCAATCGACAGCCCTACTGCAACGATGAGCGCGGCGGCCATCATACGCACAGCTGCCTGCAATCCGGCAAGATGCATCAAACTCGCAAATGATGATCCGACCGATGCGACCACCGCTCCGCCGAGCACATACGTCAGCGCGCGCCCGGTTTGAATGCCGGCAAGTGCACGCAACTGCGATCTCTGCGCGGATGAGCTAGGCGCCGTCGCCAACAGCAGCGACGACGCAATGCCACCACAAACGCACGAGCAGTGCAGACTTCCCGCGAGCCCCATGACAAACCCACCGGCAAACAAAGCCGCGCCGTCCATCCGTCAACCTCCTCGTCCTAAAACGGACTGGACCTCCAACGCTGCTATTTGCCGGTGTCGGCGTAGCAGCTCGCAGCGTTGACGACGGGCGGCAAATTGATCGCCGGATTTCCATCGAAGAACCCGGACGGCATCAATTTGAATCCGGCCGAAATGCACGGCTGCACGGGAAAGTCTTCTGGTCGAACCGAATGGTGCAATCCGAACGTATGCCAGAGCACGATATCCGTGTTCTCGATCGAGCGGTTTTTCGCAACGAAAGACTTGATATCTCCCGATCCGTCCGAATGATTCATGAATTCGCCAGCAGGGAAACGCTCGGTCGGATCGTAGGCCGAAACCCAGACGTGGTTCTGCGTGAAGGATGCGCGCTTGCCCGAAAACGAATTTGGCGCAACGAACGACGTCAGGCAATCCGGGGCATCGAGCTTGTATCCGACCGGCGTTCCAGCACGATTGAATTTGTTTGGATTGATAACCTTCCAATAGCGCTGCGTACCGAGATTTGCAGTCCGTGCGGCGTCTCCCTCCGTCTTTATGAGGGTCTCTTGTTCGTAGAAGGCGTTGCCGTAAGGGTTCTCTCCGTCTTCCTGCTCGGCATAGGTATTGCACTCGACAAAGCTGTTCTTGTCGCCATCGACACACATCTCAAGCCGCGCGCAGAGGATGTGCTGATGGATCTGCCCGACGACGCCGGGCGCAACTTCGCGTCCATATTTTCCTGGCTGGCCGGGAATGCACGCCGTCGTGTTGATAATGCCTGTCGCCTTGAGCTCGAATTCGATCTTGCCGTCTAGGAAGAAATACCAGTACAGCGCATACTCATAGTTGCCGACCGTGCAGATCGACGAAATGACGAGCTTAGCGCCCCGGCGAATTTCAAACCGCTCCGTGCGGAAATCGGTATGCTTCCACAGCAAGCCTGAATCTTCTTCGTGAATGCAGATTGCTTTTTTGATCGTCCACGGCTCACCATCGCGCGTATTGAGATGCGCGTCGAGATACTTGATGACGCCGAGGCAATCGCAGCCGAGTTCAAGAGAGTTCGCGAGCTTGCCGATCCCGTACTCGCCAATATCGAAGACGTGCTTACGGAAGTGCCCGGCGTCTGGCGAACCATAGGGCACAGTCATCTCGACGATAGATGCGCGCCGGAGGATCGGTCGCCCGTTGAAGCTGATATCGTGCAGCGTCAGCGACTCGCGCGTATTGAACCCGATATTGAGCGCCCAATTACGCCAAGTCAGCCGACTTCCCTCGATTTTGAAATTCACGCCTTCCGGCTGGACGACATTGATCGGCTTTGCAGGCGGCTGGAACTCGTCGAAGAACTGGTGCTCATAGTTGTATTCAGCCATCGGGATCGGCGTAACGCCGTAATCGTCGATCCGAATGACCTCGCCGCTGTTGATGTCCACCACAGCGTTGAGGCCTTCTATAGGATGCGCGTAGAAGTTCTCGAACTCCCGGAGCCGAAGCCAGCAAAAAACATGGCAGAGATGGCGCCCTTCCTCCCCCGGAATATCGAAGCTCCCCGCCGACCACGGATCGACGCACACTTTGCTCATGTCGGTAATGCCGCGCTTGGCACACGCAGCGATGAACTCCGTATTGCCGCGAACAATGTCCTCGATAGCCAAGAACTGTTCGAGTTGTATCATTGGCCGTTTGTCGGGGCAGTCTTCGCGAAACAACACCTTTCCTGTATCGAGAGAAACGACGAACTTTGTAACGCCGATCGTCTCAGAACTTGAGGCGTTGACTGCCGCACGCCGCTCTACTGGCTTACCTTCGGCATAAGCCTTGAGTTCGTCCTTTGTCGGCTCGTCCAATCCGATCGACTCGAAGCACGTCTTCGGTCCGTATGGTGCCACGACCTTGACGACCCCAGCGGCATTCCGGATCTCATCGGGCGACAACGGATCCAGTGGATGCCGAACCAAAGATGACTTTTCCAGCACGGCCGTCGAGCAACAGCTTTCTGACATGATTAGGCTCCCAAGTGTTGCAATGCGTTCTGGTTGGTCACGCACTTTAGCCGAATGACGCTGCTTCAACAGCAGCCGAGGCGACGCCCTATCAGGGCAACCGTCCTTTCTCGAAAGACCCTAGCCAGCGCCATGTGGGCTGTAATTGATAGTTGGCGCCAAAAAGCGAATCTGTCCGCTCAGAAACCGTTTGCTGCGCTCATCTGGAAACCACCGCCGCACAGAGATTTCACGTTCAAAGGTGATCTGCCGTCGCCGCAAACGAAGTGGTACGCTTCTTGCGATGCTGTCCCACTCAACGGCGACACTATGGGGTGGAGTTGCATGCCTTCATCAGGCGTCATCGCGGCATCGATCATCAACGGAGTTCTCTCCACGATCGATCGCCGGAGAATGGACCCGGAGACAATTTCCGCACGTGTCGGCATAGCGAACGATGGGTTGTTTGGACGCTCGCCTTTTCTTCCGCTCTCAGCGTTCACAACGATGCTGGAGATGGCGGCAACTCAGACGAACGATCATGCACTTGGCATGAAGTGGGGAAAACTCTTCAATATTCACGACTTAGGAGCAACTTCCCAGCTCTATCTCACCGCTCGTACTGTCGGTGAAGGGCTCACCAAGCTTTGTGAGTATTTTCCCACCTTCCAGGGCGGAACGCACTGCGCACTGAATGTCAGCGGCGACACCGCACGCCTGACCTACTCCATTTTCGACAGAACCGTCTCACATCGCGTCCAGGATGCAAATTTCTCAGAGGCTGTCTTGTGCTCGGTCCTGCGCGCGACTTTGGGCAAGGACTGGGAGCCGCTATGCCTAGAGTTCGAGCATTCTCCTGGTGCAAATCTCGCCAGTTATCAGGCGCATTTTCATTGCCCACTACGTTTTGGCGCTCGTTATAACGCTATATTGTTTCCCCTCTCGGAGCTGAGCCGCCCGATCCTCTCATATGATCGCATGCTGCACCACCGCTTGGAGAGTGAGCTGTCCGACTGCCTAAGTTCGCAAGAACTCGAGCTCGATCTCAGCAACAGCGTCAAGGCATGGATCAACGCCAGTCTATGCTGTTCCAAGAGCATCGACATACAGGATGCAGCCAGCGACTTCGGTATGAGCGTCAGAAGCTTTCAGCGAAAGCTCGCCGATGCTGGCCTGAACTATGCAGATCTTCGCAACGCAGTGCGAACGGAAATCGCGAAGGCGATGCTGGCGTTCACCGATCGCACCATTCCGGAGATCGCGTTCGATCTTGGCTATAGTGAAACGAGCGCATTCTCACGAAGCTTCAAAAGCTTCACCGGATCGACACCAGCTAAATTCCGGGACGGCGCCGTTCGCGCGCGAACATCTTCAGGACAGGGATCTTCTTTCATGGCGCCGACGAGCGCCGCCAGCCATTGATTGGATAAGACAGCGCTAAGCCTTAGACGCTGACGCAAGTCCTTTGCCACGCGACGCCACGACGCCGATCACGATGAGAACAATTGAAAATGCAATCACCAATGTCGCAACGGCGTTGATCTCCGGCGTCGCCTCGCGACGAAGGATCGACCAAAGCGCCATCGGCAAAGTATTTTCGCGGCCGGTCAGAAGGTATGTAACCGCGATCTCGTCGAACGAGATCGAAAATACGATCAGCATCGTACCGAAGATGGCGGACTTCAGGTTCGGCAACGTCACTTTAAAGAACGTCTCGATCTGCGAAGCGCCAAGATTGAAGGCCGCCTCCTCCTGGCTCCGACCGAGCTGCTGCAGACGCGCAAAAACTTCCGTGACATAGATGCAAGTCAGAGCCGTACCTTGGCCGAGCATGATCGTATTGAGTGATAGCCGAAACCCGATCGTGATGTAGAAACTCAAAAGCGAAACACCGGTAATGACACCGGGAAGCACAATCGGCAGCATCACGATCCGCCGGAAAGCGGCTTTCCCCGGAAACTCGTAGCGGTCCAGCGCAATCGCCGCCGGCAGCCCGATGAGCATGCTGAGAATGACCGTTCCGATGCCGACATAAACGGACGCGCCGATCGACCGCATCAGCGTTTCGTTCTCGAGAACCTTCTCATACCAGGAGAGCGTGAAGCCTTTGAACGGAAGCCCGGTAAACTCGCTAGCATTGAATGAAAAGAATGCCATGACGAGCAGCGGCGCATAGAGAAACAGCAGAACTGCTCCGGCGAGACCTGCGACAAGGGGTTTGTTTCCAAATGCGCGCATTCAATTTTCTCTCGTCCGTTCTAGAAACGCACCTGAAATTGGTGCTCAAGGCGATGGGCCAAGGTAATCAGCCCAAGCCCCAGGGCGATAATGACCAGGCCGATCGCCGCCGCCATCGGCCAGTCGTAGGCCGCGCCCAGCAGGTTGATAACAATGTTGGATATCATGATGGAATCCGCGCCACCGACGAGCGCGGGCGCTACGAAATCTCCAAACCCCAGCGAGAACGTGATGACGCCGCCCGCGATGATGCCCGGAATGCTGATCGGCAAAACGATCTTGCGGAAGATCTCCATACGCGTCGCACCCTGGTCGAGCGCAACTTCGATAAGAGACGTCGGGATGCGTTCGAGTTGAGCGTAAATCGAAAGCACTGCAAATGGCGTGAAGATATAGGCGAGTGTCAACGTCACGCTGAACTCGTTATAGAGGAACAACGTCAGCGGACGATCGATTATACCGAGCCCAAGCAGTGAGGCGTTGATGAGACCGGCTGTTCCGAGAATGGTTTTCCAGGCGTAGGCCTTGACGAGATAAGACGCCCACCACGGCACGATAACCAGAAGATAGACGTAGCGTTTGGTCGCTTCCGAAGCATGAAACGCCAAATAGAACGCCAGCGGATACGCAACAATCGACGACGACACCGCTGTATAGATACCGATCTTCGCTGATTTGAGCATCACGCTGAGATATGGCTCGGTCGTAAAAACCCTGACGAAATTCGCCAGTGAAAAGCCCGGCTTGAAGACGACGTAATCGACCGATCCCAGACTGTAATAGAACAGCATGCAGTAGGGTAGGATCATAAAAACGAAGAACCAAGCCGCAGGTGGCAGAAGCCAGAAAAGCATGCGCGCGCGTTCGATCTTTTTCGCCTTCAGCGCGCCTGGGCTGAGCTTTGCGGCCGTCTCCGAGATGGCGCTTGAAGTCGTCATGACGGAAGCTGCAGTGTCATTCATGGATTAAGCTGCCAATACGCGAATATCGTCTGGAAGAACGGAAAGCGGCACGACATCGCCGATGCTGGCCTGCGCGCCGGTCGTTCGATCATGCACGCTTATCCGACCGGCACCGCCCGCAAGCTCGATCACATACTCATTCTTCGCACCGAGGAAGAGACGCTCAGCCACAGTGCCACGAAGAATATTTCTTTGGTCAGATACGTCCTCGCCGATGGCGACGCGGTCGACGCGGATCATCACGCCGACTGTCTTGCCTGAGACGGTCGCGGCGTTGGCCGGTGCCGAAAGCGTTGCGCCGCCTGCCAAACGGATCTTAGCCGTCGGGCCATCAACCGCGTCGACCACGCCTGTAAGAACGTTAGCCCGATCGATGAAGTTCGCCACGAACTTGGAATTCGGCTGGGCGTAAACTTCTTGCGGACTTCCGCTTTGAACGATGCGCCCCTTATTCATGACGACGATGCGATCGCTCATCGCCATCGCTTCTTCCTGATCGTGCGTGACGTAAATGAAAGTCTTGTTGAACTGCCGGTGCAGCCGCTTGATCTCGACCTGCATCGCTTTGCGCAGGTTGGCGTCAAGCGATGCAAGCGGCTCGTCGAAGAGAACGACCGCTGGATCGGTAATGAGCGCGCGCGCCAGAGCCGTGCGCTGCTTCTGCCCGCCAGAGAGTTGATGCGGCATTTTCTTGCCATGATCGGCCAGCTGCACGAGGCTCAAGTATTCATCAACCCGCGCACGGATTTGCGCTTCGGTATAACGACCCCGCATTTTTTTGAGGCGGAGACCAAAGGCTACGTTTTCTGAAATCGTAAGATTGGGAAAGAGAGCGAAATCCTGGAATACCATCCGCATGTCGCGTTCCGACGGCTGCGAATACGTTATGTCTTCACCATCGATGCGAATGGTGCCCGTGTCCGGCATTTCGAAACCCGCAATACAGCGCAGCGTCGTCGTCTTGCCGCATCCGGATGAGCCCAGAAGGGTGATGAACTCACCCTTCTGGATCGACAGGTCTACACCGTCGACGGCCGCAACGTTCGATGCACCATACGTCTTGCGAATACCGATGAGATCTATGTAAGCGGCCATTCGCGCACCCTCTTGATCGCAGCTTGGACGGACTAAAAACGGTTCGTGATTATTGCGCGGCTTTGACCTGATTCCAGATTTCCAGATATTTCGCGCGCTGTTTCACCGGCTGCCACCAGCTGACGGTCTTCAGCGTTTCCGGGTTCGTCATGCCGAGTTCTTCAAACGACTTCTTCTGGTCGTCCGGAAGGAAATCGACCATCTTGGCGTTGGAATATCCAAATCCCGTAACGGCGTGTCCGAGAGCTTGTGCCTTTGCACTCGACACGTAATTCAGCCATTTGTAGACGCAGGAATTGGACGAAGCTCCCTTGGCAATCATCCAGCTATCGCTCCAGCCACCCCGTCCCTCCTTTGGAACGATGTCGATGAGTTTCCGATCACCGCCGCGCAGCTTGACCAACGTTTCTTCCCATGCATTGCCGCCGATGACTTCCTTGCCTTGGAGCAAGGTCGTCATCTCGCCTGCTGTCGTCCAGTACTTGCGAACGTTCGGCTTGAGCTTCAGAAGCGCTTCTTTGACCTTCGCAAGCTCCTCGTCATTCATGTCGTAGACGTTCTTGATTCCGAGATAGCGCGCCGCTTCATAGAGTGTCTCGATATCGTCCCACATCGCGAACTTACCGGCGTACTTGGGGTCCCAGAGAAACGCGAGACTCGTCGGCGGCTCCGGCACGGCAGTGGCGTCGACGAGGATGCGAATGATGCCCCAGGCATAGGGAACGCCGTACGTCTTGCCATCTTTCGACAGCCACGGCGGCGATTTCAGCATCGGGAAGAAATCGGCCTCCGCCGAGATCTTGTCAGGATCGATCGGATCAACCAATCCAGCATCAATCAGCTTCATGGTCGTGTCGTTGGAGGGCGTCACGAGATCGTAAGTGCCGCCGCCGGCCATCAGCTTGGCGAAAATTTCGTCGTTCGTTCCGACATAGACAGCCGAGACGGCGCAACCGCTTTCCTTTTTGAAAGGCTCGACGAAACTCGCGTCGGCATAGCCCTCCCAAACCAGCATGTTTAAGCTATCGGCAGACGCGACAGAGGCGCCAAAGAGTGACAGCGCCGTGACTGCTCCGAGCGTTCGCGACAGGCGTCGAACCAAGCCACCGCGATTTCCCGAATAATTTTTACGTTGCGACACGCGACGACCTTCCGGCATGCGTTCAAACTCCATCGTTTGCGAAACCGAGCACAGCTCACACTGAACGGGACTGCCGAATGGTGCCCTGGCTCAAGCCAACGCCGCGCGCGCTCCTAGCCGACAGCCTGGAAAAACCTATCCAGGTCAGACTGGGAAGTAATTGACAGTTCATGCCAAAGTCTTCAGCGGCTTGTTTTGCAGCTGCCAGGCTCGCGCTCGAATGGCGAGGCCGCTATCTCAGGAAGCGCCTGAAGCTCCACATGGAGAGCGCAAACAGCATACAGCCGATACCAAGCAGCGCTGCGAACTGCGGCCAGACGACGTCAAATCCCGAGCCGCGAAACAGCACTGACTGAGCAAGAATGATAAAGTGCGTGTTCGGAGCGGCCAGCATGATATCCTGAATGATGGCCGGCATGCTCTCGCGAGGCGTCACGCCGCCTGACAGAACCTGCAAGGGGATAAGAACAAGAATAAGCAGCATACCGAATTGCGGCATCGTCCCCGCCATCGTCGCCAGAAAAACACCCAAGGCCGTCATAGCGAAAATATCCAGGGCAGCGCCAACGAGGAACAATGGCACCGAGCCGTTGACCGGAACCTGTAACAATCCCTGCACGACGAAAATCAGCGACATGCTCGACGCCAGCAGCACGACGAAGCCCATCGACCAGATCTTACTGACCATGATCTCGAATGGCGTTACGGGCATCACGAGAAGATGCTCGACCGTACCGTGCTCCCGCTCTCGAATGAGAGCGGCGCCGGTCAAAATGATCGACAGCATTGTAATCGACATGATGACATTCGTTATCGCCCCGAACCAAGTCTTATTAAGATTTGGGTTGTACCGAGCACGCAGCGTCAATCGAACGGGAAGATCGCCATCCGAGCGATAGCGATCGAGAAACTCGCTGATCTCACCTGCGAGAATGGATTCGATATAACCGCCACCCGTAAAGGCCTGCGTCATGCGGGTTGCATCGATGTTGAGCTGTATCGTCGGCGAGCGGCCCGCAAGTAGATCGCGTTGGAACTCGGGCGGAATATCGAGCGCAAACGTATCGGCGCCGGCATCCATACGCTCGTCCATTTGCTCCTGAGTGATCAGCCGCGGCACACTGAAGTACGGCGGATAAAATGCGGTGATGATACGGGACGATACGGGCGACTGATCCTCATCGACGATTGCGATCGCCGCGTGATTGAGCGTATCCGGCAACGCCCGCGACGCCGAATAGATCGAAACCGAGAAAGCGTAGACGATTAGGATCAGCATCGTCGAATCGCGCATCAATCCGCGCAATTCCTTGACCCCGAGCTGCCAGATGTTCGCGACGCGCATCTTACGTCGCCTGCTTTTTGAGGAAGGCCGCGCCTAGGCCGAACAGGATGGGAATGGCAATCAGCAGCGCCAAGTAGTCATTGGCCAAATCGCCAAATCCCAGCCCTTTCGAAAACGTCCCACGCGAGATCGTGACGAAGTAGGCCGCCGGGTAGATCTTGCCGATATAAGCACCGACTCCCTGCAGCGATGATACCGGATCAATCAAGCCTGAATACTGGACAGCCGGAATCAGCGTTATCAGCGTCGTGCCGAAAATGGCCGCGATCTGGCTGCTCATGAATGACGACACCACCAGCCCCATGGACGTCGACACGATCACATAGAGCAGCGCTCCGAAGGTGTAAGCCAGAAAGCTCCCCGTAAACGGTACGCGAAAGACGAACACCGCAAACGCCGCCAGCAAAACGAAGTTGAGCATTGCGAGCGCCACATACGGTATTTGCTTGCCGAGCAGAAACTCAAGGCGCGTCACCGGCGTCACGTAAAAATTAATGATAGACCCGAGTTCTTTCTCTCGCACCACGCTCAGAACGGTGAGCATCGCCGGGATCATCATAAGAAGCAGCGGAATAACCGCCGGCGCCATCGCGACGAGACTTTCGACATCCGGATTGTAGCGATAGCGCAGCGCGACCTGAAAAGCACCGAGCGCTGATGAATCGCCATAAAGTTCACGCGCCTTCTGCGCTAGCCACTCAGTATGAATCTGCTGGACGTAGCTTGCGATGGTATCGCCGCGCATCGGCATCGCGCCGTCGATCCAGGCGCCGATCTCGACGTTTCGCCCGCGTGCAACGTCACGTCCGAACCCCGGCGGAAATTCGAGGACCAGACTCAGCTCGCCATTGCTCATGCGGCGGTCGAGGTCCTTATAGTCGGTAACCGGCGCTTTCTCCTTGAAATAGCGAGATCCGGCAATCTGCGTGGCATAATCACGGCTGATTGTCGTGTCGTCGCGATCGAGAACGGCGAAGCTCAGATTATCCACGTCGAGATTGATGCCGTAGCCGATGACGAACATCAAAAGCACGCTGCCGATCGTCGCGAGCGTGGCGCGAAGCGGGTCGCGCCGCAGTTCGAGCGTCTCGCGTCTCATATAGGCTAGCATCCGCCGGATGCTCTGGCTCAATGGGCTCGCCGGTCGAGCGGAGGCCGCATGATGCTCAGCAGCAAGTGACGTGGCGATCTGGTCGGCTTCAACGTCGCTACCTGCCTTGCTCCCGATCGCATCTTGCAGATAGTCGATAAAGGCATCCTCGAGCGACGATGCCTTGCGCTGCTCAACGATCGCGGCCGGCGTATCGCTGACGAGAACGCGGCCGGCATGCATCAACGAAATGCGGTCGCAACGCTCCGCTTCATTCATGAAGTGGGTCGAAACGAAGATTGTCACGTTATCCTTGCGCGAGAGATCGGCTAGGATCTGCCAGAACTGATCGCGCGCAACCGGATCGACGCCCGACGTCGGCTCATCGAGAATGAGCAATTCCGGGGAATGTATCATCGCCACGGCGAGCGACAGGCGCTGGCGGATACCGAGCGGAAGCGCATCAGGCAATGCGTCCATGACGTCGGAAAGATCGAAGCGGCGCACGACTTCAGCAATGCGCGGCGCGATATGATCGGGCTCCAGATGAAAGAGCCGCGCATGCAGATCGAGGTTCTGTGCGACGGTCAGTTCCGAATAAAGCGAAAAGGCCTGAGACATGTATCCAACGCGACGTCGGACGGCCATGTCATTGGGATCGACCTCTCGCCCGAACAATTTCACGGTGCCTTCGCTGGCCGGCAGAAGACCAGTCAGCATTTTCATTGTCGTCGTCTTGCCGCAACCGTTGGAGCCGAGAAATCCGAAAATCTCTCCTTTGGTAATACGGAAGCTGACGTCATCGACGGCGATGAAATCACCGAACCGCATCGTCAAATGATCGGCCTCGATCGCGACCTCGTCGTCACCGTTTTCTGTGCGCGGCGGAATGACGACATCGACGTGTCCGCGGCGCTGATCTTCCGGCAATAGGGCAATGAAGGCTGCATCGAGATTGGGCGCACCCGTCTTCTTGAGAAGATCGCTCGGCGCGCCCGTTGCGAGCACGTTTCCTGCGTTCATCGCGATCAGCCAGTCGAACCGCGCCGCCTCTTCCATGTAGGCGGTCGCGACGAGAACACTCATGCCCTTCCGGCCGAGACGAATGCCGTCGATCAACTCCCAGAACTGCCGGCGGGAGAGCGGATCGACGCCGGTGGTCGGCTCATCGAGAATGAGCAATTCCGGATCGTGGATCAGCGCGCAGCAAAGCCCGAGCTTTTGCTTCATGCCGCCGGAAAGCTTGCCGGCCGGTCGGTCGGCAAAGGAGGCAAGACCTGTACTCTTTAGCAGCTCGGCAATCCGGTCCTGTCGCTCATGCTGGTCGAGCCCAAAAAGTCGACCGAAAAAATCGACGTTCTCGAAGACCGACAGCGTCGGATAAAGGTTTCTGCCGAGCCCCTGGGGCATATATGCGATCTGCGGACAGGTTCGTCGGCGATGGGCCGCGTCCCGCATGTCTCCGCCGAGGACGGTGACGCGCCCCTTCTGTAGCTTGCGCGCACCGGAAAGGAGCGACAGCAGGCTCGACTTGCCGACGCCGTCCGGGCCGATCAGCCCAGCCATAACCCCCGCAGGGACATCGAGCGTAATAGCGTCGAGCGCCAGCGTCTTTCCGTAGCTTAGACTGACATTTTCAAGACGGGCGACGACTGGAACAGGTTCGGCCGGGCCGCTCGTCATTGCACCAGCTTTCCTGCGAGCACCGGCCATTGCGCGTTGGGATCAAGCTTGACGTATGCCACGCCGGGCAGCCCAGTCTTGACTTGCCGGATGTACTTCTGAAGCAGCGCCTTGGGTATCTGCGCCTTGATCCGGAACATCAGCTTCAGCCGCTCTTCTTCCGTTTCGACGCTTTTCGGCGTGAACTGCGCAACGTCGGCAACGAACGTTGCCTTTGCCGGGATGATGTATTGAGGTGCCGCATCGAGCACCAGCCGGATCTCCGCGCCCAGCGCCACTTGTCCCGCTTCCGCCGTGGGCAGAAAGAACGTCATGTAGACGTCGCTGAGGTCGACCATGTTGAGCACCCGCCCCCCCGCCGACAGAACCTCGCCAAGCTGCGCGACGCGATACTGCACCCGCCCGTCTCTCGGCGCCCGCAACGTGCTGTCGTCGATGTCTGCGGTGATGCTGTCGATAGCGGCCTTGGCGGCGTCGACGGCCGCACGCGCGTCAACGACCTGCGCCTCGGCCGAGCTGATTGCCGCCTCGGAGGCCGCAAGCTGAGCCTTTGCCGCCCCGACTGCTGCAACCGCGCCTTCCTTCGAGGCGCGATCGTCGTCGAGCGTCTGCTGTGACACGACGTTCGTCTTGACGAGTTCTGCTGAGCGCTTGAACTTACTCTCGGCGGCATCGAGTTCGGCCTCCCGCTGCGCGACGACTGCAACCTCCGCCGTTTTCTCCGCATTGCGTTGGGTGACGAGACTCTTCGCCGTATCGACCCCGATCTGCGCACGGTGGAACTGCGCTTGGGCCTGTCGCCGTTGCGCTTCGAGTTGAGCGGTGTCCATCCGCGCAACGACCTGCCCAGCCGTCACAAAGTCGCCCTCGTCGACGTATATCTCTTTGATTCGCCCTGCTATTTTGCTCGCGATATCGATTTCGACGGCCTCGATGCGGCCGTTTCCGCTGGCGATGCCGGGGGGCAAAGCCGAGCTGAAAAATTCCGTCCAGGCGAGATAACCACCGACCGCCGCGATCAAAACAATGACGATCAGCGTATCACGGCCGATCCTAGCTGCCAGTTTTTTGGCTCCCGGACCAAGCTGGTTTGTCCGCAACCAATGGCTCAACGATTTCTGCTCGCCGGCCGCCGGGGACTGCTCGGTTTGAGACTCACTCATGCGCCCCCCAGGAGAATGGCCGGAACGACGACACCGGCGGCCGGACCGATATCGGAGCGGAGCAGTTTCGAGGGATGCAAGAGGACAACCTTTGATAAATGTTGGTGCTGCGATTTAGTCCATGCTGGAATGAGCCACAGCGAAGACTTCGCCAACTAGCTGGCCTGCTCTAGGTCAGGATGCGTTGACCTGGGACAATACAATCGTTCGGGTTCCGCCCGTAACCATCTCTTCGCCGCGGAGAACTCAAACGAACCTCCTTCCGGCTCATCCGCCCAAGGGATATTCCCCCGATCGGAACGTTTGCCCATGTTGGAGTCACAATTTTTTAGTAGAAGCGGAACAAGATGACGGCGTCCGAGTTCGCCTGTCATCTGCTCCGGAGACGCGACTATGCCCTACTCGTTTTATGCGGTACTCAACGTTTTGCCGCAGATCGCGGCCACCGCATTCCTGCCGATCGTCGGCATCGCCCTCGTAAGCTACCTAATCAAATCGACCCGCCCGCAAGGCCCACAGAAGCCGATCGGAATCGACTGAACCGATCATTGAGCGGCTGGGAACTGTTAGGTCGCGGCAGGCGGCGGCCAATTCTCAACACGTTCGATCGCATCCCCCAGTCTTACTTCCCCACCAGTAATAATGCGTGCCGTCAGTCCGCCGCGGCCACGAACGGCGTTATAACCTCCCGGCCCCAAGTTCGCTTCCATCTGGCTGCACGGCGCGCACTCGCCGCTGGCCTCCAAGACAACCTCACCGATCAGAATGCGCCGCTCCTTTAGGGCATTCAGATTGAGCCTGCTCGTGACGAGGTTTCGCCGCAACAGCTCCGGCGAAACGTCCCTACCCATAAACGACGCTATCGCGGCGAGATCCTCAGCCGCAATGAGCGTCACTTGTCGCGGACCGTTCCGCTGCGTCTTGTAGCGATCACCCTCGATTCCTTGGCCCGCAACGAAAAGCGCCGATGCTGGCGTGAGCATCGGCGCTTTGCGGGAAGGTCGAAGACCGATCCAGGTAAGCCGGCCCGGCCCCACGGGACCGGCCAGTAATTTCGCCAGAATCGATTGGTGAGGCAGCGACTGCACATGCCCCTCCTGTCACCTTAGTTCTTCGGCGGTTCGGCCTCCTTCTGAGGCTCGGCCGATTTCGTCAGCTCATTCCACTTATCGCCGAGCTGCTTCTTGAGATCGTCGATCTTCTTCGACGCCTCTTCGGCTTTGGCGTTATATTCGGCCCGGGCTGCGGAATAGTCGGCGTTCGAAAGCTCGAATTCTGTCATGAACGGGCAACCGCCGTGCGACAGGTTCGGCGCTGCATAGCGAACGAGCGTCGACCCAGGCGTGGCGCCCGGACCGATTTTCATAATCACCGAATCCTTCTCCATGTGGCACTTCTCGCCCTTGGCGATCTTCTTGAGATCAATCGCCACGTACTTTCCGCCCTCGTTGAGCAGCGTCACGTCCATCGCGCTCGGCATGAATGCCAGCTCGACGCCGTTCTCGGCGCTCTCAGCGGCATAAGCAGCCGGAGCAAGGGCCAAGAACGACAAGGCGACGAGCAGTGACTTCAGGGTCGTTTCCATATTTCATTTCCTTCCGCTGTCCGCAAACACGGCCAGAACCTTTGACGAACCAGGATGTATTCCCGATGAACAGTTGATGCCACACGTCTCGATGATGCCTCAACCCACGCAAATGGACGAGGTGGTCATGCTCGATGCGCGCACGTACGTTTTAATGGAGCCTCACGCAGATTTTGCGGCAGCTTTAACAATCGACCCGAAGATTTGTTCCAGATTGTTCTGATAAACATCCCGTAATATTCGCTTCCTCGCCGCCTAAGCCCAACTCTCCAGTTGTCTAGCCCAGGCGGAGGCGCCGGTTTCTCAGTGTGCAAACGACTGTTAGCATCGCGCTCTGACTGGCCAAACGGAACCGACCGCACATCCAGCAATGGCATTCGTTCGGGGCAACCCCATGCGCTCCTTTCCTCCTCGCCGGCTTGTATGCCTGACCGAAGAGACTGTCGAAACGCTCTATCTGCTCGGCGAGCAAGACCGCATCGTCGGCGTATCCGGATATGCCGTTCGCCCGCCGGAGGTCCGCCGCGAAAAACCCAGAGTTTCGGCATTTACCTCTGCCGATATCCCAAAGATACTCGCGCTCGAACCCGATCTCATCCTCGCGTTCTCCGACCTTCAGGCCCAGATCGCGGCCGATCTCGCGCGAGCCGGGCAAGAGGTGCACATTTTCAATCAGCGCGACCTCGCGGGGATCTTTGCGATGATCCAGACGCTTGGCGCACTCATCGGTTGCGGAGACAAAGCCGAAGCCCTCGCTACCTCGCTCGCACTACGGATAGAAGCCGTCCGCGCCGAAACAGCGGGACAGAAGCATCGTCCACGCGTCTATTTCGAGGAATGGGACGACCCGCTGATCGCCGGTCTGGGCTGGGTATCCGAACTTATCGAAATCGCAGGTGGCGACGACATCTTTTCCGACCTGCGCCGCAAAGCGGCCGCCAAGGACCGCATCGTATCCGCCGAAACGGTGATCGCCCAAGCGCCCGAGGTCATTCTCGCATCATGGTGCGGTAAGAAGGTACGCCCGGAGACGATCCGCCGCCGTCCGGGCTGGGAAACTATTCCTGCCGTCGTCAACAATCTGGTTTTTGAAATCAAATCGTCGCTAATTTTGCAGCCCGGACCGGCCGCACTCACCGATGGTCTCGATGCCATTCGCGCGGCGGTGCGACAGGCATTAGTCACATTCAAAGATAACTGAGCAAATTCCGCTAAGATGATTTTTATCAGCCCAGGGGAACGGCCGGGAAATCCGGGCGTAGTCTGTTAGGTTGGTGTGGGGGCACCCGAAGTCGAGTTTCAGACTGGTGCCATGTCTAATCGCGTCTACACCTCGCTATTTTATATAGCTCTGATCGTCGGAAGCTCTTGGATAGCAGTAACCGTCGGCGAAGCATTGGCCCGCGAAGCGATGACCAAATTGGCCCTGCTTCCGTCGCGCGATCCGCGCCCCTCGCGCGTTGAAACTTATCTTGCCGAGCAAAAGCAGGCGCCAGAGCCCAAAGCCAGCAGAACGCTGCTGATCCCAACCGCCCCCGCGATGACGGTCGGCGCACTGGCTAAGGCAATGGATGAGTCCGAGCAGATCAACTCAATCGATGTGAGCACCGATGATCCTGTAGCCGATCCGTCGCCGAATACCGCGGCGCCAAAACCGCGCGTAGCAGGCTGGGCGAGACAGGCGCCGAGACGCTCTCCTTCGCTCGCCAAGCACAATGAAACATCGAACCAACTTATTATGCGCACGCTGCGTGCAGATATGTGATTTCCCCGCGCCATACAGGCAAAGGTGGTGGGCACCCGGCGGGGGGGAATGAGGGGGATGGCCGGATGCCCACGCTTCAAGCCTCATTCCGGGGGGAGGACATGAGGTGTACGGAATATATCAGATAATCGAGAGTAAGGTGTTAACAACTGCCGTTTTGTCGAAGAACGATGTTTAAATTGAGCCAGTAATTCGGTCTTTCCGCGTGCCGTATTGCACGAAAGTATGAGCTGATCTGCGTAGGCTGCAATCAAGCATACGCAATTGCGAAACTTCCATTCCGAAAGAATTAACCAAGAGCAAAGGCACGGACCTATAGGCGCCGTGAATAAGCGAATTCCCGCTTCGCCGGCGCGTCAATCACCACGAGAACGCTGAACGGCGTCAAAAGCCTCTGGGTCGATTGATATCGCGGCGATGGGCAGGCGCCCGTTTCGGATCCGGACGGGTCGAAAGCGCCTGCTCCCACGCACGCGCCAAGACATAGAGGAGCACGATCCCAAACGCATAAAGGCTGCCGACAAAAAAGATGACGGACGCTGCATCTTCATCTGGCATTGGGACGGCCTCCAATATCGCGCCCACAGCAACATGGATATTCGGAACGCTACGAACAAGACGGCGATCACATTGCCGCGGACTTTCAAATGCCCGCCCGACATCGCGATCAGTCGTCGACCATCACGACAAAGGGAAGTGCCTTTTACGCATTCCCGTCCGCGAACCAACCGCTGTGGAGATCAATTTGGTCGCCCTTTCTGAGGCAATCCAAATCACGTAGCCTGCGAAGAAGGGAGGGTCTTGCCTATGGATGCAAAGCTTGTCTCGCTCTTCCAGCGCGAAGCCACAGCTCGCTTGAACGCAGCGGAGCATGAACTCGTCGCGTATACCCGCACATGCCGCGGCAAGGTCATTGAGCTACCTGAAATGACCCGGATCAGGCATCTGCGCGACCGTGTCGACCAGGCACGGATTCGGCATCTGCGCTGGACCCGCTATCGTCTGCTCGCGGAATCCGGCGTCAACTGACGATCTGCATTCACATTAGGCAGCTCGCCCCGCATTTTGTCTAAATACTGATCAGGAAATTTGAACGCCTCTGATGTAGATTAGCGACGTGTGCTCACCGATTCGCGTTCCCAAGGGACGACAGGCGTGACACTGGTCTTCATCGTTTTTATTGGCGCTATTTGCGATTATTATTTCGGTGCTATCGGCGCCATCCTCGGCGCTTTGGTCATCATCGCATCGCTTTCCAAAGCCAAGGCGAGCGTTATCTTTCCCTCTCTGTTGCTGATCGCCATATCTTGGGCAGCCGGCACTTTGTTGGCCAACAGCACCGGCGCCATCCTCGGCGTCATCGCCGCGACGGCCTTAGCACTCTGGCTCGAAGCGGGCGGCAAGCTTGCTATTCCCGGCAACCGGCGTCCGCAAATATCTTCTCGAGATAGTGCCGGGTCATGACACGAAGCTCAACAAGCGCGCTCGGCCGAACGCCGTTGCCAATCTCCTTCGTCAGCGCACCTATGGACTTCATGTTCTGTAACAGAACTGCTGCCGCGTCCTCAGCCTGACCCTTGCGAAGCTTTGGACAGCGATTGATGAGCGTCCGCGCAATGCGTTTGCGAAGCTCCCGGCGAAACTCAAGCCGGCGGTCTGACAATTCTGCTCTGCCCTCCAGAAGCGCGACGATGGTTTGCGTCTCCGATCGCAGATCTCCAAGCAGGTCGAGCAACGCGTCGGTCAACTCGGCAACGGAAAGCTCCCCTGCCCGTTGATCGATCGCATCGAAGAACGAACCGGCCCTGTCATGAAACCGTTCGATCAACGCGCTCGCAAGAACGTCCTTGTTGGGAAAAAACCGATAAAGCGACCCGATCTGCGCGCCCGCCCGCGCCGCGACCTCCGCCATCGTCGTGGCGTCATAGCCTTTTTCCGCGATGACAACTGCCGCCGCCTCAAGCAGCGCCGCCACCCGCTCCTGCCCTGGCCGCCGCTGCGGGCTCAAGGCGGTGCGCTCTTGCGTCCCTGTTGACTTACTTGAGGCCATCCTCAACTATCCAGAATAATTTGAGCGATGCCTCAAATATCACGAAACCGTAATCAGGCCAACGGACACCAATGGCCAAGAGCGAAAGGCAGATGCCGATGCTTCAGCTTGACCCCAAAACGACGGCCCTCGTCCTCATCGATCTCCAGATCGGAATTGTAGCGCGCAACGTTGCGCCATACACGGGAGCCGGTGTCGTCAAGCGTGCGTCGGAATTAGCAATGCGATTTCGTTCCGCAGGCGCCCCCGTCGTCCTCGTCAATGTCGCCTTCGCCAAAGATTTCGCCGACGCCGTCCGCGTCCCTGTCGACAGCCCCGTAGCGATCCCTCCGGGCGGATTTCCCGATGACTTCTCAGAACTCGTCCATGGCTTAGCAATGCCGACTGATATTCGCGTCACCAAACACAACTGGGGCGCGTTCTACGGCACGGATCTCGACGTCCAGCTCCGTCGCCGCGGCATCAACACGATCGTCCTCGGCGGCATAGCAACGAACATCGGCGTTGAATCCACTGCGCGCCAAGCCTGGGAACGCAACTATGCCATCGTTCTCGCCGAGGATATTACCGCAAGCTTCTCAGCGGAAATGCACAACTTTGCCGTCGAAATGATTTTCCCTCGGATCAGTCGCGTCACCGAAGCAGCCGATATTGAATTAGGTGGCCAATAACGGTGTCGCCCAATCCGACACGCGCCCCAGACGCGCTCCTGGCCAACCTTACGAAGCCGGTTCAGTGGCTGATCCTCGTCGCTCTATCGTTTGTGGTAACGGCGCTGATCGGTCTGACCGGACTCCCCGCTGCGATCCTTCTCGGCCCAATGATCGCAGCGATCGTCGTCGAAACCAACGGCGGCTCGATCCGGTTGCCGCCCTACGTTAGGCTCATCGCTCAAGCCATCGTCGGCTGCATGCTTGCGAGCACGATCTCTCCCGAAATTATCGCACGGTTTGTGAAGCAATGGCCGCTGTTACTGTCCGTGGTCCTGACAGTGATCCTGGCCACCAGCTTGATCGGCTGGCTGCTCGGCAAATCGCAGATCATGCCCGGCACGACGGCCGTCTGGGGCTTTTCTCCGGGAGCCGCCACCGCCGCAATCTTGATGGCCGGCGCCTATGGAGCCGATGTCCGTCTCGTTGCTTTCATGCAGTATTTGCGCGTGGTCATGGTCGTCGCGGCAGCATCGATCGTCGCGCATATTTGGATCCATGTAACGCCGGAAACCCATTCAAGCGCGTGGTTTCCGCCTATCGATTGGATCGCCTTCGCAGAAACAATCGCTCTCGCAGCCGTCGGCGGCTTAGCTGGTTACCTTTTACGATTTCCGGCGGGCGCCATGCTGCTCCCCATGGCACTCGGTGCTGCGTTGCAGTCGTCGGGCATCATGGAAATCGAGTTGCCCTATTGGTTGCTCGCAATGTCCTACGCCTTTATCGGCTGGATGATCGGCCAAACGTTTTCTCGCGACATCCTTGTTCACGCCTTGAAAAAGCTGCCTCACATTGTTTTGGCTGTACTCGTTCTCATCATATTCTGCGGGGGGCTTGCCGCGATCCTGACCGAACTCCTCGGCGTCGACCCGCTGACGGCCTATCTCGCAACGAGCCCCGGCGGCTTGAACTCTATTGCCGTGATCGCTGCCTCATCGAAAGTCGACATGTCATTCATCATGGCGTTGCAAACGCTGCGCCTCGTGATCGTCATCGCGGTCGGCCCTTCGATCTCGCGCTTCGTTGCGCGACGGTTGGAGCAGACGCTCGATATTGGCACTTTGAAATAGCGCTTCAAAGCGATAGACGGCTGCACATCAGTCGGCCCCAAAACAGCTTCTACCGACGGAGGAATCCCGATGGATTACGTCAAACTTGGCCATACCGGTCTCGATGTGTCGCGCATCTGCCTTGGCTGCATGAGCTATGGCCAATCTAACGATGGCGTCATGAAATGGGCGTGGACGCTCTCGGAAGAGGAGAGCCGGCCCTACATCAAAACAGCGCTCGAAAACGGCATCAATTTCTTCGACACCGCCAACGTTTATACGCACGGCGAAAGCGAACGCGTGTTGGGCCGCGCCATCCGCGATTTCGCCAGGCGTGATGAAGTCGTCATCGCGACGAAAGTGTGCTCGCCGATGCGCGAAGGCCCGAACGGCCGCGGTCTCTCACGTAAAGCGATCTTCGCCGAAATCGACGACAGCCTGACGCGGCTTGGCACGGACTATGTCGATCTCTATATCATCCATCGCTACGACTACGGCACACCACTTGAGGAAACGCTTGAAGCGCTCGATGAAGTCGTGCGCTCCGGCAAAGCGCTCTATCTCGGCGCGTCGTCAATGTTCACTTGGCAATTCATGAAGGCGCTCGGCTTGCAGCGTGCACACGGGTGGGCGCCGTTCGTTTCGATGCAGAACTACTACAATCTTCTCTATCGCGAAGACGAACGGGAAATGCTTCGGCTCTGCCAATCGGAAGGCATCGCCGTGACCCCATGGTCTCCGCTTGCACGCGGACGTCTTGCGCGTCCCTGGCAGGACGAGCCGGAAACGACGCGCGCACAGAACGATCCCTTTGCACAGCGGCTCTACGAGAAATCAAAGAAACTCGACAAGCCAGTCGTCGATCGTGTGGTCGAAGTTGCAAAAGCCCGCGGCGTTCCGCCAGCTCAAGTAGCGCTTGCCTGGATGCTGCATAAACCGGTCGTGACCTCGCCCGTCATCGGTGCGACCAAGCCCTACCAGCTTGATGACGCAATAAAAGCCGTATCTCTGAAGCTCTCGGACAAAGAGATTTCCAAGCTCGAAGAATTGTATGAGCCGCACGCACAAACCGAAGCTTTTGTCTGACATTTACGTTTTGGACTGAAACGTACCCCTAGCTCCTGCGTTCTCATTGCAGGCGTAGTGAGCTTAACGGGGGATGTGATGCAGAAGACGGCCTCGGAAGCGGAAACGCAAACGGGCGACATTATCGAGACGAGTATCCCGCAACGCCTCGATCGCCTGCCGTTCGGACGCTTTCATATCCTCGTCATCGCGGCGCTCGGCATCACATGGATCCTCGACGGCCTTGAGGTAACGATTGTCGGCGCTATCGCCGGCGCACTTAAAGAAAGTCCCGCACTCAAATTCTCCAATACTGATATCGGCCTCGCCAGCAGCGCTTATCTCGCAGGCGCCGTTTTAGGCGCAATCTTTTTCGGCTGGCTGACGGACCGGCTGGGCCGCAAGAAATTGTTCTTCATCACTCTTGCGACATACATGCTAGCAACGTTCGCAACAGCATTTTCATGGAATTTGGCGAGCTTCGCAGCTTTCCGTTTTTTCACTGGCGCGGGTATCGGCGGCGAATATACCGCCGTCAACTCTACGATCCAGGAATTGATTCCCGCCCGCTTCCGCGGCTGGACTGACCTCGCGATCAATGGCAGCTTCTGGCTCGGCGCCGCAATCGGTGCGTTCGGTTCGATTGTGCTTCTGGACACGTCCCTGATCCCAGCCGATCTCGGCTGGCGCCTCGCATTCGCCATTGGCGGCGGCATGAGCGTTGTCATCTTCGCGATGCGCTTCTGGATACCGGAAAGCCCGCGCTGGCTCATCACGCATGGCCGCGCCACCGAAGCCGAAAAAATCGTCAACGGCATCGAAGCGGATTTTGCACGCGAGGGTCACGCCTGGGATCGCACCGGCCTCGCGGCAACGCAATTCAAAACCCGCACCCACACGCCGCTGGCTGAAATTGCTACGGCGATCTTCAAGACCAATCGCGATCGCGCCATCGTCGGCTTTGCTCTGATGGCTGCCCAAGCCTATTTCTACAACGCGATCTTCTTTACCTACGCTCTGGTGCTGTCGTCATTCTACGGCGTCCCGACCGATAAGATCGGTCTCTATATCTTGCCGTTTGCTGCTGGAAATTTCCTAGGACCTTTGTTGATAGGCCGCCTGTTCGACACCTGGGGCCGCCGGCCGATGCTCGTGCTGACCTATAGTCTTTCGGGCATTCTGCTTGCCGGTACGGGATGGCTCTTTGCGGCCGACCTCGTTTCGACGTGGCAACTAACGGCCTGCTGGGTCGTCGTGTTCTTTTTCGGCTCCGCCGCCGCAAGCTCCGCGTATCTGACAGTCAGCGAGTCGTTCCCGCTCGAAGTCCGCGCACTGGCGATTGCCATTTTCTATGCTGTCGGAACGGGCGTCGGCGGCATTGTCGGGCCGTATTTCCTTGGCCATCTGATCGACACCGGTTCGCGCGATAGCGTGCTCATTGGCTACCTCATCGGCGCCGTCCTGATGATGACTGCCGCCGGTGTCGCAGCATTCAAAGCCGTCGCCGCGGAACGCAAACCTCTTGAAGAGGTCGCGCGCCCCTTGTCGGCGACGAATTGATCAATGTGCCGCCGCACCTGCGGCGGGTTTGGCTTTGCGCGCGAAGAGCAATGCAATCGCCGCGATCGACAGCATCACGCCGATGACCGCGAACGTGTCGCTGAATCCCATGATCAGCGACTGCCGCTTGACGATATTGCCCAACGCGACGATCGCCTGGTGCTTCGCCGTCGCGACGTCGGACACGCCATGCGCCATGAAATAATTGGTCATCTCATCGATGCGCTGGCGCACGTTCTCCCGATTGATGTTCACCGACTGTCCGATGATGTTCGAGTGAAACTGCTCACGCTTCGTAATGATCGTCTCCAGCGAGGCGGTACCGACCGCGCCGGCGAGGTTGCGCAGCATATTGAACAACCCTGACGCGTTTGCTGCATCCTTTGGCCCGATCTGTGCCGTCGCGATGGCCGTCAGCGGCGTGAGGATCAAGGCTTGCCCGACCGCACGCACGATATTCGGGACGAACAACTGATCACCGGAATAGTTGAGCGACATCTCGATATTCATGAAGCAGCTCGCAGCAAACAAGGCGATGCCGAGGATTGTGATATAGCGAATGTCGAAACTCTTCATCAGGCGAGGAACGAATGGGATGATCAGAAGCTGCGGCAGGCCCGTCCAGGCCAGAACGTTGCCGATCTGCTCCGAGTTATATCCCTGCACCTGACCGAGATATTGCGGCAGTACATAAACCGTGCCGAACAGCGCAAAGCCGACGAGCATGTTTGCGACCGTTCCTATCGCGAAGTTCCGGTTTTTCAGCAGCTTCAGATCGACGAGCGGTTTCTTCACCACCAGCTCGATCCATACGAACGCCGTCAGGAACACAACGGCTGTGACCGCAAGATTGACGATGAACTGCGACCCGAACCAATCGTCCTTGTTGCCTTCCTCCAGCATCGTCTGCAGCGACGAAAGCCCGATCGCCATCGTCACGATGCCCGCCCAATCGCCTTCCTTGAGCAGCCCAAGCTGCATCTTTTCCTTTTCGAGCGTCGCCAGCAGCGCAACGATCATGATTGCGCTCGGAATGGTGTTGATGAAGAAAATCTTCTGCCAGCCGTAGTTCTCGGTCAGATACCCGCCGATGGTCGGGCCGATGGCCGGCGCAAACGTCACCGCAATCGCAAACAGCGCGAGCCCGATCGGCTGCTGCGGCTTCGGCAGTCGGGTCACCACCATCGTGAAAGCCATAGGAATCAGTACGCCGCCCGCGAAGCCCTGAAGACCACGCATCGCAATCATCTCACCGAGATTATGAGCGAACGCGCATGCCATCGAGAACACGGCAAAGAAGAACGTACTCGCGACGATATATGTCCGGAACGAGAAAACGCGACTGAGATAGCCGGTCAGCGGAATGACGACGATCTCGCCGATGAGATACGACGTCGAAATCCACGCCCCGTTATCAGCACCCGTCCCGATGCCGCCTTCGATGTCGAGCAGCGACGCGTTCGTGATCTGGATGTTCAAGATCGACATAAACGCGCCGATCATGCCCGCGATAACAGCGATCCACGTCGTCAGACTGGCTTTGTCTTCTGAAATCGAAGTCGTCTGACGGGGCAGAGTTGCGCCCGGCCCTGTCGTCTCAGCGATGCTTGCCATGACGGTCTACTCCACAGTGCAGCCGCGCGTCATCACGCGCAGCCGCTGGGCTCACCTGGCTGCAACGGACGCAGCCGTCCCCTCTGTCTTCTTCTTCGTCTCGATGGTCGGATAGACCGACATTCCCGGACGCAACTCGCCTGTCAGCGGGCTATCCGGATCGAGCACAATCTTTACCGGGATACGCTGCACGATCTTCGTGAAGTTGCCCGTCGCATTGTCCGGCGGCAGCAACGCAAACTGCTGACCACTTGCCGGCGCGAGACTATCAACGTGCGCCGGGATCTCGACGCCAGGGAACATGTCGACTTCGACATTCACCGGCTGGCCGGGACGCACATCTTCGAGCTGCGTCTCTTTGTAGTTCGCGACGATGTACGCGGCGTTCAACGGCACGACAGCCATCAGCTGCGTACCCGCCTGCACGTACTGACCGACACGCAATGTGCGATTGCCGACGACGCCGTCTATCGGAGAAACGACCGTCGTGTATGAGAGATTGAGTTCGGCCTGATCCTGCACGGCCTCATCATGCGAAAGCGTAGCTTTCGCTTGCGCAACTTCCGCCTTGAGAATGTCGATCTGCTTCTGCGCATTCGTCAGCGTCGCCGTATCGCGCGCGATAGAAGCACGGGCAGCCGTAATCCGAGCCTCCGCCTGCTGCGCATTCTGGACGCTACCATAGCCTGTCGATGCAAGATGGCTGTAACGCTCGCTGTCCTGTTCCGCGAACGTCTCGTTGGCTTTGTCGACGTCGATCGTTGCCTTGGCGGCGTTGATGACCGACTGCTGGGCATCGAGCGCAGCAACCTTGTTGGCAACAGCAGCCTTCGCCGCCTGAACGTCGGCCTTCGCCTGCTCCAACGCGACCTTGAAATCACGATAATCGATGCGCGCCAGAACCTGACCGACCTTCACGCGCTCGTTGTCATTGACAAGAACCTGCGTGAGGTAGCCTGAGACGCGCGGCGCTATGGTTGTATTATCCGCCTGGACATAGGCGTCGTCGGTCGAGACTTCGAAGCGCCAGACGTTCCAATACTCCCAGCCGAGATAACCGGCAGCAGCGAAGGCAACGAGGCTAGCACCAGCAATGAGCACGCGTTTCAGCCCTTTGCGGGGAACAGGCTCAGCCGCCGAGTCTGCCCCCTGCGACTGCGGGGGAGCGACATCTGGCTCGTCGGTAGCGCGACCATGCGGCGCGATCTCGGCCGGTGCCGCACGCTGCTGGACCGTTATTGGACGCTCCACGTAAGGTACTGTTTCGTCTTCAGAAATTGATCTATCTGGCGTCAGAGCATTCGGATGAAGACTCATGGCCGGCTCCTGTACAAATGTCGGACTTAGCGCCCCAAGAATTTTTTTTTAGAAACTTGCTGTTTTCCAAAATAGGAACCATTATCTCTGTGTCAAGTGAATTTGGAAAATGATCATGGGACAAAATAGTGCGGTTCAGAAACGGTGCCGCGGGCGGCCTCAGGTCCGGCCGGACTCGGAGACGCTTCATCTTCTGGTCGAAGCCGCCACCGCTGAATTTCAAGCCAATGGCTTTGCGGCGACCACAATGGGTAACGTCGCGCAGAGAGCTGGCATATCGACCAAGACGATGTACCGTCTGATCCCTTGCAAAGCCGATCTATTCGAGAAGGTGATTTCCGAGCGGATTGGCAACTTCATGCTGGCCGTCGATCCTGTCAGCCTTGACAAGTTGGACCTGACGGAAGCGCTCGAACGTATTCTCATTTCATTCGGCACGCTGACGCTGAGCAGGGAGACCATAGGCCTTCTCCGCCTCGTTATCGGCGAAAGCGACCGCTTTCCCGAACTCGCGGCTGCCTTTCACGAGATCGCCGTGACCCAAACCACAAACGCCATCGCCGGATGGCTCGAACGCCAGCGTCAACGCGGTTTACTCAAAATTGACGATCCCATCAGATCTGCCTCCGCAATCCGCGGCATGATGACAATGGATCTTCAGCGTTCGGCTATGCTCGGTGTCGGCCACGTGCCTGAACCCGACGAAATCGAGGCCCGCGCGAAGTTCTGCGCGCATCTATTCCTCGACGGCTGTCGAGCCTGAGCAAAACCACGATAGCCGCTGATAACCTCTGCCATCTGCATCGTGCGTTTCGGCAATTTTAGGACTTCCCTTCGGCGTCCAGATGGGGCAACGAGCCATGTATAGCGCCGTTGCGAATGCTCATTCTCTACGGCCATGATGTCCTGCCGGCACTGCTTCGAGGAGAGTCATGACCGACAGCCCAGCCGGCACGCAACAGCCCGACCCTGCAACGACCCCACGCCGCGCGACACCCGCCTGGGTCTTTACGACCTTGCGCGTGCTGGCGGTTGCCATCGCGATTTACATCGCGTGGTACGTCGCCGGGCATTGGGATCGCTGGACCGGAGCCGCGCGCTTCGAAACGACCGATGACGCATTCATTTCAGGCGACGTCACGCCGCTTGCGGCGAAGGTGTCCGGCTATATCAAATCGGTCGCCGTCAACGATTTCCAGTTGGTGAAAAAAGGACAGCTCATCGTCGAGATTGATCCCGCCGACTACAACGCCGCCCTGGTACAGGCACAGGCCAACATCAGCGCCGCCCAGGCAAACCTCACCAATCTCGCCAACCAGAAAGATGTGCAGCGTGCGTTGGTCCGCCAGGCCGAAGCGACCATCGACGCCACCAACGCCGACCTCGATCGCTACAATCTGGAATCCGAACGTCAGCGCAACCTGCTGAAATCCGGCGTCGCCGGCACGCCGCAAGGCGTCGAACAGGCCGACGACAATGCCAAGCGGACAGCTGCTCAGCTTGAACTCAATAAGGCGCAGCTCACCCAGCAAAAGGCCATTCTCGCAAGCCTCGACGTCGAGCAGGTCCAGCTCGAAGCGCAAGTCCGCGCCGCCAAGGCTCAGGCCGCCCTCGCCCAGAACAACGTCGGCTATACCCGTATCGTTTCGCCCGTGAACGGTTTGGTCGGCCAGCGTCTTGTACGACCTGGCCAGTTCGTCAACATCGGCACCCAAGTCATTGCAGTCGTCACACTTCCGGAAATCTGGGTCATCGCGAACTACAAAGAAACGCAGATGACCAATATCCGTCTCGGTCAGCCTGCGACCGTCCACGTCGACGCCTTTCCCGATTTGAAATTGACGGGTCACGTTGACAGCTGGTCGCCCGGTACGGGCAGCACATTCGCGCTCCTTCCGCCCGATAACGCAACCGGCAACTTCACCAAGGTCGTGCAGCGCGTTCCGGTCAAGATCGTGCTTGACCATCATCCGGCTCTTGGCACGCTGGTGCGCCCTGGAATGTCAGTTGAAGCCACGATTGATACCGGCGCCGCACCGCCGGAGTCCGCAGCAAGCCCAACGGCCGGCACACCGAACATTCCGTCGGGCTCCGGCAAATGAGCGCCGCTGCCGCGACAGCTCCCGCCCCATCCCCCGCAGCCGCGAGCGGCGCGGTGCAAACCACGCAGCAGACCCACAAGATTTCGTCGCGTCCCTATATCGGGCTGGTCGGCGTCCTGCTCGGCGCTACGATGAGCACGCTCGGCAGCCGCACGACGACGTTTGGCCTCGCCGATCTGCGCGGTGGCTTGCACGCCGGCTTCGATGAAGGCGCCTGGATCACCACTAGCTTCGGCGTCGGACAAATGTTGATCGGCGTCGCCTCGCCTTACCTTGGCGCCATCTTCGGTGTTCGCCGCATCCTGCTGATGGGCATCATCGTCTTCTTCATGACGAGCCTGCTCGGACCGCTATCGCCGAACCTCACCGCCTTTCTCGTCATGCAGTTTCTCGGCGGCATCGGCTCGGGAACGTTCATTCCGCTGACGGTCAGCTACATCCTTCGCAATATTCCGAAGGGCCTCGTCATCTATGGCATCTCGATCTATGCCATGAATTCGGAGTTGTCGCAGAACGTCGCCGCCTCACTTGAAGGCTGGTACACCGACAATCTGTCTTGGCATTGGATCGACTGGCAGTACTGCATCGCGCTGCCCATCATGTATTTATGCATTTGGTACGGCATGCCGGTCGAAGGCGGCCTAAGCCGCCGACTGCGCGATCTCGACTGGCCTGGGATATTTTATGCCGGCGCTGGCTTCGGCCTTCTCTACGCCGCGCTCGACCAGGGCAATCGCCTTGACTGGCTGAACAGTGGCCTGATCGTCGGACTGCTCGTCGGCGGCGGACTGCTGACGGCGCTATTCATCGCCCGCGAACTGATATCGCCCAGCCCGTTCGTCAACATCCGGGTCATCGCCCATGAAAACCTGATCCCGCTGCTGCTCCTGCTCGCCGGCTTCCGGTTCATCATTCTGTCGACCGCCTACATCATCCCGAGCTACCTGCAGACGGTGCAAAACTTCCGCGAATTGCAGGTTGGGTCGGTGCTCCTGTGGATCGCGTTACCGCAATTCGCGATCGTCCTGCCGCTCGGCTACATCCTGAACCGCGTCGATGGCCGCTACGTGCTCGCGCTTGGCAACTTGATGATCGGCATCGCATGTCTGATGGGAACCAACCTGACGAGCGAGTGGGCGACCAATGATTTCCTGCCGTCGCAAATTCTGCAGGCGCTTGGACAGTCGTTCGCGCTGACGAGCCTAATCGTTCTCGTCATCAAATCGATCTCGCCCGCGGACGCGCTGACGATCGGCAGCCTCTTGCAGATGAGCCGATTGTTCGGCGGTGAAATCGGCACGTCTTTCATGCAAACGTTCGTGCGCGTCAGAGAACAGGTTCATTCGAACCTGATCGGACTTCATGTCGACGCTTCATCCGTCATGACGGTGGACCGGCTGACGACGTACCAGAACGCTCTGGGCGCGCACTCCGCTGATCACGCCGTCACAGCCGGACGAGCGACAAAACTGCTCGGCTCGGCCGTCGCTCAGCAGGCCGCTGTTTATTCTTATATTGACGGCTTCCTTGCCGCGGCAGTCGGCTCGGCGATCTGTCTGCTTCTCGTGGCAACGGTCCAGAAGCCGAAAAACCCGGCGTTCTGATCCAAGCGGTCATCTGCGCGCTTTTGATCGCTTCGACTACTGCAGCCGTTCGCCGTCGTACTCTCTGAACCGAGAGATCGCGTGAACTTTCAGTCGATCCGGATCGAACTGGCCAGCCTTTGCCAAGGTAATGACAGCTTTGGCAACACGAGCCCGCCCCTCTTCGTCCGAGGGTGTAATACCGAGCTCTCGGCAAGCGATATCGAACGTCATCTGAAGAATATCGACTTGCGCGCTATCGAAGCCTCCGAAGGTACCTTTCATGTGCGCTCAATCACTAAAAACAGGCGGGAGCACACGTACCTCTCTCAGCCATCGGCGCCCGGGCGATAAGCCGATGATCGTCAGAGCATACTCGAGGTTTGCTTTGCGACCTAATGCCTTTTCGACATTCAATACAGCCCCCGGTTGATATTACCGTGAACACACTTGGGACCGTGCTTGCTATCGGCGATACGCGAATGCTACAGACGATCTACTTTGAGTCCTCGGGCGCACAACAACATCAATCTCTTAGCGTCCCGAGTGCTCCCAAATGCTGTGCGTTACTTCCAGGCTTCTCCAGGTTTTCGAGCGCCGCGATGAAACTCTCGTCGCCAGAGCCGCGATAGACCGTTGAAAGACAACATGACCAAATCCAACATCAAAATTCATCACGGCGATCTTCCTGCCGGATTGTCGTTTCCCAACGGCGTCGCCATCGACACCGAAACGCTCGGACTTAATCCGCATCGCGACAGGCTGTGCCTCGTGCAGCTATCAAGCGGCGACGGGGCGGCGCATCTCGTCAAGTTCGACGGCAGAAACTACGATGCGCCGCGTTTGAAGGCGCTGCTGACGGATCCGGCGATCGTGAAAATCTTTCATTTCGCCCGCTTCGACATCGCGGTGATGAAGCAATATCTGGGCGTCGAAACGGCCCCGCTCTACTGCACTAAGATCGCCTCCAAACTGGCGCGCACTTACACCGACCGCCACGGTCTGAAAGACCTTGTCGGCGAGCTGCTCGGAATTGAAATCTCCAAACAGCAGCAAAGCAGCGACTGGGGCGCCCCCGAACTGTCGGAAAGCCAGATGGCCTACGCCGCCAATGACGTGCTGCACCTTCATGCGCTCAAGTCGAAGCTCGACACGATGCTCGCACGCGAAGGCCGCGCCGAGTTTGCGCAATCAGCCTTCGGCTTCCTGCCGACACGCGCCCGGCTCGATCTTGCCGGCTTCGAGGACGACGACATATTCGCTCACTAAAGCCGGGAAAAATCGCCTCAGGCGACAAGGTCCCAAAGTCTCCCCATTTTAAGGCGAGATTACCGGACCTAAGGGGGGCAATGGCATGGCCAGCATGGCTGCCGCTGAAACTTCAAGCGTCGCGCACGGACGGTCACGCGCATCGGGCAGCCGAATCGTCATCGCCGGCGATCGCACCCAAAGCCGCACGGCTGCACACCGCCATTCCCGCCGTGTGCGATTTCTGAAAATCGGACTACCGCTCACCGCCATCGCAACGGTCGGGCTCGCGGCATTGAACATCCTTGAAAACATGGGGGTCGGACCGACGCTGCCACCCATCGAGGTTCCGAAAATCATTGCCGACAACCTGAAGATGCACAACCCGCATTATCAGGGCTTCAATTCGGACGGCGGCCACTATTGGGTGAAAGCCGAAACGGCGCAGCAGGATCTCAAAACGATGACGGCCGTTCATCTCGACCATATAACGGGCGAGCTGACCGACGCCAAAAAACAGAAGACCTACCTCACCGCTGCACGCGGCATCTTCGACAACAAGTCGAACATCCTCGAACTGTTCGACGCGATCAACGTGACCGGCGACGGCGGCCTCAATGCCAAACTCACGCGCGCGACGATTCAGACCAAAGAAAACATCATCACGTCGAACGAACCCTCGACGATCGTCATGGGCGCCGGTCAAATCACGTCCAATCAGCTGAAGATCCGCCAGAAGACGAAGGAATATACCTTCCTCGACAACGTGCGGACCCACATGCAGCCCAAGAAGACGGCCGCCTCCGCTGACAATCAGCAGGACCAGAATGCGCTGCCGTTCGGCAAGCCCGGACAACCCGTCGATGTCGCATCGAACCGCCTCGATATCGACGACATCAAGAAAACCGCGACCTACACCGGCGGCGTCGTCGCGAACCAGGCCGGCGCAACAATGACAGCGCCCGAAATGGTCGTCAGCTATCAAGGCTCGGTCGCGCCGGCCGGCAAAGGCGACGACAAGACCAAGGCGCAGACGGCGAACGCATCGGACCCGTCTGGAACCCAGGTCAAGCTGATCGTCGCGAAAGATTCGGTCGTTCTGAAGCAGCCGAACGGCCAGACCGCAACCAGCGACCAGGCAACATTTGACACGCTGGCCCATACCGCCGTTCTCGAAGGCAACGTTGTCCTCACCCAAGGCGACGACCGGCGTGCCGTCGGCGACCGCGTCGATTACGATGAGACCGCCCAGACGATGACGCTGACCGGCCCCGTTGTGGTGACCCAGGGCGCGAACATGCTCAAAGGCCGGCGCCTCATCTACAATCGCGGCACGCAAAAGATGCAGCTTTCGTCTCCCGCGAACCTCATGGGAAGTTCTTCGCCGGGACGGATCACGGCGCATTTCGTCAAAGACCCTGCGAAGGCGTCGGCGGCGAAATCTGATAACGACAATGAAAACAGCGACGGCATCGCGTTTGGTGCCGCCTTCAAGGCCGACCCGAACTCACCTTATGATGTCGTGGCCGACCGTCTCGACGTCGACGACAACGCCAAGAAGGCAATTTTCATAGGGAATGTCTCAGCCGTTCAAGGCACCATGACGATGCGCTCGCAGGAGCTTACGGCATTTTATACCGGCAGCGCCGGAATGGGCGACAGCAACGACGGCAAGGCATCCAGCACAGCCGCCTCTCTCACCCACCTGACCGCGCGCAAGAAGGTCGTCGTCACCGCCAAGGATGGCCAGACGGCGACCGGCGACTGGGCCGAAGTGGATGTGAAGAAAAATTTGACGACGATGGGCGGTGCTGTCGTGCTAACGCAAGGCAAGAACATTGTTCACGGGACCAAGCTCGTGATCGACATGACAACCGGCGAAGCCACGATCAAAACTGAGCCGACGGCGACAAGCAGCGGAGCGATGGTCAGCAGCAGCGATGGCCAAGGCGGTGGTCCGGTGTTCAAGGCCGACCGGCCGAGTGCGGTCTTTTATCCCGGCCAGCTCCGAAAATCGAAAATTCAAGCTGACGGTTGGCAGGTCCGTACGTCGCCTTGACCGCGCCGCAGAGTTGGCCTGAGTTCGGGCGTCAAGGGAGCTTGCCGGACAGCGGCAAGGTATTTGGTGTTTAAGGCTCTACCCATCCGCCTGAAAAAGAACCGTGAGGCGCCGAATGGATCGGCCGCTTACAGCAACGGCGTGGCCCACGCCGCGCCGGCTGCGGAAGATCCCCACGCCATCGGTGCCGACGGCTGGCTGACGGCCTACGACGTTAAGAAATCCTATCGCAAGCGGATGGTCGTCAAAGGCGTCAACCTCGCGGTCGGACGCGGCGAATCCGTCGGCCTGCTAGGTCCCAACGGCGCCGGCAAAACGACAGTTTTCTATATGATTACGGGTCTCGTCGCCGCCGACGAGGGACGCATCACGCTCGACGGCGAAGACGTGACGAGTCTCCCGATGTATCAGCGCGCGCGCCTCGGTGTCGGCTACCTGCCGCAGGAAGCTTCGATCTTTCGAGGGCTGACCGTCGAGCAGAACATCATGTCCGTGCTCGAACTGATCGAGCCCGACCGCAAGGCGCGCAAAGAACAGCTCGACAGCTTGCTAGAAGAATTTTCAATCACACGGCTCAGAAAATCGGCAGCGATGGCGCTCTCGGGCGGCGAACGCCGGCGGTGTGAAATCGCCCGCGCACTCGCATCGCGCCCGTCATTCATGTTGCTGGACGAACCATTTGCCGGCATCGACCCAATCGCCGTCGGCGACATTCAGCAGCTGGTTCGCCACTTGACCGAACGCGGTATTGGTGTGTTGATCACAGACCATAACGTTCGTGAAACATTAAGTCTTATCGATCGCGCATATATCATCTACGACGGTCAGGTTCTGACGCAGGGCAAACCTTCGGAAATCATATCGAATGAAGATGTGCGGCGAGTTTATCTTGGCGATATGTTCGTTAATACCGGTTGAGTATAGGTCGCTCCGGAATTCTAAGTACGGAGTAGCTAAATAGCGTGGCACTTTCAGCAAAATTGGAGCTGAGACAAGGCCAGCAGCTGGTCATGACGCCACAGCTGCAGCAGGCCATACGCCTGCTCCAGCTCTCGAACCTCGAATTGACAGAGTTTGTCGATGGCGAGCTTGAGCGCAATCCTCTACTCGAACGCGACGAAACCGGCGGCTCCAAGCCCGTCGAAGAACCTTTGAACGAACGCCAGGACGACCGTGCCAGCAGCACAGACGAAAGCTGGCTCGACCTGCGAGAGCCGGTCCGCGATCACACCGGCGGCCTCGACGTCGATTTTGGAAACGTTTTCCAGGAACCGGGAACGGGCGAGCCGGGCTCCGCAGCGGGCGCAGCATCCGGGCTGAGCTGGGCCAACGTCTCGCAGCGAATGCACAATGGCGGCGACGGCGAAAGTGACCTGGAGGAATTTGTCGCGAACCAGGTTTCGCTGCGGGAACATCTGGCCGCGCAACTGCCGCTGACAGTGTCCGATCCCGGTGAACGGCTGATCGGCCAGTACCTCGTCGATCTGGTCGATGAAGCGGGTTACATCCCGGCCAATCTGGACGCGATCTCGGAGCGGCTCGGTGCCCCGCTGGAATTCATCGAAAGCGTCCTCGCCAAGCTACAATCATTTGATCCACCGGGAATTTTCGCCCGTTCATTGGCGGAATGCCTGGCGCTCCAGCTCAAGGACCAAAATCGCTACGATCCGCTGATGGCGGGCCTGCTGGCCCACCTCGACCTACTTGCCAGCCGCAACATACCGGCGCTGAAAAAGGCGCTCGGCATCGACATGGACGAGCTGGCCGACATGATCCGCGAGATCAAGCGGCTCAATCCCAAGCCCGGTCTGAAATTCGGCTCGGTGCAGGTCCAGCCCATCGTCCCGGACGTCATCGTCCGAGCGGCATCGGACGGCGGCTGGCACGTCGAGCTGAATAGTGACACTCTGCCGCGGGTTCTGGTCAATCGCACCTATTACGCGCGGGTCGCTCGTACGGCGACCTCCGAAAAGGACAAGACCTACCTGTTCGACTGCCTGCAAACGGCCAACTGGCTGGTGAAGAGCCTCGATCAGCGAGCCCGGACCATTCTGAAGGTCGCCGAACAGATCGTCCGCCAGCAGGACGCCTTTTTCATGTACGGCGTGCAGCACCTGCGCCCACTCAATCTCAAGGTGATCGCCGACGCCATTTCGATGCACGAGTCGACGGTCTCCCGGGTAACGTCAAACAAGTATATTTCGACGCCGAGGGGCATTTTCGAGCTTAAGTATTTCTTTACCTCGGCGATCGCGTCCGCCGCAGACGGCGAAGCCCATTCGTCCGAAGCGGTCCGCCACCGCATCAAGCAGCTTATCGATGCCGAAAGCGCAGAAGACGTCCTATCCGACGATCAGCTCGTAGACCGCCTGAAAGGCGAGGGCATCGACATCGCTCGCCGCACGGTCGCCAAATACCGGGAAGCCATGCGCATTCCCTCATCCGTTCAACGCCGTCGCGATAAGAGATTGGTGGAACGTTTGGGTGGCATGGCTTGAACTCCATGGCCTTAACTTAATGAACAACCTATATTTTCTCGTTTCACTTAATTGCCCAAGCGTGATTTGACAGGGGAACTTGCCCAGCCTATCGCTATTAACAGGTACGTCCCGTCAGAAGTGGCGGTCACACTTTCCTCACGGACGTCCCGATAGGTGGCTCGCAACCTCTGAGCAGACATTGCTCGGTCCCGAGGCACGCACTTTGGCAGTGCAGAACAGGCATCTATATGACCATCCAAATCACCGGTAAGAACGTTGAAGTTGGCGACGCCTTCAAAAGCTATGCGGCCGACAAAATCCGCGCCGTGCTGCAGAAATACCTTGCGCGCGAAGTCGATGGACACATCCGGCTGGAACGCGAGCGCGAGGTCTTCAAGACCACTTGCTCCGTGCGCCTGACGAACGGCCTCCTGCTCGAAGCCCATGGTGAAGGCGCCGATGCCTATAGCAGCGCCGATTCCGCTGCCCACCGGCTCGAAACGCGCGTGCGCCGCTACAAGGGCCGCATCAAAAACCATTCATCCGCTACTGCCCGGCGCAAAGTCGATATCGAGGCCCGCGACTACGTCGTGAGCCTGAACGATCACGACGAGCCCGAGCAGGACGAGGCGAATCCGCTTATTATCGCCGAAGGACAGCGCAATATTAGCCATATGACGGTCAGCGAAGCCGTCCTGCAGCTCGATTTGTCGGAAGCGTCGTTCATGATTTTCAAGAACGCCGCCCACGGAGGGCTCAATGTCGTCTACCGGCGCAATGATGGGCACATCGGGTGGATCGACGCCGATCTTCCCATGGGGGCAAAACCGAACGGCGCATCGGCGCCGAAGCACGTGGAATAAGCGTAGGCTTAACTTTGCATGACTGTGGACACCGCCCGTCATCCGGCGCGGCAAGCCACAATGGCGGCCATTTCATCGTGGATGGGACTGGGATGAACATCGAAGATATGCTTGCCGACGACGCGATAATTCCGCGTCTGGAAGCTGATGACAAAAAGCAGGCCCTTCAGGCACTCGCCGCCAAGGCTTCGGCCGCAACGGGAGCCGGTGCGCCGGACATCTATGCCGCGCTGCTCCAGCGGGAACGGCTAAGCTCAACCAGCCTCGGCCGCGGCATTGCGATCCCTCACGTCAAGCTTCCGACGGTAGGGGCGATCACATGCATTTTCGCGCGGCTCGAACACCCTATCCCATTCGAGAGCCACGACGGTGAGCCCGTCGATCTGCTGTTTTTCCTGCTCGCCCCCGAGGGCGCGGGCGCTGACCACTTGAAGGCCCTTGCCCGCATTTCTCGCCTCGTGCGCGATCCGGCAACCCTTGAGGGCCTGCGTAACGCCGAGGACGTCGACGCGTTGCGCAACGTTCTGATGAACCCCGTCACCTCGCACGCCGCCTGAGCCGGCTACTCACTTGAACTGTGGGAGACTATGGCTGACTAGTGCAGCACCATCAGCGCACCGAGTCCCAGACCACCTACGAGAATGCGCCACCAGCCGAAGAACGACAGGCCGCGTCGCGAAATGAAGTCGAGCATATAGCGCACGACGATCGCGCCAGTGATGAACGCCGCGATGAAGCCGAGCACGATGTGGCTGACATCGTCCGGCGTCAAAATCGACCAATTCTTGTAGAGATCATAGGCAAACGCGCCCGTCATCGTCGGCATCGCGAGGAAAAAGGAAAACTCGGCCGCCGTCCGCTTATCAGCTCCGAGCAGCATGCCGCCGACGATCGTCGATCCTGAGCGCGAGACACCGGGGATCATCGCCAGACACTGCACGAACCCGATGATCAGCGCTTTAAGCGGCGGGATATCCATCACATCGACATATTGCGGCTGATAACGCATCCTGTCGACGACGAGCAAAATGATGCCGCCGATGACGAGCGAAACGCAGATGATCAACGGCGATTCAAAGAGAACATCCTTGATAATGTTGTGTGCTGCGACACCGATGAAAACAGCCGGCAGAAACGCGAGCAAAATCGCGAATACAAAGCGCCGCGTCCGCGGATCGCTCGGAAAATCCACAGCCAAGCGCCAGAGCTTTGCGGAGTAGACCGTCAGCAGCGCCAGGATTGCGCCAAGTTGAATCAAAACTTCGAACGTGCGTCCTGTGGACGTCACACCAAGAAGACGCTCCGTTAGCAAGAGATGCGCCGTCGAAGAAACCGGCAGATACTCCGTCAACCCCTCGATCAAGCCGAGCAATATGACTTGCCACGTTTCCATCGCTGCTTCCCCCTCGGGCTCATACAAAACGAGGGAGCGTTAGCAGAATTTCCAACAACTCCAAAGCGGTCGTTTGGCCGAGTTGCCATCGAATTGACGACACCACGTGTATAGTGCCGCCACCACCACGATCAGGAACGCTATGCCACTGCGCCTTACGCAATACCGTCTTTGTCCGCGATCCCGGTCTATCCGCCTGGCGCTGGCCGAATACCGTGTCGACGTCGAACTGTTCGAAGAAAAGCCCTGGGAATGGCGGCAAAGCTTTCTCGCCAAAAACCCTGCGGGAGAATTGCCTGTCCTCGAACTAGAGAACGGCCTGACGCTCTGCGGCGCTTATTCGATCTCTGAGTTTATTGCCGAAGACGTGCCGTTCAGCGCCGACGGCGCTACCGCCGCGCCACCAGCCCTCATTCCGGGCAACCGTGAGGACCGCGCAGAAGTCCGCAGGCTGATCGATTGGTACCACGGCAAGTTCGACCGCGAGGTTACCCGCGAGCTGCTAATCGAGAAGGTTTACAATTCGATGCGCCCGAGCGGCCCGATTGCACCCGATCCAGGCGTGCTGAGGGCCGTCCGCGCCAACCTCAAATATCACCTCTCCTACACCGGATACCTCGCCGACTCGCGCCGGTGGTTATCGGGCGACGAGCTGAGCTTTGCAGACTTCGCCGCCGCCGCCCATATTTCGACGTGCGATTACCTGGGCGAAATCTCGTGGCACGACTATCCGGCCGTTAAGAATTGGTACCAGCGCATGAAATCGCGGCCGTCGTTCCGCGCCCTGCTGGGCGACCGCGTCCCTGGGACCGCGCCGCCCCTTGCCTATTCGGATCTCGATTTTTAAATGGCAGTATGCCTGACGCTAGAAACGCGAGTTCCGATCACACTGAAATGCTCCGCGCCGAAGCGCAGAAGCTCGGCCTCGATGCAGTCGGCATTGCGCGGCTCACATCCGACGCTCATCTGCCCGGCAGGCTCGCCCACTTCCTGAACGAAAAACGCCACGGCGACATGGACTGGATGGAAACCCACGCCGATCGGCGCGGCGATCCGCTCCGGCTCTGGCCTGAAGCGAAAAGCGCAGTCGTCTTCGGTCAATCTTATGCCCCTCCAACCAATCCGCTCGAAGCGCTCGATCACCGTTCGAACGCCGCCATCTCCATTTACGCCAAAGGCCGCGACTACCACGACGTCCTAAAGAAGCGCATCAAATCTCTGGCACGCACGTTTTCCGAACGATCCGGCGCGGACGTCAAAGTCTTTGTCGATACCGCTCCGTTGATGGAAAAACCTCTGGCCGCGAAAGCCGGTCTCGGCTGGCAAGGCAAACACACCATCCTCGTATCACGCGAGCATGGCGACTGGCTCTTTCTCGGTGTCATGCTGACGACGGCTGAGTTGGAACCCGATGCCGAGACGACGGACCATTGCGGCTCATGCAGCCGATGCCTCGACATCTGCCCGACGAACGCTTTCCCAGCGCCCTATCAGCTCGATGCCCGCCGCTGCATTGCCTACCTCACCATCGAACACAAAGGCCATATCGCCCCCGAGTTTCGCACCGCTATCGGCAATCGTGTTTTCGGATGCGACGACTGCGCCGCGGTTTGCCCGTGGAACAAATTTGCCGGCGCTGCGACCGAAATTAAATACGCAGCACGGCCGGAAACCGACAATCCGCCGCTCGCCGAACTCCTCGCGCTTGACGACGCGGCCTTTCGCCTGCGCTTCGCCGGCACGCCGATCAAACGCACCGGACGCGATCGCATCGTGCGCAACACGCTCATTGCATCTGGAAACTCCGGCGACCGCTCTTTGCTCCGTCATATCGAACCGCTGCTTGCCGACGAGTCGCCTCTCGTTCGCGCCATGGCGATCTGGGCAGCGCGGCGTCTCGCCGATACTAATGAACTGCACGCCCTGCAGCGCCGTTATCGAGATAGCGAACACGATCCTGAAGTCGCTGCCGAATGGATCATTCCAATGGAGGAACAAGCGGCATGAGCCGTCTTTTCTGTTTCGGACTTGGATACTGTGCCGCCGAGCTTTCCCGCCGCCTGTTGGCGCAAGGCTGGTCGATCGCAGGAACGACGTCGCACCCTGACAAGCTCCGAGGGCTGAAAGCGCAAGGCTTCACGCCCTTTCTTTTCGACGGAACATCGGCGCCTGCCGATATCGCCGAAGCGCTCAAGTCGACGACACATGTACTGCTCTCTATTCCGCCCGACGCCGAAAGCGATCCGGCTCTGCGCTATTTCGGCGACGCCATCGCAGCCAGCTCCTCCATCACGTGGATCGGCTATTTTTCGACTGTCGGCGTCTACGGCGATGCCCACGGCAACTGGGTCGATGAAACGACCGAGCCCAACCCCGGAACAACGCGCGGCCAACGCCGCCTGCAGGCCGAAACCGGTTGGATCAACCTCGCCAGGAAAAGCGGCAAGTCGCTCGTCATCTATCGCTTGCCCGGCATCTACGGACCAGGCCGCAGCGCCATCGACCAATTGAAGGCTGGAACTGCACGGCGCATCTTCAAGCCGGGACAATTCACCAACCGCATCCACGTCGCCGATATCGCGACCGCTGTCGAAGCCAGCATGAATCTCGCGCCGGGAACGCATATCTTCAACGTCACCGATGATATGCCCGCGCCGCCGCAAGACGTGATCGAATACGGCGCCGAGTTGCTCGGCGTACCCTGCCCGCCGGCCACCGATCCGACGGACGAAGCGCTGTCGGCCGCCGCACGCAGCTTCTACATCGAGAACAAGAAGGTCTCGAACGCACGCATGAAGACCGAGCTTGGCGTCAGACTAGCCTATCCGACCTATATCGAAGGACTGAAGGCCATCGCCGGTCTTGCGCCGTGAAGTTTCTTGCAAATGGTCACATGATCTCCGCCATTCCGCCAGAATGGAGAATAATGGTCTCATCGTAGCCGTCGCACATTGCGCGACGCGCATTTCGGCGAGATTGCCATGAAGCTTCGAGTCTTTCTTGCCGCGTTGGCTGCCGTAACGGTATCCGCCGCTGCGGCCCACGCTGAAACAGTCGATCCCGCACAAGCCATCGCGCAGAAATTCTCAGACACGGACGCCGAGCCGCAGCAGCGGAGTTTCGCACGCCCCGGCGCAGACTACGAAGCCGACATGCTGGCACGCGCTCAGGCCGAAGAATTGGCGCGCAAACAACAAGAAGCAGAGCACATCGCGATAAAACCAGCCGTATCGGAATCGGCACCGCAGTTTGTTCCATCATCCACAGTGTCTGCGCCACCTGTCGCGAAGCTCGCTGCGCTGCCGCCGAAGCCGGTCACCGATTTGCTGCCCACACGCTCTGAACCCGCACCGATGCCGACGCCGCCCACGCGCTCCGCAGCAACCGTTCTTCTCGTTCTTGATCCCGATAGCACCGGTCTCGGCTTCAAACCCGACCCGATCCTCTGCATCGACAGTACCTGCTGGCTCTCGAACGGTTTTCGCGCCCCTGCGCGATCGCTGCCGCGCAATCAAGCCATGGCCCTGAGTGGTACAAACGATATGACGGCGGAATCCTGCAGCGGCAAATCGGGTTGCGTTTTTCGCAACGTCATCATCGATCCGATGCATCGCATCGACGTCATCGAGGTTGGCGAAGGCGGTGGTGCTTCATCGGGCGCGTACACCGTCACCGCCGACAAAACCTGCCGCGTCGACGGCACCAGCTTGGCCTGCAACAACGGCCTCGCAACTCAGAATTTTCGCATCTGGGTCGTGCCAGAAGCGCAAGCCGAAGCCGCAGGCGCCGTACGGCTCGAAAACACCCTTGCCGAAGGCCTTCCCGACATCGACGTGACGTCGGCTAACGATAAATAGCTAGACCAGTTTATCGAGTTCCGAAAACAGCAGATCGAGATCCTGCGGCCGCGACAGTCGATGCTCGCCGTCCGCGATCTCGACCAGCTTGACCTTGTCGCCCGTCAAAAACGTCTTAAGTTCCTTCGTATGGGGAGCGGGCACATCGGGGTCTTGAAGTCCTTGCAAGATGACGATCGGGCGGCCGGGATCGAAAGATTCGCGCGCAAGAAGGTGTTTGCGTCCATCCTCGATCAGTTTGCGTGTAATGAGATAAGGCGACGCATAGGCGGACGGCTGCCGGAAAGAGCCTTTGTCCATAATGTCGCGGCGCGTCTCTTCCGGAAAGCGCTTCCACATCAGTTCTTCTGTCATGTCCCAGGCCGGCGCGATCAGCAGCATCGCTTTGATGCGCGCAGCCTCTTGAGGCCGGTCGCGCAAGAGCCTCCGCAAAAGCAGAAGCGCAATATATCCACCCATGCTCGAACCGATGATAACCTGCGGTCCGCTTGTTATGGTCGAGAAAATTGCGTCGGCCTCGTCGAGCCAGTGCCCGATGGTGCCGTCTTCCATGGTGCCGGACGAGCGCCCATGCGCCGAATAATCGAAACGTGTCGATGACAGTCCGCGCTCATCTGCCCATGCGGCGACGGCCGTCGCCTTCGTAGAGCCCATATCCGACATAAAACCGGAGAGCCAGAGTACTCCCGGTTCGCCTTTGGCGTGGTGGATAAACGCGATTTCCCGCGCCTCCGTACCGCTACCGACAGGAAGCATTTGCGGTTCAGAGCCCGGAATTTTATAGGAACTGTCCATCGTTGATCCCAACGAATCCCAATTGATGAGCTGAGATGACCAAGCCGTTGACCGTCCTGCAAGTAATACCTCGCATGCGAGCGGGCGGCGCCGAATTAGGATGTTTGCAGATCGCCGCTGCATTGGTCAAAAACGGACATCGGGCGCTGGTCGCTTCAGAAGGTGGTCCGCTTGCCGATCAGGTGGTCGCCGCTGGCGCAGAACATATCGTTCTGCCGCTCGCAACGAAGAACCCGATCGTTCTGACGCAGAATGCTTCTAAACTTGCCGGCATCATCCGTCGCGAAAATGTCTCGATCATTCATGCCCGCAGCCGCGCTCCTGCATGGAGCGCGCTCCTTGCCGCACGACGCACCGGCATTCCCTTCGTCACCACTTACCATTCCGAGTATTCCGAGAAGGGTCGCATCAAGAACTTCTACAACAGCGTGATGGCGCGCAGCGACACGGTCATCGCCGTCTCGGATTACATGGCGCACCTCATTCGCACGCGTTATCACACGCCAGAGGATCGCATTGCCGTCATCCATCGCGCGTTCGATTCAGAGGTCTTCGATCCATCGAAACTTACGCCAGAACGACTGGCGGCGGTGCGCACGCTGCTCGATGCCGACGGCACAAAACCGGTGCTGATGCTTGCTGGTCGCATTACGCCGCGCAAGGCCCAGCACCATCTCGTTTCCGCTCTCGGTATGCTGAAGCAGCGCGGCGCGCCGGATCTCGTTTGCGTGCTCGCAGGCGAAATCGAAAAGCCCGCGTTCAAGGCCGAACTCGAAGCGCAGGCCGAACGCCTCGGAGTTGCGCATCAACTCCGCTTTCCCGGCCATGTCCGCGACGTCGCAGCCGCCTACGCGATCAGCGACGTCGCCTTGAACATCTCCGAGCAGGAAGGTTTGCCGCGTGTTGCCATCGAAGGCCAGGCAATGGGTGTGCCGCTGATCGTTTCTGATACCGGCCCCGGACGCGAGGTCGCGCTGACCGAGCCCGACGTTCCGGCGAATGAAGCTACCGGACTGCGCGTCCCTTATGCAGATCCCGAAGCCGTCGCCAACGCCATCACCAAAATGCTGAGCTGGTCACCCGACGAACGCAAGGCCATGGGCGCACGCGGCTCGGCACAGGTCAGGCGCCGCTTCACCCTCGACCAGCTCAAGTCGAAGACGCTCGCCGTCTACGAGCGCGTCATCGCGAGACGAACGTCGTCGAAGCAACGCGACACAGAACCAACCGCAACCTCGAAGTCGCGCTTGCCCGTTTCCTGCTTCATCATTGCGTTGAACGAGGCCGACCGGATCGGAGCCACCATCGCCTCTGTCCGCGACTGGGTCGACGAGATCATCGTCATCGATTCCGGCAGCACCGACGGGACCCAGGCGATTGCCGAAGCTGCCGGCGCCAAGGTGATCTTCAATGCTTGGCCCGGCTTCGGCCAGCAAAAGCGCTTCGGCGAGGAGCAGTGCCGCAACGACTGGCTATTGAACCTCGACGCCGACGAAATCGTAACCCCCGATCTGCGTCGGTCGATCGAAGCCATCTTCGAAAAAGGACTGCCAGCCCGAAGCGTCTATGGCATGGCCGTCAAAATCGTCTATCCCGGCTGGACCAGACCGCGCCCAATAGCCAATGATCACTACTGCCTCCGGCTCTATGACCGCCGGCGGGTGCGCTTTGCAAACTCGACGTTGTTTGATTCCGTTGAGCCAAAAAACGAAAAGGTCGGCCACCTCCGCGGCACCCTCTATCACCATTCGATCCGGTCGCTGGAAGATCTGGCCCGCAAGTGCGACGAGCGCGCGACTTACAACGCCTTGAATTCAAAACCGAAATCGCCAATCGAGCTCAGCATCCGGACGGTGACCGAATTCCCCGCGCACTTTCTGAAATATTACATCGCCCGTGGTCACTTTACCGGCGGCTGGACCGGCCTCGGCTTTGCAGGAATTACGGCCTATTACCGCTGGCAGCGGATCCTGCGAATGCGGGGAAACAACAAGTCGGCGGGCCTCATATTCTGACGGCACACGCCCCAGTGCCGACCTCTGTCGCCGCCCAATATGATTTCACCACCTGACGGTCATCTCCGCTTGACTTTTAGCGCCGAGTTACGAACTCTGCGCAATCGCGAAACTCTGGCCCCCTAGGCCGGAGCAATTGCATTTACGACGGTGGATAACGGAAACAGCAAGAGGAGCTTTTACCATCCGTAGACCTATGCGCCCCGAGCCTCAGAGCCGGGAAAACTCAGGGCCCCGCATCAACGACCAAATCCGGGCCCGAGAAGTCCGTCTCATTGATGAGAACGGCCAGAACGTCGGCGTAATTTCAAAATTCGATGCCCTTGCCCGCGCCGAGGACGCCGGACTGGATCTCGTTGAGATCTCGCCCGACGCTGAGCCTCCCGTTTGCAAAATTCTCGATTTCGGCAAGTTCAAATTCCAGGAACAGAAGAAAGCCGCCGAAGCCCGCAAGAACCAGAAGATTGTCGAGCTGAAAGAGATCAAGATGCGTCCGGGCATCGACGATCATGACTACGACGTCAAAATGCGCGCAATCAAACGGTTCTTCGAAGACGGCGACAAGGTCAAGATCACGCTCCGCTTCCGCGGTCGCGAGATGGCGCACTCGCAGCTTGGCATGGCGGTCTTGCAGCGCGTGAAGGCCGATACCGAAGCGATCTCGAAGGTCGAAAGCGAGCCGCGTTTCGAAGGCCGCCAGATGGTGATGGTCCTGGCTCCCAAGTAACCGAGCCCCAAGTAATCGGAAGGCGGCGGGGTCTCTCTTTTACCCCGCCCTTCGCGTCTCGGTCGGCCGACCTACGACTTGCGGACACACACGGACGGTTCTAGCTTGATCGGACATCTCGCGCCGGACGCCGGAGGCGCCGTATGATCGACGAGCAGCCGTTCGACTTTTCTCTTCTTGACCGCATCGGCGCGCCGTTCCGCCGCTTCGATGCGGGTGAAAAAATCTTTCTCGAAGAAGATGCCGGCAATGCCATGTACATGGTGCGCTCAGGCCGCGTCGACGTCATTACCTACGGGATCGTCCTCGAAAATGTCCGCGCCGGCGGCATTTTCGGCGAGATGGCCTTGATCGACGACGGACCGCGAAGTGCGGCCGCGATGGCCGCCGAGCCGACGGAGGTCGTCGCCATCGACAAGCCGACATTCCTTGCCGTCATTCGCGACGATCCGCAATTCGCCCTGAGGGTAATGGGCTTGCTCGCCACTCGTCTGCGACGGACGAATAAACAAATCTGAGAAAAATTCCCTGAAATGAAATCGCCGACGACCAAGTCCGGTCGCCGGCGTTTTTGTTTGAACGGCGAATACTCAGCAGCCGTGGCGCCACATGCAGCGGCGGAACCGGGGACCGCCCCAGCCCCAGCGGCGCGAACAGATATTCCGCCACCGCCAGCAATACCGGCGCCACGCAACAGGCGCTGCAAGCGATTGATTGGCTTCGATTCCTTTGAGTGGTGCAGGCGCGAACGTCGCCGCCTGCGGTGCGGAAGCCGCTGCGGTAAGACCGATCGCAACAACGGACGCTGCCAAGAATGGTGCGAGACGCATGTTCAACTCCGTTTTTGTTTCTAATCGTGCCATAGGCGCTTACGTTTGGGCGCGTACAGAATGTCCAATTTATTGGCTGAATGGCGACTGAACATCCGAACACGGCGGATTATTCGAGAACTTCGAATTGCATCGTTGCTCGATCGCTAGCGCGGTAATGACAAATTGGATCAATCTCAATCGAGATCGACAATCCCCAATGCGGCTAGCGAAATGAAGGTCGCAATCATGACGATGCCGACCACGACGACAAGCGCCGGATAGAACGCCGCGAACACGATACCCGCGCGCCAACCAGTGGTTGACCGCAGGCTGATGGCGGCCGTCGGAAGTGCTGCAACAAGAAGAATGGCAACAACGAACGGATCGAGTTTCATGGCCGAACTCGCAACGAACGGGGGTACACAAAAGCTTGCCCAGAATGCCATATCCAAACGTCTTCACCACTCAAGCAGGGGGAAATAGACGCAATTGGAGGAAAACTGAACTTGCCGCTGAATGCCACCGCGCCCGATTGAAACACGCGTCTCCGCTTGACCGAGGCAAGCGGTCGGCTTGAAGCCGCGCCGCAAAATATCCATCCTCCGCCGACAACGACGAAAGCCCCGATCATGAACCCTAAGGTCCGCGAAGCGCTTCTCTATACGGGCGTGAATCTAAGCGCGACCATTATTGATTATATCATTTTCTTGACGCTGACCCACGCCTTCGGCTGGCCCATTTTGCAGAGCGTCATATCGTATTCGATCGCGACGATCGTGAATTACGGACTGACAAGAACCTTCGTTTTCCGGCATGGCCTGTCGCCGAAGTCGGAGCATCGTCGCTTTCTCGAATTCCTCGCAACGAACGCAGTCGGGCTTCTCATCACGGCCGTCGTCATCTGGTTGACGGTTCACGAATGGGGCCTGAAGCCCTTCTTGGGCAAAACCATCTCCGTGCTAATCTGCTTCGTGACGCTCTATTACGTGCGCACGCAGATCGTATTCGGAAAGAATCCCGACGGGCAGAGCGCAAGCTCACCGGAAGAAGGCACCGGCCGCGGCTTTAGAAATTCACGTGCTGGATGACATAGCTTCCCGCTGCCGCGATGATGCCAGCCAGCAGCACGAACGGCAGCACCGATACCAGCACCAGCAAAAGCTCGACGAACGCTTTGAAAATCTGTTCGGCGGCCCGCCAGAGCTGGAAGAAACCGCGGTAGAGCACGTAGATGATCGCAATCACCACGATCGCCAGCACGACGATCTTCCAGATCGGCAGCGCCTGCCAATTGGACTGAAAGATCGCGAACATCTGGCCGAACGACCACTGCCAGACCAGGTCCACGAATTTAAAAATCGCCGTGATGCCCTGCTGGAGCAGATTGACGATCTGATCAACGATTTGCCGCACGCCCCGTCTCCCCTTGCGATTTCCCGCCCCACCAACGCATTAACCATGTACTTGGTTCGGTGGTATCCATACGGATTTTCGCGATAGGGCTATGAAAACCATCAGCCGGGATGCTTTTTTTCCGGCCCGCGTCGAAAAAGTTGCACTTTTCCCAACTCTTCCCTATAAACCGCCTCCAGAGCCGCCCGGCGAGGCATGCCGTGGCGGTTCTTATGCTTTTGAAAAACCGGCGGAAACCGCAAAAAGCATCCCTTCGCAGGAGAGTGCGGACATCTATCTGTCTGTACTTCGGACCGCAAGGTCCGTGGGCGCGACCGCGCCCCGCCGCTAGCGGCGCCCCCGCGGAGGGCCAGGATACGAAGCGCGTCAGCGCAAGTGTCCGGCGCGGACCGTGAGCGATAATTAGGATAAGCAAAATGCCTAAGTTGAAGACCAAGAGCGGCGCGAAAAAGCGCTTCAAGATGACGGGCACGGGCAAGGTCGTTGCGGCCCAGGCCGGTAAGCGTCACGGCATGATCAAGCGCACGGCGAAGTTCATTCAGAAGGCGCGCGGTACGGGCGTTCTGAACGATTCTGACGCCAAGATCGTCAAGAAGTACATGCCCTACAGCCGCTGAATTCTCCAGCGCTTGCAGCCGGCTCCGCGAAGCGGAGTCGCAAGCGCTCAATAGAGAATCTCAGCCCACCCAATAAATCTTGAAGTTCTAGGAGCTATCCCATGGCCCGCGTCAAACGTGGCGTTACCGCCCACGCCAAGCACAAGAAAGTCATCAAGGCCGCGAAGGGCTTTTACGGCCGTCGCAAGAACACGATCCGCGTCGCCAAGCAGGCGGTTGAGAAGTCGCAGCAGTACGCTTATCGCGACCGCAAGCGTCGCAAGCGCAACTTCCGCGCCCTCTGGATCCAGCGCATCAACGCTGCCGTCCGCGAGCATGGCCTGACCTACGGCCGCTTTATCAATGGCCTTTCGAACCTCGGCATCGAAGTCGACCGCAAGGTTCTCTCGGACATCGCCATCAACGATCCGGCGGGCTTCAAGGCACTCGTCGACAAGGCGGCCGCTGCTGCCTCGTCACCCGTCGCCAAGGCCGCCTAATTTCGGTTCGCCGAACCTCCATTATTGTCGCCCTCGGGCTTGTCCCGAGGGCCCATTCTGCTGCAAATCACCCACGCGCGCCCGCGTGCTCCTTTTTCTACCGCGACATCAGCGGGGCCTGCGCATGGATCCTCGGGACGAGCCCGAGGATGACAATCTGCGAGGGCACGTCCCGCCTATGACCGACACACAAACGGACTTGACGAAACTCGAAAGCGAGCTTCTCGTCGAAATCTCTGGCGCAGCCGACCTCGCAACGCTCGATGCCGTCCGCGTCTCGAGCCTCGGCAAGAAAGGCCGCGTCTCCGAGCTGATGAGCAAGCTCGGATCGCTTCCCCCGGACGAGCGTAAAAGCTTCGGTCAGACGGTCAACGCTCTGAAGACGAAAGTTGCAGAGGCGCTCGATGCCCGCAAATCCGATCTCGAAGCCGCTGCCCTCGACGAGCGCCTGAAGACCGAACGCGCCGATGTTACGCTGCCGGTCCGCCTCGGCCCCGTTGCCTCCGGCCGCATCCATCCCGTTTCGCAAGTACTCGACGAAGTCGTCGAAATCTTCGCCGACATGGGTTTCTCGGTCGCCGAAGGCCCAGACGTCGAAACCGACGAGATGAATTTCGACAAGCTCAACATTCCGGCCGAGCACCCTGCGCGCCAGGATCACGACACGTTCTATTTCTCACCGAAGGCAGACGGTTCGCGCTTATTGTTGCGCACGCACACTAGTCCGGTGCAAATCCGCACGATGGTGTCGCAGAAGCCGCCGATCCGCATCATCGCGCCGGGCCGCGTCTATCGTATGGACAGCGACCAGACCCACACGCCGATGTTCCATCAGGTCGAAGGCCTCGTCATCGACGAGACGACCCACATGGGCCACCTGAAGTGGGTTCTGCAGGAGTTCTGCAAAGCCTTCTTCGAAGTCGATGAAGTGAAGATGCGCTTCCGCGCGTCGCACTTCCCCTTCACGGAGCCGTCGATGGAAGTCGACATCGGCGCCGAGGCCATCGGCAAGCCGGGCCAATGGCTGGAAATTCTCGGTTGCGGCATGGTTCATCCGAACGTGCTGCGCAACTGCGGTCTCGATCCGGAAAAGTATCAGGGCTTCGCATTCGGTGTCGGCCTCGACCGCCTGACGATGCTGAAGTACGGCATCCCGGACTTGCGCTCTTTCTTCTCCGGCGACCTCAAGTGGCTCAGCCACTACGGATTCTCGATGCTCGACGTCCCGACCCTCGGCGGCGGGTTGTCGACATAAGGACGCAATAATGAAATTCACGCTCTCCTGGCTCAAAGATCATCTCGACACGGACAAGTCCGTCGATGAGCTTGCCACTGTCCTGTCTGCCATTGGCCTCGAGGTCGAAGGTGTCGAAGATCCGGGCAAGACGCTTGGAGCCTTCAAGGTCGCGCGCATCGTCGAAGCCAAAAAGCATCCCAACGCCGACAAGCTGCAGATCGTGCAGGTCGAAATCGCCAAGGGTCAGCCGCTGATGGAAGTCGTCTGCGGCGCCCCGAACGCGCGCGCGGGCATGGTCGCGGTCTTTGCACCGCTCGGCACTTACATTCCCGGCTCAAAGATCACGCTCGAAAAGAAGCCGGTTCGCGGCGTCGTCTCGAACGGCATGATGTGCTCGGCCGCCGAACTTGAGTTGTCCGCAGAAAGCGACGGCATCCTCGATCTCCCCGCCGAGTGGGCAGATAAGGTCGGCCAAGCCTATATCGACGTCGCCGGTCTCAACGATCCAATCATCGAAGTAAAGCTGACGCCGAACCGTCCCGATTGCACGGGCGTACGCGGCATCGCGCGTGATCTGGCCGCGGCCGGCATGGGCACCCTGAAGCCGGAACCGCAACTCGCTCCACTGAACGAGACCTTCGACTGCAAAATTCCAGTCAAGCTTGAGTTCACGCCAGAGACGGCCGACGCCTGCCCCGTGTTCGCCGCGCGAACAATCCGCAATGTCACCAACGGCGCGTCGCCCGATTGGATGCAGAACCGCCTGAAAGCGGCTGGCCTGCGCCCGATCAACGCTCTCGTTGACGTCACCAACTACATATCGCTTGATCGTGCGCGGCCGCTGCACGTCTATGACGCCCACAAGATCAAGGGCGCGCTGCACGCCCGTCTCGGCAAGAACGGCGAAAAGTTTCTGGCGCTCGACGGCAAGGAATACACGGTCGATGACACGATGTGCGTCATCGCCGACGACACCGGACCGCTGGGCCTTGGTGGCGTGATGGGAGGCGAAAGCACCGGCTGCACGCCGGAGACCAAAGCCGTCCTGATCGAAAGCGCATACTTCGATCCCCTGCGCACCGCCGCCACCGGCCGCAAGACCGGACTGGTGACGGACGCACGCTATCGCTTCGAGCGCGGCGTCGATCCGGCATCAGAACGCCCCGGTCTCGATCTCGCGACCGACATGATCCTGAAATTCTGCGGCGGCGAAGCCTCGAAAGCGAAAGTCGCCGGCAAGGAACCCATCGAGGAGCGGGTCATCGCGTTCGACTACGCACGTGTCGAGAAACTGTCCGGCGTGACGCTTTCGGAAGCCGAAATTACGAAAATCCTGAATGCACTCGGCTTCACCATCACCGGCAAACCTAACGCAGCGAAGGTGACCGTTCCGACGTGGCGGCCGGACGTCCACGGCCCCGCTGACCTCGTCGAAGAAGTCGTGCGCATCGCCGGCCTCGACCGCATCCCGGCGACGCCGCTTCCGCGCGCGGACGGCATCGCCCGCGCCGTCCTGACGGATAAGCAGAAGCGCGCCCGCCGCGCCCGCCGTCTGCTGGCGGCCCGCGGCTTCGTCGAGGCCGTGACCTGGAGCTTCATTCCGAAGGCCGAAGCTACGCACTTCGGCGGCGTCGCGGACGAACTTGACCTCGCCAATCCGATTTCCGTTGAAATGTCCTCGATGCGTCCAGGGCTGTTGCCGGGGCTTCTCGCGTCCGTCACGCGCAATCGCAATCGCGGCGTCGCGGACGTCGCGTTGTTCGAGCTCGGTCAAGCCTATCGCGGTGAGAAACCCGAAGACCAATACCTGAGCGCCGCTGGCGTCCGCGCCGGAACGGCGCATCTCTCAGGCTCCGGACGCAACTGGGACGGCAACGCCGCACCCGTCGGCGTGTTCGACGTCAAAGCCGACGTCTTCGCCGCACTTGCAGCACTTGGCGTCGACCCAGCCCAGGCCCAAATAACGCGTGATGCACCGCATTGGTATCACCCCGGCCGTTCCGGCGCACTGAAGCTCGGTCCCAAAACCGTTCTGGCATATTTCGGCGAGGTCCATCCGGCGACGCTGAAAGCCCTCGATGTCGAAGCGCCGGTCTCCGCATTCGAGATCTTTCTCGACGCTCTGCCGCCCGAGAAGAAGAAGTCGCGCGCCAAACCGCCGCTTACGACTTCCGACCTCTTGCCGGTCACGCGTGACCTCGCCTTCATCGTGCCCAAGGATGTACCGGCAGGCGACGTCATAAAGGCGGCCGCGAATTCCGATAAAGCCTTGATCAGGGCGGTGAATGTGTTCGACGTATTCGAAGGCGGCAGTCTCGCCGCCGAGGGCAAGAAGTCGGTTGCGATAGAGGTAACAATCCAACCTGCGACGGAAACCCTCACGGATCAGGCTATTGAAACGATCACGAAAAAAATAGTTACCGATGTTAAAAAGGCGACCGGCGGAGACTTACGCTCCTAGGACCGCCGCCATGACATGCGCATGAGGCCAAGATGAATTCGCTCCCCCCCGCGACCACCACTCAAGCCGAAAGCGTGACCGACGAAAAGCACCCCTACCGCATCGTCATCGTTGGAGGCGGCGCCGGCGGTCTTGAACTCGCAACGCAGCTCGGAAACAAGCTCGGAAAATCCGGTAAAGCGGAAGTCACTCTGGTCGACCGTGCTCGCACCCACATCTGGAAGCCGCTTCTCCACGAAATCGCGGCTGGCAGCATGGACACGGGCCGCCACGAGTTGCCTTATCAAGCGCAAGGTCATTGGCACGGTTTTCGTTACCGCTACGGCGAGATGATCGGTCTCGACCGCGCGGGCAAGCGCGTTCACCTCGGCGCGACGTACGACGAGGACGGTCGCGAGATCACGCCGGATCGCTGGTTCCCCTACGACACGCTGGTGATCGCTGTGGGCAGCATCTCGAACGACTTCCGTACGCCGGGCGTCAAAGAAAATGCGATCATGCTCGACACGCCTGAGCAGGCCGAGCGTTTCAACCGCCGCATCCTGAATGCGTGCGTGCGCGCCTATGCGCAGCCTGGCCCCATCAGAGACGGCCAATTGCACGTTGCCATCATCGGCGCCGGCGCGACGGGCACGGAACTGTCGGCGGAGTTGCATCACGCAGCGCGCGGCCTCGTGGAATTCGGTCTCGACAAAATCGATCCCGAGAAAGACTTCAAGATCACGTTGATCGAAGCCGCGCCACGCATTCTGCCCGCGCTGCCTGAGCGTCTCTCCAAAGCGACAACGAACATCTTGCACAGCATCGGCGTCGAAGTTCGCACCGGCAGCGCCGTGACGAACGTCAGCAAGGAAGGCGTGACGCTGGCGAATGGCGATTTCATCCCATCCGAGCTGGTAGTTTGGGCCGCGGGCGTCAAAGGTCCCGAAGTCCTCTCGAACCTCGACGGCCTCGAAGTCAGCCGCATGAACACGCTCGTCGTGAAGCCGACGTTGCAGACGACCGTTGACGACAACATTTTCGTCATCGGCGACGCAGCCTATCTGGTGCCCGAAGGCGAAACGGCGCCAATCCCACCGCGCGCCCAGGCGGCACACCAGGAATCGAGTCATCTCGTCACGCAAATTCAGCGCCGCATGAATGGCGAGACGAAGCTCGCACCTTTCAAGTATCGAGATTTCGGTTCGCTTGTGTCGCTCGGCAAGTATTCGACTGTCGGCAACCTGATGGGCTTCATCGACGGCAAGTCGCTGCGCATCGAAGGCTGGTTCGCGAAGATCATGTACCGGTCGCTATACAAAATGCACGAGATCGCCTTGCACGGATACGTGAAGGTCTTCCTCGACACCCTGTCGCGCCTCCTGACGCGTCGGACTGAACCGCAGGTCAAGCTGCACTGATTGTTGGCGCCGCCGACACGCGTTTCGCGAGCCGGCCGGCGGCGCTACCGGCATAATCCTCCACGGGTGTCAGCCTGGAATCCGCGCGTGCGGCCGGTTCCGCTAGGCGGAGTCGCACGCGCCAACGTAAAGCCTTAACTCCGCTCTCTCAGCGCTGTCAGCAGGTCCGCCGTCGGATAGCTGTCCGCCGGCAGCCCGAACTTCATCTGCATCGTTTTCACGGCTGCGCGCGTGTTGGCGCCGAGCTTGCCGTCAACCTCTCCGACATCCAGGCCACGGCGCTTCAACAGGCTCTGAACCTCTTTGATCTGCTCGTAGCTGAGCGACGCGACGTTGCCGTCAGCCCGCGTCAGGTTCGGCGCACCGGCCATGCGGGCGGCAAGATGCGCCGCCGTCAGGGCATACGTCAGAGACTGGTTCCACTGCGTGTAAACGTCGAAATTCGGGTACGCCAGGAACGCCGGTCCATGCCGTCCCATCGGCAGCACGAGCGACGCCGGGAGATTGTCGGCAGGCAGCGGCTTGCCGACGCCCTCGACGCCCCACGCCACCCATTGCGAGCGCGGCAGCTTGATCGCCAGATCGGCTTTGTCCCAAGGCAGATCCTTGGTGATGCGAACCTGTTCCAGCCACGGCTCACCACGCTTCCATCCCATCGACTTAAGGAAGTTCGCCGTCGAGCCGATCACGTCGGCGTTGTCGCGAATGAGATCGACGCGGCCATCGCCATCGAAATCGACGCCGTAGTTCAGATAGTGCTGCGGCAGAAATTGCGTCTGACCAAGCTCGCCTGCCCACGACCCGATCATTTGATCCGGAGTGAGGTCGCCGCGCTCGACGATTTTCATCGCGGCAATCAACTCGCCCCGGAAGAAATCGCCGCGGCGGCAATCCCAGGCGAGCGTCATCAGCGAACGCAGAATGGACAGCTTGCCCATGCCGCCGCCGAAGTCGCTTTCGAGCGCCCAAAAGCCCGTGATGACTGGACCCGGGACGCCGTACTGCTGCTCCGCGCGATCGAAGATCGCCTTGTAGCGCTTGAGATACGTTTTACCCGTCTGCTCGCGGTTCTTGGTCGCAAGCTTGAAATAGAAGTCGATGAACGTCTGCGAGAAGAAGCCCTGCTTCCGGTCGCGAGCGATCGTACCCTGGTCTGGCGTCAGCCCCCCGATCGTTTCTTCGATCGTCTCCGGCCGAATGCCCTGAGCGATGGCGTCACGCTTGAAATCGGCGAGCCACTGGTTGAACGGCACGGTGTTCTGGCAATTGCGCTTGTTTGCCGGTGGCGGCGGCGTGTTCTCCGCATGGGCGCCGGCGGAAAGCCCAGCAAGCATGAAAGAGGCGATCGCTGAAACGATAAAACCTGCGCGCATAGAGGGATGCCTTCGGCCGTTGACGTAGGGCCGGCACATTGCCGACAGTCTGGAGAGCGTCAAGAGACTATGGCCTCAGTGAGGCCTTTAGCGCATTCGTCTACGCACTACCGATCAGAATGCCAACAGCAAAGACGATCAGACCGCCGACAACCACCTCCAGCGCCGCTCGCCAGAACTTCGTTTCCATGTACCGCGAGCGGATTCCCGCAATAATCCAGAGTTCAATGAACACCACACCGATTGCGATCGTGGTGGCCGTCCGAAAATCGGAAATGAGATAAGGCATCGTATGCCCGAGGCCGCCGACCGTAGTCATCGCGCCCGTTACCGAACCGCGGAGCCATGGGTTGCCGCGGCCCGAAATCTCGCCGTCGTCGGACAAAGCTTCGGCGAATGCCATCGAAATGCCGGCGCCGATCGACGCCGCGATGCCGACGAGAAACGTCTGCCAGGTGTTATGGGTCGCAAATGCCGCCGCAAAGATTGGCGCCAGCGTCGAGATGGAGCCGTCAATCAGGCCGTTCAATCCCGGTTGCACGTACTGGAGAACGAAGGACCGTCGCGCCGTCTCGTCTTCGCTCAAACGCGCCTCATTCGTCAGCTCAACATCGGCGAGATGCTGCGCAATGCTTATATGCTGGCTTTCCGTCTCCAGGAGATCGCCGAGCAACTTGCGGATGTCGGCGTCCGTCGCCCGCTTCAACGCCGAGGCATAGAATTCGCGCGTTTCCTCCTCGATCTCCTGTGCCTGCCGGCGAACTTTCCCGATGCCGAGTGGCCGCACCATCCAGATCGGATCATGCCGCACGAGGCCCGAAACGTCGTGGCGGCGGATGAGTGGAATGTGATTGCCGAACTTGCGCTTGAAAATTTCGATCAGGCTGCGCCGGTGGGCGTTTTCCTCTTCGCCAAGCTCCGTGAAAATCTTTGCGCTGGCCGGATACTCGGCGCTGAGACCGGCAGCATAATCGGAGTAGATCCGACTGTGCTCCTCTTCCAGGGAGATCGCGAGGGCAAGAATCTCGCGCTGATCGAGATCGGTGAAACGACGCATGGCGGCCTGAATAAAATTTAGAATTATTCTAATTTAACATCTTGCCCGCCGGTCGTACAAGATCTCTCATGTCGCGGCGACGATGGCACAAGGGAGTCGGGGCCGGATCAAACGAAAGCGCCGGTCCAACGGACCGGCGCTGCCGAAGAAGAGAAAAGCTCGGAGAAGATATAAATGCCTTAGCGCGAATTCGGCTTATTCATGCCTTTCACGGCGTTCTGCTGCGCTTCCATCCAACTCGACATGGCCTGCTGCCAGCCCTTCTGCCACATTTCGGCAGCCTGCATCCAAAACTGGATGGGGTTCGTGGCGCCAGCCGCGAAATCGGGCATGCCAGGGAAGCTTGCCCCCGCGCCGGGGAACTGCGGCATGCCGGCGCCGAAGCCTGAAACATTCGAGAAGTTGGGGAACTGGCCCGGCGCTCCCAGCGCCTTGACCTGCTTTTCCCAGACATCCATGACCTGATCGACCGCCTGCAATTGCAGCTTGGAAGCGCTCAGCATCTGTTTCCGGCTCAGCTCGACGAAATCAGTGGGCCAGCCGAGGGACTTTGCCGCTTCGGCCATCTTGTCGAACACGGCGTTGCTGTTCTTTTCGCCCAGTTCGGCGAGTTCGGCCCGCCAATTCGACATGGCGTCGAAAGCCTGTATGACCGCCTTCTTTGTATCCTCGCCGAGTTTCGTGAAAGCCGGGTTGGCTTCGAAGGGTGAGTTCGCCATATCGCTTCTCCAGGGGCTCATGATCGGCACAGAGGGACGGTGAGCAATTTTCGCACACCCCACCCCCGGTTGCCACACCTCTTATAGGCCATGCGGCGATCAAAACGGCGCGGAAGTCGCCCTAAAGCCTTAACGCCCCTTTTGCCGCCCAGTTCCGGGTGCTATGAGCCCGGCCCATGACAGCCATTTCACACATTCGAAATTTTTCGATCATCGCCCACATCGACCACGGCAAATCGACGTTGTCGGACAGGCTGATCCAGCTCTGCGGCAACGTCTCGAACCGAGAGATGAAGGAGCAGATCCTCGACTCGATGGACATCGAGCGCGAGCGTGGCATCACCATCAAGGCGCAGACCGTTCGTCTCGACTACAAGGCCAAAAACGGCGAAATCTACCAGCTCAACCTGATGGATACGCCTGGCCACGTCGACTTCGCCTACGAAGTCTCGCGCTCGCTGGCGGCCTGCGAAGGCGCGATCCTCGTCGTCGACGCGAGCCAGGGCGTCGAGGCCCAGACGCTGGCCAACGTCTACCAAGCGCTCGACAACAACCTCGAAATCCTCCCCGTACTGAACAAGATTGATCTGCCTGCGGCCGATGAGGACCGCGTCAAAAAGCAGATCGAAGACGTCATCGGCATCGACGCCTCCGACGCGATCGGCGTCTCGGCCAAGACGGGCCTCAACGTCGAAGCTGTTCTCGAAGCCATCGTCGAGCGCCTGCCCGCTCCGGAAGGCGACGCTAAGAAGCCGCTGAAGGCCATGCTCGTCGACAGCTGGTACGACGCCTACCTTGGCGTCGTCGTGCTCGCCCGCATCATTGATGGCACCCTGAAAAAGGGCCAGCGCGTCAAACTGCTTTCGACCGGTGCCACCTATCAGCTTGAGCGGGTCGGCATCTTCCGTCCCAAGCAGCAAATGTTGGATCAGCTCGGCCCCGGCGAGATCGGTTTTTTCACGGCCGCGATCAAAGAGGTCGCCGACACCCGCGTCGGCGATACGATCGTCGATGAAAAGAACCCGGCGCCGGAAGCACTTCCGGGCTTCAAACCGGCGCAACCCGTCGTGTTCTGCGGCCTCTTTCCGGTTGATGCCGCTGACTTCGAAGACCTGCGTGACGCGATGGCGAAGCTTCGTCTCAACGACGCGAGCTTCTCATTCGAAACGGAAAGCTCCGCCGCCCTCGGGTTTGGCTTCCGCTGCGGCTTCCTCGGTCTTCTCCATCTTGAGATCATCACCGAGCGTCTCGAGCGCGAGTTCAATCTCGATCTGATCACGACGGCCCCGAGCGTCATCTATCACTTACATATGAACGACGGCACGATGATCGAGATGCACAATCCGGCCGACATGCCGGATGTCGTCAAGATCGATCACATCGAAGAACCTTGGATCGAAGCCACGATTTTGGTGCCGGATGAGTATCTCGGCGCGGTGCTGAAGCTCTGTCAGGATCGCCGCGGCCGCCAGAAGCAGCTCACTTACGCGGGTTCCCGCGCTATGGTCGTCTACGAGCTGCCGCTGAACGAAGTCGTCTTCGACTTCTACGATCGCCTGAAGAGCGTCTCGCGTGGCTATGCCTCGTTCGACTATCACATCAAGGACTATGAAGAAGGCGACCTCGTCAAGCTGTCGATCCTCGTCAACAGCGAGCCAGTCGATGCGCTCTCGATCGTCGTCCATCGCTCACGCGCTGAAAGCCGTGGCCGCTCGATGTGCGAAAAGCTGAAAGAACTGATCCCGGCGCACCTCTTCCAGATTCCGATCCAGGCCGCCATCGGCGCCAAGGTCATCGCCCGCGAAACGATCAAAGCGCTCCGGAAAGACGTTCTGTCAAAGTGCTATGGCGGCGACATCACGCGTAAGCGCAAGCTGCTCGACAAGCAGAAGGCCGGCAAGAAGAAGATGCGCGAATTCGGCAAGGTCGAAATCCCGCAAGAGGCGTTCATCAACGCCCTCAAGATGGACGACAACTAAGATCAAGCGGCGCGCTGGTAGCGCGAGTTTTTCGTTCGGCTGGCGGCCCGGTACAGTGCTCAGGGATAACCGCCGAACGACTTCATCATTTCGTCGGCCGACGTGCGCCGCTTGACGGGTTTGGGTGGCAACGTCGTCCGTGTGACCGTCGGCTTCACGGCCGGAACCGGTTTCGGAATGGGCAGTCCGGTCGCCGGATCAATCGCAGCCGGCTGTCCGGTGGCAGTTTGTCCGCCACTCGCCGCGTTGCGGGCCTGGCCGTTCAAGTTCTGTGACTGCGGCTCCAATGTGGATCGGTTGTACGGCTGTTGCCCCGCCCTGGCGGGAGGCGGCGCCGATCCGAAAAAATCATCCGGATCGTTCTCACTGCTGCCCTGAGACGGCACCGCAGTCCCCGCCGACTCCGGAATGACCGGCGGCAATTGCTGCTGCTGGATCCTTTGCTGAGCCGCAGCGCGATCCGCGGCTTCTTTCCGCTTAACGTCCATTTCTTTCTGCAGCCGCGCGCGTTCTTCGTCCGCCCGCCGCGCCTGCTCGAGCTGCTCCACGTTGCGCTCCATCTGGCGCACCGTGAGTTCACGCTGCAGATCGCCGACATCGGCGCTCACCGACAGGGAGGCAAGCCGGCCGAGTTCCCCGCTGTAGAGCACGATTGCAGCCGGCAGTTCAGATTTCGCCGTGGCCGCGGCCTTGCGTTTTGACGTCTGCGCTGCGGGTGCAAGCGCCGGCGGAACCACCGATGTCAGTTGGAACGACGCGCTCATGCCAAGGGTCGCAAGATCGGCCGAGACGGCTCCCTCAGCCGTGCCGACCACGCTGCGCAGATCGATATTGCTGAGCTTCAGCGTCCCGTCGGAAATGGAAATCGCAAGCTTGCGGTCTCCCAGCGTCAACTCTGACGATCCAACCTCACTGACCAGAGCGTTCGCAATAGATGACGGGTCATTCTGAACGGTGCCCGAGATCACATCGTCGACGACGTTCGTAACGGCGGTTGGCGACGGCCCCGTCAATCCGGCCCCGGATAGGGTTGCTGTGCCCGCTCCCGTCATCACGGCGATCAGCCCCGCCGGGCTTTGCGCCCGCGCTTCCGTATGCAGCTCGAAGGCGCCCGAGCCTTTGCCACCCGAATTGAGCGTCGCCAGCTTCACATCATCAAGCTTCAACTCCGATGCGAATGCGACGCCGTTCGAAACTTTCTCCAAGCTGGCATATCCGGCGAACTGGCCACCGGCCGCCGCCGCTTTAATATCGGAGATCGACAGCTTTCCGGGCGCAAGCGCAACCATCATCGTGCCGTCGCCCGTCGCCAATCCCTCGCTCAACCCCAGCGATTTAAAACCGACCTTCAGCGCTACCGTTGTGTTGCCGAGCGCTGCAAAATCAAAAAGCCCTTCCGGCCAGACTTGCGCTACAGCGGCGCCATTGACGGCGTTCTGGTTAGAAGCATTTGGCGCTGCTGAGACGGAAACAGTCGCGGGCGCGTCCGTCACGGCCGACAATAGGGCCGGAACCATAACGCGATTGGCGAATATATTGCCGTCGATCGTCGTCGCTCCGCTCGCTGTCGCAGCCGTCACCCGCCCCGATAGCAAGGAATCTCCCAGCGAAACGTTCTGCGCCGTGACGATCCACGCACCCTTGTCGCGATGAAGATCCAACGTACCCTGCAACGGGACGTCCGTCAGACCGCCGGGCAACGATAGTCCGGCAACGGCGAAAGCTTGCGCGCTTTGTGCGGCTTTGACGTTGAGCAGCCCGTTCAAGGCAAGGTCCGATGTCTCCGGCCATTGGGCGCGCCCGCGGAACCGCATATCGAAATCTTCCGACGAAATCTCGATTTGCGAGACGGCACCGGAGCCTAGCGGCCCACTGGTCAGCAGCGACGCCAGCGCCGGCTTCTGCGATTGGGCTGCGATACCACCACTGTCTCGCCCGAGCGTCGCGAGAAGCCCGGACAGTGTCGGCGCATCGAGCGTCGCCTGCAGCCGGCTCGGCTGGGTGCGCCAATTCGCAATGCCACCATCGAACTCGGCCCTGCCATCAAACTTCGAACCGTCGAGCAGACCATCGAACGTCAAGTCGGCTGTCTTCGGCCCTCGAAGACCCAGACGAACGAGACCCGCGATCTTGCCGTCTTTCAATCCGCCGAAGCGATCCTCTCCGACCACATCGAGCAGACCAGCCTTGCGAACAAGATCCCGCATCGCATCGGCCGACGGCCCGACAAGATCATAAGCCAAGGTCCCGACCGGACCGCTGTCCTGCGTTTCGATCCGACCCTCAAGGCCGATTTCGAGGCCGCTGTCGGTCGTCAGTTTCGCGACCGGCAGACTGACCTTCCGTCCCTGGATCGCGAACGACACGTCGACATCCCGGTAGCTATCTTGGCCATCCGTCAGCCGCCCCGCGATTACGCGCAGACGAACATCGCTCGGCAGGTCTTCGTCCGCTTTGCGATCATCCTTTCCAGACGCCAATCCAAGCGATTTGCGAAACTCGGAACGCAGCGCCTGGGAGATCTTCGGAAAGACCACCTGCGTATCGAGATCGGCAGCCTGAAGCGTCATCTCCGTGCGCTCTCGATCTCCGTGCGTCACCTTGAGTTCGCCTGCGAGCGGCTTACCTGAAATGTCGCCCGACGCGTCTGTCAGAAAAAATCTCTTATCGTCAATTTCGAGCTTACCGGCCGCCGAGTACGCGCCATCGGCGTTAACGTCGATCGGAATGCCGGACTTATCCGCCCACGCCTTGAAACGCCCGAAGCTCGCCCCGCCGATGAACCCCCGGCCCAGGAAGCTCAGTTTGCCGTCCTTGCTCCTCAAATCGCCAGCGAGATCGAGACGCGATCCGCCCGGCAGGCTCACCTTAAAGGTCTTGAGATGCGTAACGCTTCCCTGCCGTTCGGCATCGATTGAAAGGCCGCCCGCATTCTCGCCGCCGATCTTGACCTGTTCGAGATTGATCTTCGTCGATGCCTGGCTGTCTCCCGCGACCGACTGCATCACCCCAAGCGCGAGTTGCCTCAGCTTCGAAAACCCGGCGCCGCCCTTGCCCGCGCCCGCCAGCCAGTCGATGTCGAGCCATTTCGAATTGAGCGTCACGTCAAGCCGCGGCGACGGCGACCAGCTTGCAACGGCCGCCCCCGTAATGGTCTGCGGTTCGGCAGCGTTATCGAGCGTCAACGTCAGGTTTTCGAACTTGGCCGCCAGTGCATCCGCCGTCACATCGGAGCGAAGATCGATAAGCGGCGGCGGCGCTTTTCCGTTCGGTTCGACCGTTGGGCTTCCCGGCACTTGGACTTTCCCGGTCCATCGTCCCTTAAACGTTGTCTTTTCACTGGCGTTATAGACCCGCCCATCGAGCGTCAGAACGTTCGGCGCATGGTCCGTACGCGCTGAAAGCTTGAGTGCGAACGCGCCGTCACTTGCCGGGACGTCGGTTGCAAATTTGACGTCATGCTCCGCTCCGGCCCATGACGCCGAACCGTTGAACCGGAACGGCCCTCTGATCCCATCTGCCGAAAACACCCCGTCGATACCGTCAACGGCAGCGATCTGCTCTGACGCAGCGTTGTAGATCGACACCGCGCCGTCCGTGATCTGCACCGACCGCAGCGCGACGTCGCGCGGAACGAACGGCAAATCGCCTGCCCGCAATTCGATCTTCGACCAGTTGCCGACGCCCTTGTCGTCGACGGACAAGCTGAGAACGGGCTTTTCGAGTTCGATCTGGCTGGCTTCTAATACGCCGCGAAGCATCGCCGCCACCGAAAGCCACATCGTGAAGCTGTCGGCGCGAATGAACGGCTGTCCGGTCTGGCCGGAAACGCTCGCGATACGGACTTTCTCGAATCGGACGTAGGGAACCGGCAGGATCTTTAAGTTGACGTTGCCACCGACGCGCACGTCGCGGCTCAGCACCTTCGAGGCTTCTTCCTCGAAAACGCCGCGATAGCTGTTCCAGTCGATGAAATTCGGCACGGCGAACAACGCTGCGAAAATAGCAACGAGGAGTCCGCCGAGGAATAATAGCCCGTTGTTCATGAGCGTCTCTTGCAATCGTGCTCGACACGCAATGCACACCGGCAGACGTGATCGAAGCTACGCCCTTGCCGCGCCCACCTGTATGGCACGTGAGCACAATACTCTGAACTTGAAATTTGGCTCATTTCCAGGCGTTTGACGTTTTTTGGGCCGTATTTCGGTCTGCTGTTGCCGGAACCTCGATCCACCGCGGCGCCGCGCCGCGCCAGTTGTACGATCAGCTTCGGTGGGTTACCTGAGTTCTATGACCTCGATTCAAAAGCCGGACGCTGCCGGCGGCGCAGATTTGCCGCACGATGACGACGATCCGCCGTTCGATTTGCCCGACGCTCCCGCCGCGAAACCGCACGAGAGCGGCAAGAGTGGTATGTCGATTTCGGCGCGCGCCGTTGCGGCGTCTCGCGGCCAGCCGACGTATCTGGACGGCCTCAATCCGGAGCAGCGCGAAGCCGTCGAAACGACCGAAGGCCCGCTCCTGGTTCTGGCCGGCGCCGGAACCGGCAAAACCCGCGTTCTGACGACCCGCATCGCCCATATTCTGGCAACCGGCCGCGCCTATCCCTCGCAGCTCCTCGCCGTCACGTTCACGAACAAGGCCGCCCGCGAAATGCGCGAGCGTATTGGCTCGCTGATCGGCGGCACGCTGGAAGGCATGCAGTGGCTCGGCACGTTCCATTCGATCGGCGTCAAGATTCTGCGCCGTCACGTCGAACTCGTCGATCTGAAACCCGGTTTCACGATCCTTGACGACGACGATCAGGTTCGCCTGCTGAAACAGGTGATCGAGGCAGCAGGTATCGACAAGGACCGCTGGCCCGCACGCCAGCTCGCAAGTCTGATCGACGGCTGGAAGAACCGCGGCCTGACGCCCGACAAAGTTCCGGGCGGCGAAGCCTTCTCCTTCGCGGCCGGCAAGGGCGCGCAACTCTACGCCGCCTATCAGGCGCGCCTCAAAGACCTGAACGCCTGCGACTTCGGCGATCTATTGCTCGAATGCATCCGTCTGTTCCGCCAGCACCCCGACGTGCTCGCCGATTACCATCGCCGCTTCCGCTACATCCTGGTTGACGAATATCAGGACACCAACGTCGCGCAGTACCTTTGGCTCAGGCTTCTCGCGCAAGGATCGCCGAACATCTGCTGCGTCGGCGACGACGATCAGTCGATTTACGGCTGGCGCGGCGCCGAAGTGGATAACATCCTGCGCTTCGAGAAAGATTTCCCAGGCGCGAAAGTCATCCGCCTGGAGCGCAATTACCGCTCGACCGCCAACATTCTCGCCGCCGCTTCCGGCCTGATCGCTAAGAACAAAGACCGCCTCGGCAAGACGCTCTTCACCGACGGCGCTTCAGGCGCGAAGATCAAAGTCGCAAACTTCTGGGACGACGAGGCCGAAGCCCGCGCCATCGGCGACGACATCGAGAACCTGCAGCGCGCCCACGAACCATTGAACGATATGGCCGTGCTCGTCCGCGCCTCGTCTCAGATGCGCGCCATCGAAGATCGCTTCATCACGCTGGGCCTCCCCTATCGCGTCATCGGCGGCCCTCGCTTCTATGAACGCCAGGAAATCAAGGACGCCATCGCCTATCTCGACGTTGTCGCCAATCCAGCGAACGACTTGAAATTCGAGCGCATTGTCAACGTGCCGAAACGCGGCCTCGGCGATACGACGATCAAGCGCATTCACGAGCTGGCTCGCGCCCGCTCCATTCCTCTATATCAAGCCGCGCGCGAGATCATCGAAACCGACGAGCTAACGCCGAAAGCCCGAAAATCTCTATTCGATGTTACGCAATCGTTCGAACGCTGGCGCGCCAATCTGGAGCACATGCGCCACACCGACCTCGCCGAACTCATCCTCGATGAATCGGGCTACACGGCCATGTGGCAGGCGGACAAGAGCCCGCAATCGCAGACGCGGCTTGAAAACTTGAAAGAACTCGTGCGCTTCATGCACGACTTCGACACGCTCCAGGGCTTCCTCGAACATGTGTCGCTCGTCATGGACGCCGACCAGGGAAACGATGGCGACCGCGTCTCCTTGATGACGCTGCATGCCGCCAAAGGCTTGGAGTTCGGCATCGTTTTCCTGCCGGGGTGGGAGGAAGGGCTGTTTCCCCATCAGCGTTCGCTCGACGAAAGCGGGAAAGCCGGCCTCGAAGAAGAACGCAGGCTGGCCTATGTCGGGCTGACGCGCGCCAAGCGCCGCGCCAAGATTTCCTTTGCGCAGAACCGCCGCACGCACGGTCTCTATCAGTCGGCACTGCCGTCGCGCTTCGTTGATGAGCTGCCCGAAGCGACCGTCGAGATTGTCGAAAGCGAGATGCCCTACGGCGGCCGGCAGAACCCGTTCGGCTTCGGCGGCTCGTTCGGCACCAGCCGGTTTGACCGCGCAGGCGGCGCCGAACCGTTCAAATCGAGCTACAATACGCCCGGCTGGCAACGCGCCCAGCAGTCCTGGAGCCGGAGCGATCAGAAACAAAAGAAGCGGTCACGCGGCCCGTTGACGCTTGAAGGCGAACTCGTCGCAGCGTCAACCGCCGCCGCCCCCTCGTTCAAGACTGGCACGCGGGTCCGTCACGAAAAATTCGGGCTCGGGACCGTCACCCACGTCGACGGTAACAAACTGACGATCGAGTTCGATGACGGCTCGACCAAACGGGTCGTCGCCAGTTTCGTTGACGTCGTATGACCAACCCGCTATAGTTAATACTCAGGTGGTGCCGAAGTCTCGCCGCCAGTTTCTTCATATTGCCGCAATTCTGAGGCATACGCTCCACTGCTCGTTGAGCTGTGGGGGTTCATCAGCTGCTGTAAATCTTTGCGCCGCCGGTTCATTACCGGCCGACGACGCATGCGTTGCGATCTAAGTCCCTGAAATAAAATGAAAAAAAAGTTGCGGGAGCGTGAAACTCGAGCGGGAATTCTTGGTTTGGGAGGGTAGAGTCCTTGAAAGGAGCTATCCATGAGCACTTACCGCTTTCCTCTGAGAGGTAAGATCGGCGTCGTGCGCGGGAAGGACGGGGAAACCCTGACGCGACGCATTGGTGCCCAGCGCGATTTGAGCCGGGCCAACCGGCGCAATTATGAATTAGCCGATATGCAACAGCCGCTGACCGAGGAGGAAGTCCGTAATCTTCCGGTCGCACATCGTTCTTCATCCTGATGACAGGCAAGAACAGCAAACCAGGACTCGAATGAACGGCATCGCAAATCGCGGTGCCGTTTATTTCTCTACAATCACCGTTATCAAGCCGCAGCCGCCCGCTTCACCTTCAACAAGTCCCACGCCGCATTGACCTGCTTGATCCGCTGTTCGCGATACCGCCGGTCGGCTTCGTTCTTGGCGTGATCCGGATGCCACGACATCCGCAGCGCGTCGACGATCTTCTTGACCGCCGCATCTGGTGCATCCGGGTTGAGACCCAGGATGCGGTAAGCCTCGAACACTGTTGACGGCACATCGGGTTCAGGCGCCGCCGACGCCCGCATCTCGGCCGAAGCCGGCATTGCCCCCTGCGCAATCCGGCTGACACGATCGAGATCCCGCACAATCGTCCGGATTGCGCTATTGACCCGCTCCACGCCGAGCTGCGCCTCACGACGTCCCAGATCCGCGATGCGATCATGCAAGCTATCGAGTTCCGACGTCAGGACGTCGCGCAACAAGAGATCAGCTGGAAGCATCGAAACGAGAAACTCGGTTTCGTGCAATCGTGTACGGATCGGCGCCAGCATCTCGGAGCCGTCGTCGTCATCGTCGACTGCTGACGATCCCGGCCGCCAAGACTCGAACCGCCGCTGAAACAGAGAGAATGGCGCTGCCGCGAACTCCCAGAACCGCGCCCCAGCCGGAACAGCGTTTCCGGCACCGAATGAAAATTCGAACGCCATCAGCTGCCGCCGCCGCACCAGAACGATGCACGCGAGCAAGAGCGACACCAAAAGCGTTGAAATCACGCCCGCTACTTTAAAGGCGTTGCCGGTCGCAGCCGGAGGCGCTGCGACAGGATCGACGACGGTCACCCAAGCCGCGGATTCAGGCTCTGCCTTCTGCACCGGCGCCTCGATCACCGCATCGCGCGATAGCTTCTCTGAGACGACGCTCGGCAGCATTGTCGTTTTGCCGAAGCCGGGAAGAACGAAGCGGCCTTTGAGGCGGCTCACCGGCGCATATCCTGGCGGGAGTTTTTCCGGCAGGACGACGCCCAGCGCCTTGGCTGAAGCGGCCATCTTGGCCCAAGCAACGCGTTCCCCGCCACACTCGACGGTGAACTTGTGGACCATCATCGTTTCGCAGGTCCAAGCCGCTGAAGATGCACAAGCTGTAAAAGGCTGATCTTCCCGTGGCCCGACAATCCGGTACGTTGTCATTTCGGACGGAGCGAGACGCGGAACGCCTCTATCCATTATGCAGGAATAAGGTAGAACGAGCTCATCAGCCGCCGCGACTGTGCTCGCAAGGGCCATGCACACAGCAAAGCCCAAGGCTAAAAAACGCAAAGCCCCCATTTCGCGCCCCCGCAAAATCCCCTGTCGTGCCGCCGTTCATGATCCCAGCGAAACAGCGGCAACACTGTGGCGAAAGAGCAAGTTATAAACGCAAATTATACAAGGCATGCGTGCATTTAATGATGTACCATCAACCAAATAGTGGACAATGAGTCCTTTGATCCTTGCGCCACGGCACAGGTCATTTTTCGGCGAAGAAGTGCTGACACGCTCGAAAATTCTCCGGTGACTCTATATGAGGTCCCGGGGGCAAGAAACTGGATCGCAAAGCAAGTTCGGGGGAGAGCATAATGGCGGCGACGGACTTTGCATCGGGTCGAATGCGCCGGAAGCAAAGCCTATACGACAGGCTCTCGGATCTGGCCGACCTCGATCCAAAGCCAGCCGCAATGCCCGAGGACGCCGCGCGCGAGCCCATCGATATTCTCGCGCCCGACGATAAGCGCAAACGCGAACGTTTCATTCCGGTGACGCGGTTCGCCCTGCTTGACCGCCTGACGCAGACGCACCTCTGGGCGCCCGGACGGGCCGCCGAGGCACGGCGCTTCTTCCGCTATCTCGATTACTGGCGGCAGCAGCAATACTTCTCGATGCTGCTGGAACTCGAACAGACGTATGAGGCGTTCTCGCCCGATAGCGACCTCCTGATGACCCGCAAGTTCTCTGACGACGATCGCGAGGCTTTGCAGCACCGGGTTTTCGAAGGTGTCGAAAGCCTGCTCGTGCGCGCCAACTATGAGCGCATCGATCCAAATGACGTCGAAGTCATCCTGACACGCGAAAGCCACTACGGCCTCGATCTCTTCGTCGACATGAAGGCCTTCGAGCGGATCGCGATCTACTATCGCGGCGCTTCGAACCGGAAGTTCGAGAAACGCTCCCTGCGCAAATTTCTGCGCAAGGAAGAATTCGACGTGCCGATTTTCCAGCGCCTGTTCCTGATGTTCAAACTAAAGACCACCGAGGCACGCGTCGAAGAGGTCATGCGCGAGAAGAAGATGTCGCGCGATGCCGCTGAAAAATGGGTCGAACATCGTCGCCAGCATCTTCCGCCCAGCATCAACGACAGAAACATTTATCTGAAGCTCTTCAAGAATATTCCGCGCACCGACGTCGAGATGATCTTTCCGAACACTGAAGTTCGCTTTCGCGCCATGGACAAGCTACGCCTGGGCGTGACGGCCGGCGGCGGGCTTGGCATGGGCGCAGTCGGAGCGGCGGGCAAACTTGCGCTGGTGTTGAGCAATCCGATTGCAGCCATCGGCGCGTTGGCGGGTCTGGGCGGCATCGCCGTCCGCCAAGCGATGGGCTTTCTCAATCAGAAACAGCGCTACATGGTCGTGATGGCGCAGAACCTTTATTTTCACACGATGGCCGACAATCGCGGCGTCATCCTGAAAATCGCAGCGCGCGGCGCCGAGGAAGACGTGAAAGAGGAAATGCTGCTCTACAGCGTTCTCGCCAAGGAGCCCGCCACCCGCGCCGACCTGCCCTCCATCGACCTCGCCATCGAGAACTACTTGACGCGCACGTTCGGTATGAAAATCGACTTCGAGATCGACGATGCTTTGGATCGGTTAATCCGCGATGGAATCGTAACTGAAAAGCCCGACGGCACTTTTGTCACGTTGCCGCCGGCCGAGGCGGCGAAGCACATCGACGACAAATGGGATTTGTTCCTCGATCACCTGCCCGATCCGATTACCTCCGAAGGCTATGAATACGAGGGCAAATCCGTCCCCAACCCTTAGCATCCGATGTCAGTCAGAAAAGTCACAGCCCTCTTCGCCGATCGCGCGCTCGCGTACGCAACCGGCAATGCCATGCAAGATCTGCTTGAGCCCGCCCCCGACGCGCTGACCGTCTTCGAAGACGGCCCAGATCGCTGGCGCGTCGAAGCCTATTTCGATGCCGAAGCCGACGCGCGCGACCTCGCAGCCGAACTGAAGCCGCTCGTCGATTGGCCTCTGCCACCCTTCGAGATCGAGGCCGTGCCGGAGCTGAACTGGGTCGCGATTTCGCAAGCGGCACTTCCGCCCGTGCCGGCAGGCCGTTTCACCATCCACGGCAGCCACGATCAAGGCCGTGTCGCGCACGGACCGAACGCCATCCTGATCGACGCGGGCGAAGCATTCGGCACCGCACATCACGCAACGACGCTGGGCTGCTTGCTCGCCATTGACCGGCTGACGCGCGGCCACGCCTACAAGAATATGCTCGACCTCGGCTGCGGCTCGGGCGTGCTCGCCATCGCCGCAGCAAAGGCGATGCCGCACACGCGCATCGTCGCCGCCGACATGGACCCGCAGTCCGTCACGGTCGCGAGCGAAAACGTCCGCCTCAACGGCGCGGGCAATCGCATCGCCCTGTTCGTTGGCAACGGTCTCGGACATCCGAGAGTTCGCGAGCGCGCACCGTTCGATTTCCTTGTCGCCAACATTCTGGCGGGGCCGCTAATTTATCTATCGTCGTCAATTTCCCGCGCTGTCGTTCCCGGCGGAACACTGGTGCTCTCCGGCATTCTCGTACCCCAAGCGCCCCAGGTCATCGCAACCTATCTCGCCCACGGATTCTCGCTTCAGCGCCATGACCGCATCACCGGCTGGTCGACCCTGACCTTCCGGCGACGTTGAAATCTCACCATCCGGTGCTTAGAAAATCAGCCATGCTGCAGACATTCCATTCCTTGTCCGAGCCCGAACGCGTCGCCGAACGCGTAAAAGCGCTCCGCGCCTACATGGCGAAGTCGAAAATCGACGCCGTCCTAGTTCCCCGGTCCGACAAGCATCAGGGCGAGTATGTCCCAGCCTGCGCCGAGCGCCTGAAATGGCTGACGGGGTTTTCGGGCTCCGCCGGCATCGCCGTTGTCGGCAAGAAAGCCGCCTTGCTGGCGATCGACGGCCGGTATACGGTCCAGGCCGCAGCCGAAACCGACACAAAAGTTTTCGAAGTTTCGCTATTGTTGCGTCCGAAGCTTGCGGACTGGTTGATTGCGAACGTCGCCAAGGGTGGCACGGTCGGCTTCGACCCTTGGAACCACACCGCCGGAGAGATCAATCGCCTGACGGCTGCGCTCGCCCCGAAGGGCATCAAGCTCAAGGCGCTGTCAAAAAATCCGATCGACGTTCTGTGGGGCAAGGACCGTCCGAAGCCGCCGCAAAATCCTGTCATCGCCCAGCCGATTGCCTTTGCAGGCCGAACGGCGGCCGACAAAATCTCCGAATTGCAGACGCGCTTGAAACAAGACGGCCAGAGCGCCGTCATCCTGACGCTGCCGGATTCGATCTGCTGGCTGTTCAACATTCGCGGCAGCGACGTTGCACATAACCCTGTCGTTCTCGCCTTCGCCATTGTTCCCGCGAGTGGCAAAGCCGAACTCTTCATTGCGCCCGATCGCCTCGACAGCGAAGCCCGCGCCGACGTCGCGCCCGTCGCAAAACTTCTCGCACCCGCGACGCTGCCGGACCGCGTAAAAGAGCTGAAAGCCAAAGGCAAACGGGTTCGCCTCGATCCCGAAACAGCTGCCTATTGGTTCGAGCAAAAGCTCGGTGCCAAGCTCATCTCGCGCGGTCAGGATCCGTGCATCCTTCCCAAAGCCATCAAGTCCGATGCGGAGGTCGTCGGTGCCCGCGCCGCCCATGTCCGCGACGGTCACGCCGTGGTACGCTTCCTCGCCTGGCTCGATGATTGGGCGTCCGACGGCACGCTCGACGAGATCACCGCCGTGCAGAAGCTCGAAGAATTCCGCCGCGACACCAACATGCTGCGCGATGTGAGCTTCCCGACGATCTCCGGCTCCGGCCCAAACGGCGCCATCGTGCATTACCGCGTCTCCGAAGAAACCAACCGCCGCGTGAAGCCCGGCGAACTGTTTCTGATCGACAGCGGCGGCCAGTATCCTGACGGCACCACAGACATCACGCGCACGATTGCCGTCGGCAAACCGACCAAGGACATGCAGCGGCATTTCACGGCTGTTCTGAAAGGTCATATTGCCGTCGCGACTGCGCACTTTCCGAAAGGCACACGCGGCATCGACCTCGACCCGTTCGCACGTCGCGCACTTTGGCAGATCGGCGCCGACTTCGATCACGGCACAGGCCATGGCATTGGCAGCTATCTGTCAGTCCACGAAGGTCCGCAGTCGATCTCGCGCGCCGGCATGGCGCCGTTGCACCCCGGCATGCTGATCTCGAACGAGCCCGGTTATTACAAGGTCGGCGAATACGGCATCCGCATCGAAAACGTCGTGCTCGTGACGATGCCGGAAACCGTCGAAGGCGGCGACCGCGAAACGATGGAGTTCGAGACGTTGACGCTCGCGCCCATCGACCGGCGGCTTATCCTTCCCGAGATGTTGGAAAAGAGCGAGCGTGACTGGCTCAACGCCTATCACAAGCGTGTCTACGATACGCTTGCGCAGAGCCTCGATCCTTCGACGCGCAATTGGCTGAAGCAGGCGACGGCACCGGTTTAAACCTAGCGGCTCACGCCTGCCCAATCAGCGCAAGCCACTCGTCTTCATCGAGCACGGTAACGCCCAGAGCCCGTGCATTATCAAGCTTCGAGCCCGCTTCCGTTCCCGCAACGACGTAATCCGTCTTCTTCGAAACCGAGCCTGAAACCTTCGCGCCAAGACGCTCGGCCTGCGCCTTCGCTTCGTTGCGCGTCAGCTTCGTCAGCGTTCCCGTGAAGACAACCGTCTTGCCGGTGACAGGCGACTCTTTCGTTTGCGTACGCACAAAAGGTGTAACGGTCACTTCCTTCAGCAGCGCTGCAATCTGTTCCTGGTTGTGATCCTCGCCGAAGAAATCGACGAGTGCATCGACCACCGTCTCGCCGATGCCTTCGATATTGTCGATATCCTGATAGGCGTCGCTGCCTTTTCCGCCCTCGACCGCCGCATCGACAGCCGAACGCAGCGCGTCCAGCGTTCCGTAGGCTTTTGCGAGGTCTTTCGCGGTCGTCTCCCCAATGTGCCGAATGCCGAGTGCGAATAAAAATCGATCGAGCGGAACCTCGCGGCGCGCGTCGATGGCGGCAAACAGCTTGCGGACCGACGTTTCCTTGAAACCGCGGACTTTCAGCAGCGGTTCGTCCGACGCCTTATCGCGGGCTTCCAGCGTGAAAATATCCGCAGGCGATTTGATCCGCCCCGTATCGAAGAAAAACTCGATCTTCTCCGTGCCCAATCCCTCAATATCGAAGGCATTGCGCGACACGAAATGCTTCAGACGCTCTTTGACCTGCGCCGGACAAATGAGACCGCCCGTGCAACGGCGCACGACGTCCGCCTTGCCCGTTTCCTCGACTGCCTCTCGCACCGCATGACTGCCGCACACCGGGCAAACGGTCGGGAACTTGAATGGATGCAAGTGCGAGGGGCGCTTCGCCAGCACCACTTCGACGACCTGAGGAATGACATCACCCGCCCGCTGCACGATGATTGTATCGCCTTCGCGAATATCTTTGCGCGCAATCTCATCTTCGTTGTGCAGCGTCGCGTTCGACACGACGACACCGCCGACCGTCACGGGCTTCAACTTTGCAACCGGCGTCAGCGCGCCCGTGCGCCCCACTTGAATATCAATTTTTTCAAGAACGGTCGTCGCCTGCTCCGCGGCGAACTTGTGCGCAATCGCCCAACGCGGCGAGCGCGACACAAACCCCAACCGTTCCTGGTAATCGAGCCTATTCACCTTGTAGACGACACCGTCAATATCGTAGCCGAGCGAGGCACGCTTTGCTTCGATATTGCGATAGAACGCCAGCAGTTCATCCGTCGTCGTCGCGATCCGCATCAGTGGATTGACCGGCAATCCCCAATGCGCGAACGCTTTGACGACACCCGCTTGCGTGTCCGCCGGAAGTTCCGAAACCGCACCCCACGCATACGCGAAAAAACGTAGCGGGCGCTTCGCCGTGATCGACGCATCGAGCTGCCGAAGCGAACCGGCAGCGGCGTTGCGCGGGTTGGCAAAGATCTTATCGCCGCTTTCAGCCTGCGCGGCATTCAACGCTTCGAAGTCTTTGTGGCCGAGATAGATCTCGCCGCGAATGTCGATCAGCTCGGGAATGTCCTTGCCCTTGAGCTTATGCGGAATCTCGCGAACTGTCTTGATGTTGGCCGTAACGTTCTCGCCTTCCGCCCCATCGCCGCGCGTCGCGGCCTGCACCAACTCGCCATGCTCATAGCGGATCGAAATCGAAAGCCCGTCGATCTTTGGCTCAGCCGTCACTTCGAGTGTGTCGTCTTCGCCGAGCATGAGAAAACGGCGCACCCGCTCGACGAAATCGATGACGTCCTGATCGTCGAACGCATTGCCCAGCGACAGCATCGGTACGTCGTGGCGAATCTTGCCGAACGCCGCAACCGGCGCCGCACCGACCTTCACCGTTGGGCTGTCTTCACGCCGAAGCTCGGGATGTTCTTTCTCAAGATCACCAAGCCGGCGACGCAGCGCATCATATTCGGCGTCGGAAATCTCCGGTGCGTCCTGCCGGTAATAGAGCTGATCGTGATGCGCGATTTCGGCTGACAGCCGGGCAATCTCGTCGGCAGGCGTCTCGCTTCCCGCTGACGCCGCTGAGACGGTCTTGCGCTTCTTTCTTGATTTGGCGTCGGACATCGTAATTTTCAAAGCATCGGAAAAAGCACAAGCCCGAAATGAAATCGGGCCCAGCTTTCAGATCTAGCACAATGTGAAGGGCGTGACAGCGACAGGTTCCACCCGCCGGACGGGCAAGATCAACCGCTACCCATGCTGATGCTCGGCATCTTGATCGTCGGCACCGAGAGCTTCGGAACGGAATTCCAGGTCTTGCTCAGCCAGGAATCGCTGTCCTCGCGTGGCGCCAGACCGCCCGATTCCAGTAGAGCGTAGGAATCCTTGTACCACTTGCTGTCGGGATAGTTGTGCCCGAGGATCGCCGCTGCGTTCTGGGCTTCCTTGGTGATGCCGAGCGCCATATAGCATTCGACAAGACGCGCCAGCGCCTCCTCGACATGCGCCGTCGTCTGATAATCGCTGACGACCGTCTTGAAGCGATTGATGGCGCCGACGTAGTTGTGCCGATCGAGATAATACCGCCCGACATTCATCTCCTGAGCGGCGAGATTGTCCAAGCAGATGCGAATTTTGTTGTCGGCGTCCTTAGCGTACTCGCTGTCCGGATAACGTGCCTTCAAGATTTTAAGCTGCTCAAGCGCCTTGCGAGCCGCCGTCTGATCGCGGTCCGCCTTGTTCATCTGATCGAAATAGGCTTCCGCGATAATATGGTGCGCCATCGGCGCTTCTTTCGTGCCCGGATGCATCGCGACGTAACGCTCGGCCGAGGCGATCGCTTCCGGCGCTTTGCCGGCGCGATAATACGCATATGCGGCCATCACGATCGATTTGCGCGCTTCCTGCGAATAGGGGTGGTCGCGATCGACGGCTTCGAACTTCGTCGCGGCGTCTTCGAAATTGCCTTTCGTCATCATCGCGTCGGCGTCGGCGAACATCTTCGCTGGCGGATCGGGATTGAGCGCAGCCGTATCGAGCTTCGGTCCATTGCTGCAACCGCCGACGGCAAGCATCGAGAACGCGAGCGCCACCAACACCGACACCGTGCTCACGATTTTCAGAAGATGCCGTGCCGATATCATCATACGCCGCGTTGCTTCCAAAAGAGGCCGACGGCTGCGTTGCTGTCGACCACACGTCTCAACGATCGCAAGCGGATAGCACCCCGAGACGCGCCCCGAAAGATGAATCGTCGGCAGCGCGCTGTCTGCTAACAGCCCCGTGTGGCGAGTGTATCGTCAGAATATGGTGCATTCCAGGCCGTCGATTGGGCCAGGAGCACCAGCCGACGGGAATAAGCCGAAGCTTATTCCGCAGCGACAACCGTCTCAGACACGATCTGAACCGGCGAGCGGCTTGCACGGGTGCGCGGTGCCTGTGCGTATTCCCAGTTCGACGCATCGGCGAACAGGGCCTGAAGCACCATCGAGTTAAGCTTGTGACCGCCCTTGTAAGAGCGATACGCGCCAAGGAGCGGCAGTCCGGCAAGCGCCAAATCGCCAACCGCGTCGAGCATTTTGTGACGCACGAACTCCTGCGGATAGCGAAGGCCGTCACGGTTCATGACCTTGCCGTCGCCGATCGCAACCGTGTTGGTGAGGTCGGCACCGAGTGCAAGACCCGCCTTCCACAACTTCTCGACGTCGCTCATGAAGCCGAACGTGCGGGCGCGGGAAATCTCGTGGCGGAAAACGCCGGGGCTCATTTCGTACTGCAGCCGCTGGCGACCGATCACCGGCGTTGCGAAATCGATTTCAACGTCCATGCGGAACCCGGCATGCGGCTCAAGTTCGCCCCAGCAGCCGTTTTCTTCTACCCGCACAGGTTTAAGAACTTTGATGTATTTGCGCGGCTCTGAAAGCTCGCGAATGCCGACCCGGTCAATGGCGTCGACGAATTCCGCCGAGCTGCCGTCCATGATCGGAACTTCTTTGCTGTCGATCTCGATATAGAGGTTGTCGATCGAGAGACCGCGAAGCGCGGCGAGGAGATGTTCGACTGTGCTGATCGTTGTGCCAGCGCTGTCGCCGATGACGGTACAAAGTGTAAGATTTTTGACGTTCGCTACGTGTGCCGCGATTTCCGAGACGACTCTTCCCCGTTTGGTAACGAGAAAGCGGAGCCCAGTATCAGCCTCTGCTGGATGCAGTGTGAGTGATACCGGAGCTCCGCTGTGCACCCCCGTGCCTGTCAACTGGATCTCGCGGGCAAGCGTGGTTTGCCGCGCACCGATGAATCGATTCGACATACAGCGCCGTCCCTCATTCTCTTGGCGGACCGCTGCTCCCCAGCATATGCGGCCAACCACCCCCTGACCTACCTTGAAGTCCTTCTGATTCTATCAGCTCGTTCCAGCCTTATTTTGGCCGCGTCCGCTCTGATCAAAGGCTCATCACAAGTGGTCGATGCACAAAAGCTAACTGCTTCGCTAAACACCGACAAATCACGCTTTCTTACATTGTGTTACGCTTTAGCAACCATTCTTGACGTTTCCCGAGACCTGATGCAGCCGCATTTTGACCGCGTTCTTCACCCGAAAAATCGCACTCTCTCGCCACCTTTCTATCACGTTCGAAGCCGGAAATGTGGCGGCGAGAAATTCTATTCCGTATACCGCCGATTATCTCCGGCCTAAACCGGCAAAACGTCCCAAAAGGCCCGGTTTTCTTTGCTCTTCTGCATCTCTGCTGTGGGTCCGCGGAGCGCCATTCTGACGCGCATTCCATTCCTTCTGAGCCTGCGGAGGAAATTCCTCGATGCCCGGCACCCGGCGCCCGCCACGCTGGATCTCCGTCGGGGCCTGCGGCTCGAATCGATGATCGTAATTTTGCACCGGAGCGTCGGCCGGAAGGGGCGGGGTCCGTAACAATGCACTCCCGGACAGGGGAGGAAAATTTTCCAGCCCGTCCTCGATCATAACATTTCCTGGGGCAACCCAGCTGTCGCGGCCACCACGAGGTTGTTCTCTGTGGATAGGCTCAGAAAAATTCTGCGGCGCTGCAGCCGTCGGCGCCTGCAAAGCTTCAGCAAGACGCCGCTGCAGGTCGCCCGGAGGTGCGGGGAGCACGGCGCTGCGTTCCACCTGCTGCTGTGGCGCCGGATGCTGCTGCGACATCTCCGCAGCCTGCTGCTGCGCCTGAGGAGCGTACGTGCCCTGACCGTGACCCTGCGCCTGCTGCGCCATCATGCGTTCGGCCATCCGGTGATCCATACCCGATGCAACAATCGAGACGCGAAGACGATCGCCGAGCTGCTCATCGAATGTCGCACCAACGATGATGTTGGCATCGTGATCGACCTCCTGACGGATGCGGCTCGCTGCCTCATCAACCTCATAGAGCGTCATGTCGCGGCCGCCCGAGATCGACAGCAGCAATCCCTTGGCGCCGCGCAGCGTCACATCATCGAGCAGCGGATTGGCAATGGCTTCTTCCGCTGCGAGAATGGCGCGCTGTTCGCCGGTCGCTTCGCCCGTGCCCATCATTGCCGTACCCATGCCGCTCATAATTGTGCGGACGTCTGCGAAATCGAGATTGATAAGGCCTTCCTTGAGAACAAGCTCGACGATGCAGGCAACGCCCGAATAGAGCACCTGGTCGGCTAGAACGAAGGCTTCCGCAAACGTCGTCCGCTCATTGGCAATCCGGAACAGGTTCTGGTTCGGAATGACGATCAGCGTATCGACGAGATGGCGCAGGTTTTCGACACCCGCCTCCGCAATGCGCATGCGCCGCGCGCCTTCGAATTGGAACGGCTTGCAGACGACGCCGACCGTCAGCGCCCCAAGCTCCCGCGCGATTCGCGCGATGACGGATGCCGCGCCCGTGCCGGTGCCGCCGCCCATACCGGCCGCGATGAACACCATGTGCGCGCCTGCAATATGCGTACGAAGCTCTTCGAGCGCTTCTTCCGCCGCAGCTTCGCCGATCTCCGGCTTGGCGCCTGCGCCGAGCCCTTCGGTCAGATTGATGCCGAGCTGAATACGATGTTCCGCACTCGAAGCATCGAGCGATTGCGCATCCGTGTTCGCAACCACGAACTGCACGCCTTGAAGCCCGGCGGCAATCATGTTGTTGACGGCATTGCAGCCCGCGCCGCCGACGCCGATGACGGTGATCCGAGGCTTGGCGTCGACCAGCTTCGGCAGTTGCAGCTTGATGCTCATGGCGTCCCCGAGAATGATAGTTGGGCGTTCGGCACGACTGTTTCTGCCGCCAACGCCGCCTGCTTCGACGATCTCATTTCTGTCTTCGACACGTCTTTAAAACCCGCCTTTAAGCCACGTTCCGACGCGACCGAGATATCCTTGCGTCACGGTCTTGCGACCGCGCGCCATGTTGAGTTCGCCGTCTCCGCGCGCCGCCACGATCGCAAGACCGGAAAGCGTCGCGAGCTGCGGCCCTGAGAGACTTGCGGCAAGACCGTGCAGATCCATCGGCCGGCCGAGCCGGACCGAACGTCCGAACGTATCCGCGACGAATCCCGGCAATCCGGTGAGTTGGCTGGCCCCGCCCGTCAGTACGATCTTGTCTCCCACGTAGCGGCTCGCGGCGTTCAGCGCTAAGCGCTCGCGCACAAGCCCCAGGATCTGCTGCACGCGCGGCCGGATGATATCCGTTAGCCGCGCTTTCGTTGTTTCGTAGCTGCCGTCATCCTCCTCTCCGGCGATCGGATAGGAGAACGACTCATGCTCGTCTGACTGGGCGTTGAGGAGTGTGCCATAAAGCGTTTTGATTCGCTCGGCTTCCGCAAGTGGCGTCTGCAACGCCTTCGCAATATCGTAGGTGATATGTTGGCTGCCGACCGGGATCACGTCGATGCCCGTAAAGCGCCCGTCTGCGAAGAGCGTCATCGACGTCGTTCCGGCGCCGAAATCGATGCATGTCACACCGAATTGCCGCTCTTCTAGCGTTGTAGCAGCGAGCGCACTTGCATAAGGCGACGCGACGAGCGCATCGCAACTCGCATAGCACCGGTCGATCAGAACCATCAGATTACGCAGCGGCGCTTCATCCGCCGTCACGGCGTGCAGCCCGGCCGAGATACGTCGCGCCGAAAGACCGAGCGGATCGCGGACACCGTGCGCCCCGTCGACCTCATAGCCCAGGTGGTTGAGATGGAGCAGCGTTCGGCCGTTGCGCTCAGCGTAGCTCTCGCCCGCTGACATCAGCCGCGCCAGATCTTCTTCCCGCACGCTGCCGGTTTCGATATCCGCACGCGCCGTGCAATGAACCGATGAAATCCGCCCCGCCGATACAGACAGCGTAAAGCCGCCGACCGACGTTCCGGCCGCGCGCTCCGCTTGGCTGATGACGCCGCGAACGACACCTTCCGCTTCATCGAGATCCGTCAAAACGCCGGCTTTGACGCCTTTCGAACGCTGCATGCCAAGACCCGCGAGCCGCAACGACGGCATCGCCATTCCGGCCACGTACTCGGCGACAACGACGGCGGCAACAGTCTTGCTGGTGCCGATATCGAGAAGCCCGAAAGTCTTGTAGGTGCGCCGCTCCGCCATGCCAGCCCCCTACTGTTGCGCCGAGGCGACCGCTGTCGTCCCGGAGCTTCTGAGAGATGCCGTCCGCGCAGATGATGTTGCCGGCCGCATCGCGATCCGGCCCGGCGTGCGCACGTCGACGATCATCGGCGCGCCCGTCAAGGCTGCCTGGACCGCCGGCGTATTGGCGATTTCCTGCAAACCTTCGATCTCGCGATCGGCGGCGAGGTCGAGCGCCGTGCCGTTCCGCAAGACGATCCGCCACCGTCGCTCGGCAACACGCTCGCCATAGGCGTACTGCCGCTCGATCTTGGGAACCAGATGAAGGGCTGAGAGCATCAGCATCGCTTCGCTGTCGGCGCCCTCACCGACCACGCGCGGCAATTTCCATGTGCTGGCGGTCGGCATCGGCCCAAGCGCCCGCCCCGTCGCATCGACCAGATAGTTTGTCTCGCTGCGCGTCCACACAAATGCCGGTGCACGCTCATGAATGACGATATCGAGCGTTCCCGGATAAATGCGGGTGAGCTGCACGGTATCAACCCACGGAATGCGCTCGATCCGCTTCATGGCGGCGTCAGAATCGAAAGCTGCGAATGTTTTTACGTTGGTGAGGTCCAAGGCGTCGTACACGTCGGAATCGGATGTGAAATGCTGGCCGGAGAGGTTGACCTGATCGATGCCGAAACCGGCCGCGATCATCAGACTGTCAGTTTTGTCGGAGAAATCGAAGGCCATGAGCTTATCGAGCGGCAGCGTATAGGCCGCCACGCCGGCGACAGCCGCGACCAGCGCGGCAACTGTCGAAGGCATCACCCACCGCCGTCCGCGACGCGTACGTCTCAGGCGACGTTCGCCACGCGGAATTTGAAGTTTGGTCGTCACGCGCTTGGAGATCGTAACAGCGGAGCTGCGCCCGCGGGTCGTCGGCGTCGCCTCGGGCGAAGGCGGCACCCATTGAGCAGCCTCCGGTTCCGGCGTTGGCGCATCATGTGCAGCCCGCCACCAGAACCGATGCTTGCTCTCTACCTGTTGCAACTCGCGTCCTCGACCATCCACCGGACTAGGTCACTGAACGACCACCCGGCATAACCCGCCAGCTCGGGCACCAGGGATGTCCCCGTCATGCCCGGCTGAGTGTTGACTTCGAGGCAGATCAGCTCGCCCGTTCCACCGGCCGTGTCGTCGTAGCGAAAGTCGGCCCGCGATACGCCGCGACAGCCCAAAGCCTGATGCGCCCTTAACGTTAAGGAACGGAGTGTCTGGTAAACATCTGGTAAAAGTTTCGCGGGCAGTTCGTGCTTCGAGCCGCCGGGTGCGTATTTGGCCTCATAATCGTAGAACGCGAGGCCACGAAGCGGCACAATTTCAATGATATCCGTCACAAAGTTGCCAATGACGGCGCAGGTCAACTCGCGCCCTGCCACATAACGCTCGACCATCACGATCTGATCGAGCGGACCACCCGCAGCGATCGAGTTCGGCGGCCGCTCGGCGCCGGGCGGCACGATTACGACGCCGACGCTCGACCCCTCCGTCACCGGCTTCACCACATAAGGGGGCGCCATGACATGCTTCTCCAGCGCCTCGCCACGCGTCACCAGAGTGGCATCAGCAACGGCAACGCCCGCGAGCTTCATGATGTCCTTCGCCCGCTCCTTGTGCATGGCGAGCGCCGACGCCAGAACGCCGGAGTGCGTGTAAGGAATGCCGAGCAGCTCCAGCACGCCCTGCACGCAGCCGTCCTCCCCGAACTTGCCGTGCAGCGCATTGAAGCAGACGTCGGGCTTCAGTTCCTGCAACCGGCTTCCAAGATCGCGATCGACGTCGATCTCGGTCACCGCGTAGCCGCTCTGCAGCAGCGCCTCCCCAACCGCCGCACCGGAATTGAGGCTCACCTCGCGCTCAGCCGAAAGGCCACCCTTCAGAACAGCGACGTGATTGCGCGTACGCTTCGGAACCGGGCCGAGTGTGTTCATGTCTGGCTCGCTTGCAGATTGAAAATCATGTGCTGTGAATTAGTTTTGGTCGGCGCGCTCGGCGGCCAGCGCTTCCCCGACCGGACGGCCGGGTTTGGGAATACCGAGACGAATGATCTCCCAGTCGAGCGTAATGCCGGCCGTCTCGCGAACGCGCGCCCTAACCGTCTCACCGAGAGTCTCGACGTCTTCGCCGCTCGCTTGATTGTCGTTGATCAGAAAATTGCAGTGCATCTCCGAAACCTTCGCACCACCGACGCGAAGCCCACGGCATCCCGCCTGATCGACAAGTTTCCAAGCACTATGACCGGGCGGGTTCTTGAACGTCGAGCCGCCAGTGCGTTCCTTGATCGGCTGGTTCTTCTCGCGATATTCCGCGACCTCATCCATCTCTTTCAGGATTTCAGCCGGATCGCCGGGCTCACCCGCATACGTCGCTTCTGTGAAAATCCAGTCTTTCGGAATACCGGAATGACGATAGGTGAAGCCCATGTCGGCGAGCGACAACACATGAACGGTGCCGCTTGGATCAACCGCACGCGCGCTGATCAGACAATCTTTCGTCTCGCGCCCGTGCGCCCCCGCATTCATACGCAGCGCGCCGCCGATGGACCCCGGAATGCCGCGATAGAACGCGAGCCCGCGAATGCCCGCATCCGCCGCCGCCCGCGCGACCTTCACGTCGGGAACTGCCGTGCCGACGCGCAGCCGATGCCCGTCTTCGACGGCGATTTCGGAAAACCCGCGCCCGAGCCGGATGACAATACCCGGCACTCCCCCATCGCGGACGAGCAGGTTCGAGCCGAGCCCGATGACCTGCACCGGTACATCGCTCGGCCGATGCTTCAGGAAATACGCAAGGTCGGCTTCGTCGGCAGGCATGAACAGCACCTGCGCCGGACCGCCGACCCGAAACCACGTGACATCCGCTAAAGACGCATTCGCGCTCAGCCTGCCCTTGAGCTCCGGCATCGCGGCCTTGAGGTCATCCGTGATGTCCGTGAACATCACCCCGCGCTCCCGGTACGCTTCGGTTCTTCCGCCAGCCACGCCGGCAAAGCATTTGCCCACTCGGTCGAATTACCGGCACCGAGGCAAATGACGAGATCGCCCGGCCGCGCCAGTCGCTTGATCGCGGGCGCGATAAGTGCCGGATCGTCGACAGCTTCGGCCGGACGGCCACCCATGGTTCTGATCCGCTCGGCGAGCGCGCGACTGTCGACACCTTCGATCGGGTTTTCGCCAGCGGTATAGAGCGGCGCCACGATCACGCTGTCGGCGTCCTTGAAGCATTGCGCGAACTCGTCCATCAGGTCGCGCACGCGCGTGTAGCGATGCGGTTCAACGACCGCGATCACGCGACCTTTCGTGCCGCCGCGCGCTGCTGCCAACACCGCCGCGATTTCCGCCGGATGGTGGCCGTAGTCGTCGTAAATCGTCACGTCGTTCCATTCGCCGGTGAACTGGAAGCGGCGCTTCACGCCGGAGAAACCGGCCATCGCCGCCTTGATCTTGGCATCGGACAATCCGGCGTGCGTCGAAACCGCAATTGCGGCCAGCGCATTGAGTGCGTTGTGCGCGCCGGGCACCGGCACCGACCAATCCTGCAACACGCGCGCGCCGCCTTTGACCCGCGCCGCCAGGCTCGCATCGAAATAGGTCGTGTTGCCGACGATGCGGACGCCCGTCAGCCGAAGATCGGCATCCTCGCTCTGTCCGTACGTCAGCAGGCGGCGGCCATCGGCGCGCAGGTTCAGCCGCTGCACCATCTCCCGCACGACGGGATGATCGATGCAGACAACCGTCAGTCCAAAGAACGGAATGTTGCGCAGAAAGGCTTCGTATTCGCGGTGCATCGCTTCGACCGAGCCGAAGTAATCGAGATGCTCCGGATCGATGTTCGTCACGATGCCGATTTCCGTCGGCAACCGCGTGAACGTGCCATCGCTCTCGTCCGCTTCGACGATCATCCACTTGCCCTGGCCGAGCCGCGCATTCGAGCCCCAGGCGTTGATGATACCGCCCGTGATAACGGTTGGCTCTTCGCCCGCTTCCGTGAAGATGTGCGAGAGCAGCGACGTCGTTGTCGTCTTGCCGTGCGTGCCCGTCACCGAGATCGTCGAATAGAGCCGCATCAGCTCGGCGAGAATTTCAGCGCGGCGGATGATCGTCAGGCCCTTCTGACGCGCCGCGACCAATTCCGGATTGAGCGCTTTCACCGCCGTTGAAATCACGACGTACCGCGCGCCGATGAGGTTCACCGGATCATGGCCGACGAAAACGCGAATGCCCTTCGAGCGCAGGCGTTTGACGTTGGCGCTTTCTTTCTGATCGGAACCCTGAACGGTGTATCCTTTGGCGACCAGAATTTCGGCAATCGCGCTCATGCCGATGCCACCGATGCCGATGATGTGGAAAGGTCCGATGTCGCGCGGCATTTGCATGGCCGGAAGCTTCCTCGCTGTCTCTATCTCGCGCGGTTCGACGAAATGCAGATCCCTCAATGGTCACGCCCCGTACCTGTTTTACGCCCTTCTGCTAAAGCCAGCGTAAAATCGGCCAAATTCCGGACGGCATCGGGGCGTCCAGCGGTTTTAGCGGCCTTCGCTGCCGCCGCAAGGGCGTCAGGCGCAATCAGGAGCTTTTCCAGTTCATCAGCGAGGCGTTCCGGCGACAGGTTGCGCTGTTCGATGCACCACGCCCCACCCGATTCCGCCAAGCGGCGCGCATTGTTAAGCTGATCGTTGTCGAGCGCGTGCGGCAACGGCACCAGGATGGAGGGCCGCCCCATCACCGTCAATTCCGCAACCGTGGAAGCACCCGCCCGCCCGATGACGAGATGCGCGGCCGCCATCCGAGCCGGGAGATCGGCGAAAAACGACGCAATTTCGGCGCTAATATTCGCCTCCGAATAGGCATCGTTGACGCGCTCGATATCCTCTTCGCGCGCTTGCTGCACCACACGCAACCGCCCCCGGATGTGATCGGGAAGTGCAAAAAGCGCGAGCGGGACAGTATCTGAGAAAAACCGCGCGCCCTGGCTGCCGCCGAAAATCAGAAGGCGGATCACGCCCTCCCCGGCTGGCGCTTCATAAGGGCGCGTCGCGGCATCCATGACCGCTTGGCGCACTGGATTTCCGGTCAGCACCGCTTTTTCGGCGAGCTTGCCTTCCAGAAACTTCGTGCGCTCGAATGACGTCGCAATTGCCGTGACGCGTTTCGCTAACAGCTTGTTGGCGCGCCCGAGCACAGCATTCTGCTCATGAATGGCAGTCGGAATTCCGCGCAGCCGCGCCGCAACAAGCGGCGGATATGTCGGATAGCCCCCGAAGCCAATGATGGCTGCAGGCTTTACGCGGCCGAGGATCGAATACGCCGCCCTCGTACCGCGCGCCAGCATCAGCGCGGTCTTCGCGATATCGCCAGGAGACCGCGACGCCAGCGTCGCCGACGGCACTTGATAAATATCGCGCGCCGGAAAACCACCGCCATAACGATCGCCGCGCATGTCCGTCATCAGATCGACGACGACGCCGCGGCGCTTCAGCTCTTCGGCCAAGGCGAATGCCGGGAACAAATGCCCGCCCGTTCCCCCTGCGGCAAGCATGATGGATTGCGCGCCCGCCATTACCTCTTGCTCATCGTGTTGGAGTTTGACCCCCGAGTTGTACTTCGTCGATAGCCGGAATCCATCGCGGCTTTTTGAGGCGCTGTGGATCAGGCCGCCACCGCGTCAACGCCAGCAGCATGCCCGCGGTAACTGCCAGCGCCAACATCGACGATCCGCCCGCGGAAATGAACGGCAGTGTCATACCCTTCGGCGGCAGCAGCCCGATATTGACGCCCATGTTGATAAGCGATTGCAGCCCGAAAACGAGCGCCAGGCCCTGGATCGCGAGCCGGTCGGCGGTGTTGGGTTCGTTCGCAGCGCGCCGCATGGCCCGCGCCACGATGAAAGCGAAAACGCCGAGCAGCGCGATACATGCGATCGCACCGTATTCCTCGCCGATCACCGCGAAAATGTAATCGGTGTGCGCGTCGGGCAGGATCGACTTGATCACGCCCTCGCCCGGCCCACGGCCGAACAAGCCGCCTTCCGTAAACGATTGAATAGCCCGGCCCGCCTGCGAATTCTCCATCGGTGCCGCGCCGAAAAACTTGTCGAAGCGCGATTGCACGTGCGGAAAGTAGATATAGGCCATCCCCATCCCGCAACCGCCAAGAACCACCAGAATGCCCGCACCGATCACCGGCATCCCAGCGAGCAGATACATGAGGCCCGCCGTCGCGCTGATCAGCACGGTCTGGCCGACGTCAGGTTGCGCCACCAGGATCGCCCCGAAGAACGCCCAGAGCGCCAACCCGAACGGGAGCGCCGGCATATCGCTGCGCTTTCCCGCCTCGCCGAATAGCCACGCCAGGATGACGATAAACGCCGGCTTCGCAAATTCGGATGGCTGAATCGTGTATCCGCCGAAACTCAGCCACCGCTGCGCGCCGTTGATCTCGGCACCGGAAAAAATCACGACGATCATGCCGCCGATGGCGACGAGAAACAGCCCTGCCGCCAGCCGCCTGACGCCGCCCGGCGTAAAAAACGAAATGACGATCATCAGGATCGTGCCGAGCGCCGCAAAGAACACATGCCGCTCGACGAAATAATAGGTCGGCAAACCTTTCTTGATCGCAACCGCAGGCGACGCCGCAACCGACAGCACGACACCGATGGCGATGAGCGACAGCAGCGCGATCAGAAGCCCGCGATCGATCGTGAACGACCACTCCGCAAGCAGACTGCGATCGGCGCGCGAGAGCTTCATGGCCCAGCCCGCAATTCGATACCGGGAAGAGCTGCGACCAGCCCTCGGAAACAATCGCCGCGCACCTCGAAATTACGGAACTGATCGTAACTCGCGCACGCAGGCGAAAGCAGCACGACGGGTTCCTGTCCATCGCTCAACTGAGCGTCAGCCGAAGCGGCCCACAGCGCCTCGTTCAGCGTGCCGCTGCGCTCGAACGGAACTTTGCCGTCGAGCGTCGCTGCGAAGGCATCCGTGGCCTCGCCGATCAAATATGCTTTCGTGATACCGCCGAAATGCGGCTCCAGGCTCTCGATGCCGCCGGCCTTCGGCTTACCGCCTGCGATCCAATAGACATCGCGCGGAAACGACTGCAGCGCTTTCTCCGTCGAATCCGCATTCGTCGCTTTGCTATCGTTGATGAATAGCACCTTGCCGATGCGGCCGATCTCTTCCATCCGGTGCGGCAGACCGGGGAACGACGACAGCGCACCCTGCCAATCGAGATCGGTCGTCCGCCCGAGCGCGCTGAGACACTCGCGAACCGCCGCAACAGCGGCCAATGCATTCTGCCCGTTGTGCTTGCCGCGCAGCGTCGGAACGCCCGTCAGCGAGCCCAGCTTCACCGCGAGGCCCTCGCGATTGCTGCATACGATCGTATCGCCGAGCAGGCTGTAACCCGGTGCGATGGATTTTTCCGCGCTGAAGGCCACAACAGGACCGACGTTGATCCGCCTGCGCAGCATCGCCAGGCCGAAGTCGTCATCGATGCCAACCGCCGCAATGTCCGCGCCGAGCACGAGGCGCTCCTTGATCTCGGCGTAATGCTCGATCGAGCCATGGCGGTCGAGATGATCAGGCGTGACGTTCAGCATCACGCCGACGGTCGGCCCGAGCGTCGGCGTCAGGTCGATCTGGAACGACGACAGCTCGACGACATGAAACCGTCCGGGCTCCGGCGGCTCAAGCGTCAGGATCGGCCGGCCGATATTGCCGCCCATCTGCACGTCGAGCCCCGCGTGCCGCAGAATGTGCGAGATCAGCGCCGTCGTCGTCGATTTGCCATTGGTGCCGGTGATCCCAATGAACGGCGAGCCGGGCGCATGCAGCGCCCGCTCGCGCGCGAAAATCTCGATATCGCCGATGACCGCAACACCGTGCTCGGTCGCGCGCTTCACCGTCCAATGCGGCTCCGGATGGGTCAGCGGCACGCCTGGCGCCAGCACCAGCGCGGAGAAGCCCGACCAATCCACAACGGACAGATCAAAAAGCGGAATATCCCTGGCGATGGCTGCATCCCGCGCCGCGATGCCGTCATCCCAAGCGGAGACGATGGCGCCGCCGGCAATCAAAGCCTCGGCAGCCGCAATGCCGGACGCACCAAGCCCAAACACCGCTACGGATTTTCCTTTAAAGGACGTCGCGCGAATCATTGAGGTCAATCTACAGCAAGTCGCGTCGTTTGGCGTCCTAGCGCAGTTTCAGGGACGAAAGCCCGATCAGCGCCAAAATCACCGAAATGATCCAAAACCGGATCACGACCGTCGATTCCTTCCAGCCCTTTTGCTCGTAGTGGTGATGCAATGGCGCCATCTTGAAGACGCGCTTCCCCGTCCACTTGAACGACAACACTTGGATGATGACGGACAGCGTTTCGAGCACGAACAAGCCGCCGACGACCGCCAGCACGATCTCGTGCTTGATCGCGACCGCAATCGCCCCGAGCGTGCCGCCCAGCGCCAGCGAGCCGGTGTCACCCATGAAGATCATGGCAGGCGGCGCATTGAACCACAGGAAGCCAAGGCCAGCGCCGATCAACGCCCCGCAGATGACGGACAGCTCGCCGGTGCCCGGCACGTGATGAATTTGCAGGTAGCCCGCGAATTTCGCGTTACCCGAGAGATACGCAATCATGCCGAACGTCGCCGCCGCGATCATGACCGGAACGATGGCAAGGCCGTCGAGCCCGTCCGTCAGGTTGACGGCATTGCCCGCGCCCGCGATCACCAATACGGCCATCAGCACGAAAAACGGCCCGAGATCGATGACCAGCTCTTTGAAGAACGGAAACGTCAAATCCGTCGCGAGCCCGGCCGGACTGAGCTTCATCAGCGCAAAGCCCGCCAGCGCGGCCACGAAAAGTTCGAGCAGGAAGCGGATGCGGCCTGAGAAGCCCGCAGTCGACCGCTTCGTCACCTTCAGAAAGTCGTCATAAAAACCGATCGCGCCATACGAAAGCGCAACGCCGAGCACGACCCAGATATAGCCGTTGTCGAGCTGCGCCCAGAGCAGCGTCGAGACCGTGACGCCGGCGAGGATCATCAGCCCGCCCATCGTCGGCGTACCACGCTTCAAAAGATGCGTTGCCGGGCCGTCGTCGCGGATCGGCTGCCCTTTGCCCTGCTTGACGCGCAGGAGATCGATGATCGCCGGTCCGAACATCATCACGAACAACAGCGCCGTAAAGATCGCGCCGCCGGTGCGGAAGGTGATGTAGCGAAAGACGTTCAGCGCGCTGATCTGGTCGCTGAAATTGACGAGCTCGTAGAGCATGCCGCGCGAACTTCCCCCTCAATGATCCCGGCCGGCTAAGCGGCGGGCCCGTCTTTGCCAAACTGTGATTTCAGCGCCGCCACCACAGCGCCGAGCCGCGTCCCGTTCGATGCCTTCACCATCACGACATCGCCCGCCCTCAGACGATCCGCAAGCGCGATTTCGAGCGGCGCCGACGTCAGAGAGTAGCCGCCTTTCTTGGCCGCTGGTAGGGCATCATAAAGGCCTTTCATATGCGGCCCGCATGCGAACACCAAATCGACATCCGCCGCATCGACGGCACTTTTGAGGCCGGAGTGTAGCGCCGGAGCCTCGCTGCCGAGTTCCAGCATGTCGCCGAGCACCGCAATCCGTCGCATAAATCTTTGTCGAGGAACTGCCCCGAGGGTCGCCAGAGCCGCCTGCATCGAGGCCGGATTGGCGTTGTAGCTCTCGTCAATGAGCAGCACTTCTCCATCGCCGACGTAGAGCGTGCTGCGCGCGCCCCGGCCGCTCGGCGGCACAAGATCGGCCAGCGCAGCGAGTGCTGTGGGGACTTCCGCGCCGATGGCAGCAACCGCGGCCGCAACCGCCAGTGCATTCTCCGCGATATGCCGTCCCGGCATCGCCAGATGAACCGGAATGCTCAGGCCCTCAATAGAAACGGTCATATCGCTGCCGTCGTCGGACATCCGGAAATCCGACCCACAAGCGTCGGCATTGCTGTCAAAACCGAACGTCACCGGCTTCGCGCCGTAAGCCTCGGCGATAGCTTTGAGGCGACCCGCAAACGGATTGTCATATTTGATGATCGCCGCCCCGCCCTGCGGCAAGCCTTCGAAAATCTCGCCCTTGGCATCCGCGATGGCCGCGACCGACGGAAAGTACTCTAGGTGCACTGCTTCGACCGTGGTGATGATCGCCACATGTGGACGCACTATCTTGGTCAGCGGCCGGATCTCGCCCGCATGATTCATGCCGATCTCAAACACGGCGAACTGCGTATCGGCCGGCATCCGCGCCAACGTCAGCGGCACACCCCAATGATTGTTGTAGGATTTCTCCGACGCGTGTGTGGCCCCGAGCCGCGACAGACACGCGCGCAGCATCTCCTTGGTACCGGTCTTGCCCACGCTGCCCGTCACGCCGACGACGCGCGCATCTTCCGACAGCCGTCTGCGCGCCGCTAGCCCCAACGCCACCAACCCATCAAGCGGATCAGTTACGCGAAACAAAGCGCCATCGCCTGCTTGTCGAACATAATCGCGGCTGACCAGCGCCGCAGCAGCCCCGGCCTTGAACGCCGCCGAAACGAACTCGTGCCCGTCGCGCTGATCCTTGAGCGCGATGAAAAGATCGCCCGCCTGCAACGTCCGCGTATCGATCGACACGCCTGTGATGGCAACGCCGTCACCGTCGGACGCAACGCCCAATGCAGAAGAAAGTTCGGAGAAAGACCACAGAGCGTTCATTGCGTTCATCGGCTTGCGAGCGCCTTCCGGACTTCGTCGTGATCGGAAAATGGAATGATCCGATCGCCGATGATCTGGCCGGTTTCGTGACCCTTTCCGGCCACAAGCACGACATCGCCCGGAGTCATCATGCAAACCGCCGTCGTGATGGCTTCCGCGCGGTCGCCGATTTCGCGAGCGCCCACCGCACCCGCGAGAATTTCCTTGCGGATTTCAGCCGGTTGCTCGCTGCGTGGATTATCGTCCGTCACAATCGTGATGTCGGCGCGTTCGACCGAAATGCGGCCCATGATCGGCCGCTTGCCCTTGTCCCTGTCGCCGCCGCAGCCGAACACCGAAATCAGGCGCCCCGTCGCAAACGGACGGCAAGCATCAAGTGCCGCCGCCAGCGCCTCAGGCTTGTGCGCATAATCGACGATGGCGAGACCGCCGTTGCGCTCACCGATGATTTCGAGCCGCCCAGGCACGCCCTTCAAACCGCGAAGCGTTTGCAGCACAGCTTCGGTCTCTTCTCCGACGGCTATCGCAAGACCGGCAGCCACCAGCGCATTCTCGACCTGATACGCACCGACCAAAGGCAAATAAACCTCGTAGGATTTGCCGCCCGCGTTCACGCCGATGATCTGGCGAAATCCATCACGCGACAGCGATGTGCGCTGAAGCGCATCGCCGCCCGTGCCTACCATCATCACGCGCAAGCCCCGCGTCTTCGCCGCCGCCGCGACGTCACGCGAATAAGCCCCGTCCGCGTTGATGACAGAAGGTTGCCCCGGTTGCAGAAGCTCCGTGAACAGCCGCAGCTTCGCACTCAAATAATCTTCGACTGTCGGATGATAATCCATGTGATCGCGGCCGAGGTTCGTGAAGGCCGCCGCCGAAAGCTCCACGCCGTCGAGCCGATGCTGGTCAAGTCCGTGCGACGACGCCTCGAACGCCAGATGCGTCACACCTTCGTCCGCGAGCGCCGCAAGCGCCGCATGTAGCGTGACCGGATCGGGTGTCGTCAGCGAACCGTAAACGGCGCCGGACGGCTTGACGATGCCGATAGTTCCGACCGATGCCGCCTTGTGACCCAGCGCCGTGAAGATCTGCCGCGTGAAATCGGCGACGGACGTTTTGCCGCTCGTTCCCGTGACTGCAACGGCCGTTTTCGGTTGGCGGCCCGCGAGCTTCGCCGCGATCTTAGCCAATGCGGCGCGCGGATTATCGACCTCGATCAGCGCCACGCCTTCGGGAACGCGCACGCCCTTGTTCCTGCCAACGATGACGGCAACTGCGCCCCGCTCGATCGCTTCAGGAACGAAACTAGAGCCATCAACTTTCGTGCCCGGCAGCCCGGCGAAAATCGCTCCCGGACCTACCGCAGCACTCGCGGCCGTGATGCCTGAAACGGAAATGGCGTCCGCACCTGGCGGCGGCGCGATATCCGCCGGAAGCACCTCGCTAAGCCGCATCATCCCCGCCTTATCGTCCCCCAGTTGCACCGCCCCTTGTCTGGAACGTGATAGGAGGCGCCAGGCGAGCCGTCAAATCTCGCAGCCGTCGCGATCATCGGCTGGCCGTCTGGGTCTCCGGCGCAACGCCCAACTGCGCTGCAATGCGCGCGATGAGTTTGCCGGTGATCGGCGCCGCGTTCCATCCCCCGGTACGATAGCCGTGTGTTTCTTTAAGGCCCTTCGGCTCGAACAGTACGACATACGTCAGGAACTGCGGATCATCTGTCGGAAATGTCGCGAGAAACGACGAAATGACCGAGTTCGACGTGTACCCGCCTTTTGCGGCTACGTCGGCCGTACCCGTCTTACCGCCGACCCGATAGCCCGGGACATCGGCCTTTCCGCCCGTTCCGTCACGATTGACGACGTTGAGACGCATAAGGTGCGCCATCAGCCGCGACGTTGCCGGGCTGACGACGGCCTTGCCGTCTGCCGTCCCCGCATCGAATTTGCGCAGGAATGTCGGATGCACGGTTTTCCCGTCGTTCAGAATGGTCGCGGCGGCGGCGGCGAACTGAAGTGGTGAAACGGCTATGCCGTGCCCGAATGACGTCGTGATCGTCGATATCCGGTTCCAGTGCTGCGGCAGTTGCGGCGCCGCGAGCGGACCTTCCTCGGTTTCCATCTGATCTAAAATACCGAGCTTCTTGAAGAACGCTTCAAGCTTTTCCGGCCCCGCTTCGAGCGCTAGCATGCCGGCGCCGACGTTCGAGGAATGCGTGTAGACCTCGGTCACGGTCAGCGGGCGGCTTGCCGGATGAAAGTCCTTGACGGTGAAGCGTCCCGCTTCGAGCGGCTGGCGCACGTCGAGCAGCGTATCGGGACGCGCCAGACCTTCGTCGAACGCCATCGCCAGCGTCAGCGTCTTGAACACCGAGCCAAGCTCGTATGTACCTGCGGCCGTGCGGTCGATATGCTTCTGATCGAGTGCCTCCATCGGCCAAGACGGATCGACACGCGGCAGCGATGCGCTCGCCAGTATTTCGCCGGTCTTGATATTGAGGACGACACCCGCTGCGCCCTCCGCCTTGTAGTCGCGCACGCCGTCGTCAAGCTCGTCTTCGAGGGCATGCTGCACCCCGATGTCGAGCGACAGGCGCACGGGCGGGCGGCTCGACAGCACCGCCGAATGCACGGGATCGACGCCGACTTTCTGGTCAATATAGCGTTCGATACCCGAGACGCCGCGATTGTCGACGTCGGTATAGCCGAGCACATGACCGGCCATCATGCCGCCGGGATAGGCGCGTTTCAGCTCATATCGGAAGGCGATACCCGGCAGACCGAGATCGTGCACCTTCTGCGCGATGCCCGGCGAAACGCCCCGCCGCACCCAAAGAAATCGCCGCGATTTATCGGCAAGATCGCGAAAGAGCTGGTCGCCGTCGAGATCAGGCAGCACGGTCCGTAGCTTTTCGACGACTTCGTCGCGATCGATCACGAGCCCAGGGTCAGCAAAGATCGACGGCGCTTCGAGGTCGGTCGCAAGCAGACGGCCATTGCGGTCGACGATATCCGGACGGCTGAAGCTCGTTGCCGCGACGGGCTCGGAAATAGCGAGCGTGATGTCGGTATGCCGTGACGCCGCCAACACCAGAAGCTGGCCCGCGACACCCGCAAAGGCCGCGATCAGCACGCCGTAAACGACGCGCTCCGAACCTCGGCGCGAACCACGCATCATGATCTCTGAACGCCCCCCAGCCACGACCAACCGTCCCTCTATTGTCCGCCGGAAGTGTTCGCTCGTCCGCTGAGTTGGGACACTTGGCCCTCGCCCTCGAATTGTTCGGGCTTCGGCGGACCTAGTCCGAGTTGCCGCGCAAGCCCATCAATCCGGTCGGGGCGCGAGAGCGTGCCACGTTCCGCCTTGAGCACGGCGATATCGCTGCGTGCCTGGTCGGCGTAACGTTCCTTCTCCTGAACCTCGGCTTCGAGGCGGCGGGTATCGTAGTTCAAGGCATAAAGAAGCAGCGCACTCGACACTGCAAAAAAGAAAGCTGCAATATTCAAGAGACGCATTTTGAAACAGTTCCCGTTGAGCTTGAAATCAAGCTGCGCATTATCGCCGGTGCTGGGAGAGGCCCGTCGCGCCCGTATCTAAAGGCCATGCCGCTGCGTCTAAGCGGATGGCTGCCCGCAAACGTGCGGACCGGGAACGGGGGTTCACTTCCAATTCACCTTTAGAAGGTGTTAACGGGCGCGAGTTAACAAGTCGGAAACTTGGATCGGCAGATTTTATCAATTCCGGCGGCTGATGCCGCGACGCACCAGCAGTCTTGCCGCTGCGCTCGGTCAGAAACTTTTTGACGATGCGATCTTCCAGGCTGTGAAAGCTGACGACAACGAGCCGTCCGCCGGGCTTCAAAATGCGCTCTGCTGCCGCCAATCCGGTTGTCAGCTCGCCGAGCTCGTCATTGACGAAAATCCGCAATGCCTGAAACGTCCGTGTAGCCGGATGACGACCGTCGACTTTCCGGCCATGAAAAACCCGTGACACCACATCGGCGAGTTCGAGCGTACGCGAGAACGGCGCATCCACGCGTCTTTTGACGATCGCCCGCGCAATGGCGCGTGAGCGATGCTCCTCGCCGAACTCGTAGATGACGTTTGCGATGTCTTCCTCATCCGCAGTGTTGAGGAAATCGGCGGCACTCATACCCGACGACGACATGCGCATGTCGAGCGGGCCATCCGACTGGAATGAGAACCCGCGCTCCGCATCGTCGAGCTGCATCGAGGAAACGCCGATATCAAGCACGACACCATCGACCTGCTGTCCCGGCAGCTCGGCGCCGACAGCGTCTTCCATCTGGCTGAAAGGCGTCTCGATGATCTTCAGCCGTCTGCCGAATTGCGCAATAAGCGGCGCTGCACCGCGAATGGCGTTAGGATCGCGATCGAGCGCGAGAACGGAGCAGTCGGCTTTTTCGAGGATGGCGCGCGTATATCCGCCTGCGCCGAACGTGCCGTCAATATAGGTTTCGCCCGCCTTTGGCGCGAGCGTCTCCAGCACTTCCGAGATCAGCACGGGAATGTGGCGCGGATGCTTGTCAGCTGGCCCCAGCGAGGCTCCCTCTGCCCCGCCACCGCGCGTCATTCCCGTGCTCCCTCGTTGCCGTTGTCATCCGACGAACGGCCACCCGCTGCAAAAAGTTTGCGCGTCACTTGGACTTTGCTGCGCGCTTCCTTGCGGCGTTCTTCGAAGGCTTTGGGCTCCCACATCTGGAACTTGTCACCAAGGCCAACAAACGTGACGGCGGTTGCCAGGTTGGCGTGCTCGCGAAGGCCTTCAGGAAGGACGATGCGGCCGTCGCCATCGATCGAGAGAACCTGGACGTCGCCGTAGAGTGCGACAGAGAGCTCGTCTCGCTCATCCGAATAGTCCGGCAAGCCCGCGAGAAGCCCGTCGATTTTCTTTGCAAGTCTTTCGCCGCCTGCATCGAGAGCAGAAGCATCGAGCGAGGGGTAGCAGTAGAGGCCGCCGGCGTAACCGTCACGCTCAAGGACGGCGCGAAACGAGGCTGGAACGGAAACGCGCCCTTTTGAGTCGATCTTGTTTGTGAATGTCGAGACAAAGCGGTCCATCCCCCAGCTACGATTTCCGTCCTCCTACTCACTTACTTGGCCCTGACGACTCCGCTTCGCGGAGCCGGCCGTCAGGACCGGACCTAAAAACTCGGCCGCCGCGGCCGGGATGCTCCATTTCGGGCGGCCGTCGCGGAACGCCTGTCGCCCGAAACAATCAAGAAAGGGGCCGTGGCGGTCGCTCAGATTTGGGCCCTCTAACCAAATCGGCGCCCAGCCACGGTGTCCTGCCCGGTGCGGACGGGCATATATGGGATCGCATGGGAATTGATGGTCGTCAACGGAATATTAAGGATATTTCGTGGTGAGAACTGGAATTGTTACCCCTGATCCACAGCCCGCTGCCGACGCGCCTCTCGGGCGGCCTTCGCGGTCCGCTGCAAGCTTCTGAAAACCTGGAAATTTTCTGAAACGCGCAAACGCGGTCACGGAGACCTGATTGGTCGCGGCGCACGCGGGGGCGCATGATCTGCACCAGCGCAAAGCGGGGCACACGTCAGCCGGTGCCGAGGCGGATGAGCCGTCGGCACCCATAAGGAGGTGCACCATGGCGAATCTCACGCGACCGACGCCGTCCCATCCTCATTCCGACATCGAACTTCGTTGGCCCGCGTCCGTTCTGTGGCGCGACGGTGATCCGGCAGTCCGCTCAATCACGACGGCAGACGTCTGGCAGTCGCTGCGCGAGGGCATCGATGATTTCCGCGCGATGCCGACGCACGTCGTCTTCGCC